>NZ_JBSKBQ010000004.1:0-445927 GCF_053714375.1 Mesorhizobium sp. ArgA1
CCTGCCGGCAAACATCCGCGAATAGCTGTCTCATACGCAACGATCTGGGGATCGTGTGGTGCTAAGGAAACTTGGGGGCCGCACATCTCATTGATTATAAAGATCTATTCAAAAACAACTGTTGAAGTCGGGCCTGGATCCGCGATCCCAACGGCGTGAAGATCGAGCTGTTTGAATACACGGCCAGAAGCGCGCAATTCATCGGCGGCGACCGCATCGCCGACTGGTGATGGCGACGCGGCGCAGTTACTTCAACTCGATCTCGATAAAAGCATATTCGCCCTCATTGGCGCTGATGACGTCGTGCTCGACACCCTCCTTGCGGAAGTAGGGCGCACCCTTCTTCATCTCTGCGAAGCTCTCTCCGTCCTTGGTCACCAGCTTCACCTTGCCGTCCATCAGCGGCACGACGACATAGTCGTGGCCGTGCCGGTGCCAGCCGGTGTTGTCGCCGGGCTGGAAGCGGTACTCGGTGACGATGACGCGCTCATTGTCGATGAAGACGGTGGCCTTGGCGGATCCGGTCATTTGTCCCTCCTGTCCTGCCTCAAGCAGATGACATGGAGTGCGCAGATGCCAGCGCCAGAGGGGGCGGGCTATGACGCCAAAGAAAAGCCCGGCGCGACGCCGGGCTTCGAATATCGGTAATGCTTAGGCGAATCAGGCGAGGCTGCCGTTGATCCAGTGCGAAAGGGCGGTCTTCGGCGCCGCACCGACCTTCATGTCGGCCACTTCGCCGCCCTTGAAGATCATCAGCGTCGGGATCGAGCGCACGCCGAACTGCGCCGCAAGCTCGGGATTCTCATCGATGTTCAGCTTGGCAATTTTAATCTTGTCGCCGAGCTCATTGGCGATCTCTTCCAGCGATGGACCGATCATTTTGCAGGGACCGCACCATTCCGCCCAGAAATCCACCACGACGGGCTGCGAGGCGTTGAGCACATCGGCCTGAAAATTGCTCTTGTCGACCTTGACGGTGGCCATGCGAAAATCCTTTCGAAATTTATCTCGCACCAAATGTGGTGGTTGAGCAGTCCTTCTTCAAGCAGAACTTGTGTCACGCTCCCGTGAGTCGGGCAAGGGCGTCGTCCATAGCCTGCCCCGGCAGTTCGATCAGCCTCGGCGCCTCGGTAAACAGCAGCGCTGCCGTCACGTCGCGGCCGGGATAAAGCGGCTGGAGCAGCGCGCGATAGAGCGCCAGCTGCAGCATATAGGCCGGCGGCACCTGTGCGAGTGTGGCCGGTGCCGGCCGGTTGGTCTTGTAGTCGACGATCGAAACGCGCTCCGGTGTCACCGCCAACCGGTCGATCTTACCGGAGATCGACCGCAATCTGCCTTTGACCTCGAGGCTGCCCATAACAGCGACTTCGGCACGCGAGGAGGGCGAAAACAGCTCGGCAAAACGCGGATCCCCGAGGATCGCCATCACCGAGGCCAGCGCCGCGCTGCGTTCGGCTTCAGTCCAGTCGGAGCCGGCACGGCTAAGATACTGTCCCGCGGCGCCTTGCCGTTCGCCCTCGGGGATGCCCGGCAACATCTGCAGCAGCTTGTGCATCGTCAGCCCGCGCATCACCGCAAAACCGGGCTCCGCCTCGCTGTCGAGTACCGGCGAGCGCGTATCGACGACCGCCTCCTTGTCCTCGTCGATCAGGGCCGAAGCGCCGGAGGGCGACAGCGGGCGCGGCAGCTCCTCATAGGGCGGCAAGGCCCGGTAGAGGCTCGCCGGCAGCGGCAGAACCTGCTGCGGCAGTCGCGTCTCGTCTGGCGCCGCCTGCGCCACCGGCGGCAGCTTGGTCATGACAAAGCGGTGCACCGGTTCGCCGCTGGCGGGATGGCGGCGCTCGGTGCTTTCGGGCGCACCTGTCAGCGCGCGGCTGACGATCGAATGCCAGGTACCGGTGCTCGGTGCGCGCTTGCCGTGATAGCCGCAGACGATCAGCCGATCCTCGGCGCGCGTCATACCGACATAGAGCAGCCGGCGGTATTCGTCGTCGGCCAGCTCTCGCGCCCGGGTCGAGGCAGCTTTGGAAAAGCCGTTGGTCACGTCGGCGGCCGAGCGCCAGAGGTAGCCCTTGCCGTCAAAGTTGCGGCCGGAACCGTCGAATGGCATCAGCCGCGGCAGATGCTGGTCGCTGAACGGCGCCGACCCGCCGTCGACAAGGAAGACGACAGGCGCTTCCAGACCCTTGGCGGCGTGCACGGTCATGACGCGGACCTCGTCGCGCGTCTGGTCCATTTCCCGTTTGATCTCCGGGCCGGTGTTCTCCAGCGTCGCCAGGAAGGCCTCCAGCCCTGGCAGCCCAGTGCGTTCCTCGGCCAGGCAAAAGCTCAGGAACTCGTCGAGAACATCGCCGGCCTCCGGTCCGAGCCGGGCAATCATCTTCTTGCGCAGGCCGTCGCGCGCCAACAGGCCGGCATAGAATTCGAACACCGGCCGGAACGCCGCCTCATTGGCCCAGCCGTCGAGTCGGGCGACGATAGCGGCCAGCGCCGCATTGTCGCCGGCGTGCCGCCGCAGCGATGCGATCATCGACATTCCGGCCGGCCTTCCCGCGCCAAGCGTAAAAAGCGTCTCTTCCGACACGTCGAAGATCGGGCTGCGCAGGACGGCGGCGAGCGACAGATCGTCCTGCGGCTGGATAAGGAAATGGCCGAGCGCGATGAGGTCCTTCACCGCGATATGGCCGGGCAGGCTCAGCCGGTCGGCGCCGGCGACCGGGATGTCGCGGTCCTTCAGCGCCCGCGACAGCGCATGCACGAACCGGTCGCGCTTGCGCACCAGCACAAGAATGTCGCCGGCTCTCAACCTGCGCCCCTTGCCCTCGATGATCTCGCGGTCCTTGAGCCAGGCCTGGATCGTCGCCGCCACATGTTCGGCAACCCGCACCGCAGGCGCACTGGCATGGTTGACCGGCAGCGTCCAGTCGTCGGGTTCCTCGACGGCGTCGGCGCCGAGCGACGGCCAGACCTCGACATAGCCCGGCGCATCGTTGCGGATCGCCTTGTGGTCGAGCGGATCGGGGTCATGGCTGATGCCGCGCCGCACGCCCGGGTCGGCAAAGACGCGGTCGACGGCGGCCAGCACGTCGTCGGTAGAGCGGAACGACCAAGTCAGCTTGAGGTCGGCAAACGAAGCCTCGGCATCGCGCACGCGTCCGGCAAACAATAGCCGGCTGTCGGCAAAGGAATCCGGCGCCGCGCCCTGGAACGAATAGATCGACTGCTTTTCGTCGCCGACGGCAAACACCGTGCGGTTGGCCGTGCCGCGCTGGCCATGGCCGGCAAAGAACTCTTCCGCCAGCCGCTTCACAACCTCCCACTGGTCAGGGCTGGTGTCCTGGGCTTCGTCGAGCAGGATGTGGTCGATGCCCTGGTCGAGCTTGTACTGCACCCAGGGACCGGCATCGGGCCGCGCCAGAAGATTGACCGTGCGCGTGATGAGGTCGTTGAAGTCGAGGAAGCTGCGGCCGCGCTTCAGGCGCTCGTAACGCACGATCAGCCAGTCGGCGATGGTCAGCGCTGCAACCGTGCCTTCCAGCATCCGGAACAGTGCCAGCCGGTCGGAGACTTCGACGATCGCCTTGACGGCCGCCAGATAGCGATCGGGAAGGTCGGGCAGCCGATCGAGCAGCGCTTTCTTGAAGGTCTTTGCCGGATCGTAGGGGTCGCCATCGGCCTTGAGGAAGGCCTTGCCGAGCATCTGCAGCCGGCGGATCGGGTCGGTCTCGGCAAAGGCGGGAATGGCGTAAGGCAGCAGATTGCTCAGCACCCTGCCGGCATCGGCCGCTTCCGCCGCACGGGCAAAGCCGGCAAAATACTCCGGCGGAAAGCCCGGCAGCGGCCAGACCGAGGCTGCGATGTCTTCGGCACTCTGTCCCGGGCGGAAATGGAATTCGTCGAACAGAGCCTGAAAGCCAGCGCCGTCGCGACGAACCGCATCGATGAAGCCGCGTAAGCCGTCGCGCTTGCGCACGATCTCAGTCAGCAGCGCGTCGAGCCCGTGTTCGCCGCCGCGCTCCAGCACGGTGGCAAAGGCTTCGGCCAGTCCGGCGTCACCGGCTGACGTGCCCGAAATCATGTCGCGGCGGGCGGCTGCGAACAGCGAGGCCTCCATCTGCGGGTCGAGCAATTCGAAATGCGCGGGAATGTTGGCCTCGAGCGGAAACTGGTGCAGCACCGATTCGCAAAAAGCGTGGATGGTCTGGATTTTCAGCCCGCCCGGCGTCTCCAGCGCTTCGGCAAACAACCGGCGCGCCCGGCGCATGGTGTCGCGGTCGGGCCGGCGCTCGTCCAGTGCCTCAATCTTTGTGGCAAGCTCCGCATCGCCAAGCGCCGTCCATTCCGACAGCGTCGAGAACACGCGGTTCGACATGTTGGCGGCCGCCGCCCGCGTATAGGTCAGGCACAGGATCTTCGACGGATCGATGCCGTTGAGCAGCAGCCGGATGACGCGCTGCGCCAGCACATGCGTCTTGCCCGAGCCGGCATTGGCCGACACCCAGGCCGAGTTCTTCGGGTCGGAGGCGCGCGCCTGGCTGGCTGCGGTTTCGCTGGGGATGGGATAGGCCTTCTTCATGCCTCCCCTCCCTCATCGTTGCTGTCACCGCCGGCCGACCATTCGAGCACGCGTGCCAGATGGTCGTAATCGCCGTCGCTTTCGCCCTCGCGAAACGGCAGGGCTCGCGACAGATAGCCTGTCGTCGGATCGGCATAGTGGATGAGCAGCTTTTCCAGACGCGCCCAGGCTTCTTCCGCCAGGTCTTCGGCGGTTCTGGGTTGGCGGTTGTAGTCGAGGATGGATTCCTCGAACACTTCGCCATTCGGCTTCAGCCGCACGAATGCAAGTTGCGAGGGTTCGCGCGCGCCAAGCCCCCTGAAGGCGCCGCGCCGCAGAAGCGCGCCTTCCAGCGCCAGCTGCGGCGCCAGCAGCGTGTGCGCCTGGGCCTTGGAGGGCGAGGAACCCGTCTTGTAGTCGAGAATGTCAGCCATGCCGCCGGCCAGCAGGTCTACCCGGTCGGCATAGCCGGACAGCGTCACGCCGGTGCGGGCGACAGCGGTCTTTTCGGCGCGCTCTTCGGCATGCCGCCTTGCGACGGCGGGAGCCCTGCCACGCTCCCATTCGATGATGTTGGCGGCGAGCTTTTCGAAGCGCGGCCACCACACGGCCTCGACATCGGCGGGGAGGGCTATCTCAGCAAAGCACGTCCGGGCGGCGGCGATAAGCCTCTCCAGAGCTTCCGGTGCGCGCGGGTCGGCGACCTCTGTCGAAAATACATGCAGTATGTCATGAAACAGCGTGCCGCGCTCCGCGGCACCGGGATCGCGGATCACCGGCTCAAGCGGCAGAAGGCTCAGAATGCGTCGGGCATAGACCGCATAGGGGTCGCGGCGCAGCGTCTCGATCTCGGTGACCGAGAAATGCTGCGGCCGGACAGAAAGCGGCGGCTTCGGCTGCGGTCGTGGCGCGAAACGCTGCCGCTCGCCGGCATCGAGGGTTCGGGCCCAGGCCAGCAATTCATCGCCGCGCTGGCGCAGCGCGGTGGCGGGATCCTTGCCTATGAAGGTGAGGATGCGCTGCAGCCAGCGCGACGGCACCGCTGGTGCATCGCCGGCGCGGGCGGAGCGCGTCAGCACCACCTTCTTCGCGCCCATCGCCATCTGGAAATCATGGGCGGCAAGGCCGATGCGGCGTTCGGGCGGCTCGAGGTCGATACCGGTCTTCATCAGCCGCGACATGAAGCGGTCGCTCTCCGGCTTGCGCGGCCACACGCCTTCGTTCAGCCCGCCAATGATCAGCGTGTCGACGCTCTGCAGCCGCGCCTCCAGCGCGCCCCAGATGGCGATGTTGCGATCCGTGCCTTGCCCCGGCTTGACCGTCTCGGGCGCCACCAGCGCATCCATCACATCAGGCCATTCGTCGGCGGCGAAGTCGAAGGATGCCGAAGCGGCAACCACGCCGCGTAGCAGCTCGGCGAGTTTTTCGCCGGCGTCGCCGGCATAAAGTTCGGCAAGACTGCCATCGGCCGTGCGGCCGAGGTTCTCCAGCGCGGCGACGCTTGCCTTGGTCAGCGCGACCAGGTCGGCATTCTCTCCACCACGAAAGGCTGTGAGTGGCGCGAGCGCTGTCGTAAGCCGGCTCAGCAACTCACGCGCCTCCTCGATGCCGCGCACGTTCAGCCGCGAAAACCAGAAGGGTTGGCGCTTGTCGCCGCTCAACCCAGCAAGACGCTCCTCGAACAGCGCCGGCAGCGACGCGATGTCGGGGCGTCCGGTGCCGCCGCGGAGCGCCACCAGTTCGATGAGTTCAGCGGCATGGCGCACGCCGGCGCGCTCCAGGCTAAGACCAAGCAGCGGATGCTTGAGCAGCGACAGCAGGCCGACGGGATCGCCGGGTCGGAACACGGCCTGCAGCGTCAGCCGGAGCAGGCTGGCCGCCGGCGTGTTGGCAAGCGGCGTGCCGCCGGAATCGTCGGCGGTGACGCCGAAGCGCAACAGCTCGGCCGAGACGCGCCGCGCCAGCGCGCGGTCGCCGGTGACGAGTGCTGCCCGCTGTCCCGGCTGCTCGACGGCTGTCTTGAGCGCGATGGCGATCGCCAAGGCCTCGTCGCGTTCGCTGGCGGCTTCGACCAGCGTCACATTGGCGAAGGTCTCGGCGATGTCGCGGGCGTTGAAGCGGATGCGTGTCTCTGCCCAGAGTTCGGTGGTCTCGGCCGGCCGCAGCGCCTCGCCGACAAGCGCCGCGCGCAGCGCCAGCGCGGGTTCTGCTGTCACCACCTCCTCGACATCGCCGCGCAGCACGCCGATCTTGCCGATCAGTTTGGCCATGCCGTATTGCGGGTGGCCGAGCAAAGCCGGCCGCGCGCCAGGCGCCGCAATCGCCGCGAAGGACGGCTCGTCCAGCAGCCCATCGAGACCGGGCAGCACCACGGCGCCGTTGGGCAGGCCGGCGACCGCGGCAAGCAGTTCCGCCGTGGCGGGAATAGAGCCCGTCGAACCGGCAGCGATCACCGGGCCTTTGGGCGGGTTGCGTTCCAGCCGCTTCGCCTCGCGCCGGATCAGCGCGTTGCGGTGTGCGGCCGGGTTGGAGCGGTCGCGCTCCTCCAGCAATTTCGGCCAGGCATCGGTGACGATGCGGAGGAAATCGAGCGTCACCAGCCACCAGCCGGCAAGATTGCCGGTTACCAGATCGGCAAGCCTGGTCCAGTCGGTGCCTTCGGTTTCGATTTCGTCCATCAGTCGGGCAAGGTCGCGCGCCAGCCAGATCGCATCGGCGGCGGAAGCCGGCACGACGATCTCCTCATCGAACATCGCCAGCACATGCGCCGGCAAGGTGCGCTTCCAGGCCCGCACCAGCGGCGCCAGCAGCAGCAGCCGTTCGATGGCCGCGATCGGCGGCGCCATTTCAAGCTCGGCTGGAGTGTCTGCGCTGAAGGCGGCCTCGTCCTCGTCGAATTCGCCGAGCGGGCGGATTACCGGCAGGATGGCCGAACGGCCGCCCAAATGATCGACGAAGGCACCACGCAAGGCGCGGGCCGCGCGCCGCGTCGGCACATAGATGGTGACATCGGCGAGCGCCAGCGGGTCGCCTTCATACCGGAATCCGGGCACCAGTTTGCCGGCCAGCAAGGCTTGCGCCAGAGTCGGCAGGAATGGCGCTCCGGGCGGGATCGAGAGAACGCGGCGCGAGCCGCTCATACTGCCCTTTTGAGGGCGCCAGCGACCGCGGCTTCCGCAGAGGCAATGGCATCGGGCGTGCCGACCGTGATCCAGCGACCACGCATCTGCATGCCGACCAGGCGGCCGGTCGCAATCGCCTTGTCGAAATAGGCGTTGAGCGAATGCGCCCCGGCCGGCGCATCGCTGAAGATGGCGGGATTAACGATCGCCGCGCCGGCATAGATCAACCCGGCCGGGTCGCCTTTCGAGCGCCGCAGGTCGCCATCCGGCGCCATCAGGAAATCCGTGCCGACACTGTGGCCGGTCGCCGAGTCGAGATCGGTAAGCATCAGCAGAATATCCATTTTCGCGCCGTCCCATGCAAGGGCAAGGCGCTCGAGGCTGGGCTCTCCGCTATCGATCCAGAATGTGTCGGCATTGATGGTGTAGAAGGGTTCGGCACCCAGCAGCGGCAATGCCTTGACGATGCCTCCGGCCGAATTCAGCAGCGCGTCGCGCTCGTCGGAAATGACGATCTTTGGCGTTCGCCTTCCGGCGACATGGGCGACGATCTGATCCGGCAGATAGTGCACATTGACGATGGCCTTGGTGACGCCGGCAGCTTCAAGACTGTCCAGCCCCCAGTCGAGCAAGGTCTTGCCGGCGATCTTCACGAGCGGCTTCGGCATGGTGTCGGTGATCGGCTGCATGCGCTTGCCGAGACCCGCCGCCAGCACCATTGCAGTCTTGGGACCAGCCGTCACGGCGAGCGTTCCTCCAGCAGCCCATGGGCGACATAGAAATCGTGTAAACCCTTCAGGGCCGGGTGCGCCAGCGCCCGCCTGAGATAGTCGCGGATGCGTGGCAGGTGTTTCAGATAATAGGGCTTCCCGTCGCGCTTTTCGAGCCGCACGAAAATGCCGAGGATCTTCGAATTGCGCTGCGCCGCCATGATCGCATAGGCCTGGCGGAAGGCGGCCTCGCCGAAGGCCCCAGCGGCATGGCGCGCCGCGACATAGGCATCGACCGTATGGTGTTCGATGTCAGGCGAAACGGTGACGCGGGCATCCATGGCCAGCGACGCGACGTCATAGGCGGCCGGACCGATCAGCGCATCCTGGACATCGACGATGCCGAGACGGTCATGGCCGGTACGGTCGCCGCGCCAGATGATGTTGGGCGAATGAAAATCGCGCAGCATCAGCGTGTCGTCGCGTTCGTCCAACCGGTCGAGAACCGCGCTCCATTCCTTGTGATAGCCGGCGCGCAATGCCTCGCTTGCCGGCTCGCCGGTCACCATCGGCACATACCAATCGACCAGAAGGTCAGCCTCGATCAGCATGGCGTCGCGATCGAAAGGCGGCACGTCGTGCAAAACGCCCGGCACCGCCTCCATGCGCTGCGGCCAGGTCTTGCCATGCATCATCGCCAGCAATTCGGCGGCTGCCGCATAACGTTCTGCCACCGGCTCGCCCTGGCCGTCGAGAAAGCCTTCCGAGCCCAGATGCTCCAGCAGCAGAAACCCTTGATCGAGATCCTCGGCGTGAATTTCCGGGACGCTGACGCCTTGCGCCAGCAGCGCTTTGTCGATGGCGACGAAGGCCGTCACCGATTGCGCGGTGTGGGCGATCACCGCATAGGGTTTGCCGTCGCGTACCGGCGGCCCCAACACCAGCCGTGGCGAGTTCATCAGCACGCGCGGCGCAAAGCCGGCGAGCGAGACGATCTCATAGGAACGCGCCGAAGCGTCGCCGACGAAATGCCGCCGCGCGGCCTCGCCCCAGCCAGCCTTTTCAAGGAAATCGCGCATCGCCAGCGATCGTGCCACCCGCTCGAAGGCGGCACCTTCGCCCGACAATTTCGCCAATCGACCTTCACCCTGATGGACGAGTTCGATCCAGATCGACGTCCTGGGCAGCGCGGCCTCGGCCCGTTCCGGCCATTCGACAAGGGCAGTGCCCTGCAGCAGCGCTTCGTCGAAACCCAGTTCGTCGATCTCACTGGGCGAGGACAGCCGATAGAGATCGAAATGATGGACCGGGATGCGGGTGTCGTAGCTCTGCACCAACGTGAAAGTGGGGCTCGGCACATCGAGACCGGTGTCGTCGGCCAATGCCCTGATCAGCGCGCGCGCCAGGGTTGATTTGCCAGCGCCGAGGTCGCCCTTGAGCGCCACCACGTCGCCCGGCCGCAGCGCCATGGCCAGATCTTCGCCGAGCCTTGTGGTCGCAGCCTCGTCGGCGAGAAAACGCTCCAGCACCACAGTCGTCATCGAGCGCGCTACTCGGCCGCGGCGCGGACGCCCGACGGTGCATCGGGGAAGGTGCAGATGACGGTGGTGCCCTTGTCCTTGCCGGTCTCGATACGCACCGAGCCGCCATGCAGCTCGACAAAGCTCTTGACGATCGACAGGCCAAGCCCCGCACCGCGCCGGCGTCCGCCATTGGTGCGCGGCTCGAAGCGGCGGAACACCGAATCGACCAGGTCCGGCGGCATGCCGGGGCCGTCATCATGGACGGAGAACTCCACGCCTTGTTCCAAATGGCGGCAGGCCAGCGTGATCGTGCTCGCCTCCGGCGCGTAATTGGCGGCGTTGCTTAACAGATTGTAGAGGATCTGGCGGACCCGGGTCTCGTCGCCGTGGAAACTCTTCGGCGCTGCAGCGGCGTCTATCCTAAGCTTGATCGCATGCTCGTCCAGCCGGTCGGCGACCAGTTCGGCGGCCGCCTGGATGGTGCGCTCGACGCTTACCTCCGAAATGTCGAGCTGCATGATGCCGGCGTCGACGGTGGCGAGGTCGAGTATGTCGTTGACGATGGTCAGCAGCACCGAGGATGACGAGCCGACATGCTCGACATATTCGCGCTGCTTCGGGGTCAGCGGCCCGGTCGTCGGCAGCGACAACAGCTCGGTGAAGCCGATAATGTTGGTCAGCGGCGAGCGCAGCTCATAGGACACGTGCTGCACGAACTCGTTCTTCAGCTGGTCGGATTTCTGCAGCGCCTCGTTCTTGTCCTTCAGCGCCCGCTCGACATTGACGCTGTCGGTAACATCGACAAAGGTCATCATCACCTGCCCGTTGGGCAGCGGGATGACGGCGTAGCTGAGCACGGTGCCGTTCTTCAGCTCGGTCTGGCCGTGGCGCTCGCGGCGCTCGTCGTCGAAGCCGGTGATGGCGGCGACGAACCCGCCCCACGGGCTGTCGACGGCGCGCTGATCGCTGAGATCGCGGATAGCCGAGACATGGACGTTGGGCTTGACCACATCCTGGCTCAGCCCCCACAGCGCGACAAAGGCCGGGTTTGACAGGCGCAGCCGCCCATCCGGGCCGAACACCGCCACGCCTTCGGCCAGATTGTCGAGCGTCTCGCCCTGGACCCGCACCGCCGTCTGGTAGCGGCTTTCCAGATCCATCTTCTCGGTCAGGTTTTCGAACACCCAGGTCACGCCGCCCTTCGGCTGCGGGTTGGCCACCACCCGGATGGTCTTGCCATCAGGCAGATGCCACCAGTGCTCCTGCGATTCCACCGCGCGGTAGGCGCCAAGCAGGCCTTCCTTCCAGCGCCGCCATTCCGGCTGTTCGGCGATCTTGCCTTCGCTGCGCAGCCGGTCGAGCAAAAGCGCATTGTCCGGCGCGCTGTGCAGGAAGCCAGAGTCCAGCCCCCACAGTTTCTGGAATGCCTGGTTGAAGAAGCGCAGCTTCTCGTCGGTATCGAAGATCGCCACCGCCGTGTTCAGCTGGTCGAGCGTGTCGGCATGGCTGCGCACCGTGCGCTCATATTCGCCGCGGATCGTCTCGGTGGCGCTGGTGTCGCAGGCAAGGCCTGCCGAGCCGTCGCTGCCGGCGTAGTCGGTGACGGAGAAGACGCGGCGGTCGCCCTCGATCACCGTCGACAGCGTCTGCTCGAACACCGGGCGCGATTTGTGCAGTTCGGCGATCTGTTCGCGCGCCTGGCCGCCGAGAAATTCCTTCGCCTCGCGCACGGCGGCTTCGGCGCTCGGTGCCTCGACCGCTCCGGCATAGGCGCGGTTGACCCATTTCAGCCGCCCGTCCGTGGCGCGCAGCCATGCCGGCATCGGCAAGGCGTCGAGCAGGCCGATGATGGTGTCGTAATCGGCGGCAAGCCTCTGGTTCTCAATCTTGAGCCTCGCCTGGCTTCGCTGCGTTTCCGACAACGAGACGAAGCGCACCAGCACATGGGCAGCACTCTTGCGGCCGTGCACTTCCAGCGGCGCCCCGGCCTGCGATTCGATGACCAAATCGAACGGCTTCGCTTTCTCGCGCAGGCCCGCGACCGCATTTTCGAGCGCGGCCGCCGAACGCGGCATCAGCCAGCGGCCGAAGGCCAGGAACGCAGCGCGGTCTTCTGGCGCACCGCTTTCGAGCGGCAAGGTTCCGATCAGCTCGGGCTTCTTGTTTTCCGAAGCCCAGACGATGATGCGCTGGTCGCGCAGATTGAGCAGCGCTTCCGAACGCTGCAGCGCCGCGTTGACGTCGGCGATGCGGGCCCTGAGCTCGACATTTTGCGCCGAGGTGCGGGCTCTTTCGCGGATGAGGAAGATGGCGGAGACCAGAGCGGCGCCCATGACGCCGACGAACATGGCGAGCTGGATGACCTCGACCGCGCTGACCGACAGCCCGGCTTTCTGCGCAATGGATGGCTCGGCATGCGCGGCAAACGAGGTGAGTGGGGCAAGAGCGGACGTGGCGAGAAAGGTTCCCAGGCGGGCGCCCGCGCGCTTCTTCAGGCCGCCGCCTGCGATGGCGGAGCCAGTGATATCGGAATCGTCGTGGCCGCCGGAAACGGCCCATCCCGCGCGAGGCGGGTTTTCCCCCGGCATGTCTTGGTCCTCTTCGCCGCCTGAATGCAAGACCGCCCAGATCAGGATGACGTCGGCAGAACGCCCTCCTGATCTAACTCTTTTTTGAAGAGCATGATCTTTTCCGAAAACCGGTTCCCACTTTTCGGGATCATACCCTCGATGCGTGCGCCGGCCCTCGTCCCCGGCCCGCGAATCACCACAATAGCGCGTGCTGGAATCGGCGTGAAGAATCATTCAGCGCAAAAAAGAAGCCGGGCGAAATGTCAATCGCCCGGCTTCAATATCTAGTGGTAACTTGCGCTATGCTTAATAGCGGTAGTGTTCCGGCTTGAACGGACCCTGTGGGGTCACGCCGATATAGGCGGCCTGTTCGCCGGACAGTTCGGTCAGGCGGGCGCCAAGCTTGTCGAGATGCAGGCGCGCCACCTTCTCGTCGAGGTGCTTGGGCAGCACATAGACCTGGTTCTGGTACTGGCCGGGCTTGGTGTAGAGCTCGATCTGCGCCAGGACCTGGTTGGTGAACGAGGCCGACATAACGAAGCTCGGATGGCCGGTGGCGTTGCCGAGGTTGAGCAGACGTCCCTCCGACAAAAGGATCATGCGCTTGCCGTCCGGGAAGGTGATCATGTCGACCTGCGGCTTGACGTTGGTCCATTTTAGGTTGCGCAGCGACGCCACCTGGATCTCATTGTCGAAGTGGCCGATATTGCCGACGATTACCATGTCCTTCATCGAGCGCATGTGGTCGAGGGTGACGACATCCTTGTTGCCGGTGGTGGTGATGACGATGTCGGCGGTCGGCGCTGCATCTTCCAGCGTGACGACTTCAAACCCGTCCATCGCCGCCTGCAGCGCGCAGATCGGATCGACTTCGGTAACCTTGACGCGGGCGCCGGCGCCCTTGAGCGAAGCCGACGAGCCCTTGCCGACGTCGCCATAGCCGCAGACGACCGCGACCTTGCCGGCCATCATCGTGTCGGTGCCGCGGCGGATGCCGTCGACCAGCGATTCCTTGCAGCCATATTTGTTGTCGAACTTCGACTTGGTGACCGAGTCGTTGACGTTGATCGCCGGGAACGGCAGCAGGCCTTTCTTCTGCAGCTGGTAGAGCCGGTTGACGCCCGTGGTCGTCTCTTCGGTGACGCCGCGGATCGCTTCCTTCTGCTTGGTCAAGAAGCCCGGCGAAGCCTTGAGACGCTTCTTGATCTGGGCGACGAAGTATTCCTCTTCCTCGCTCTGCGGGTTGGACAGCACGTCCTCGCCGGCTTCGGCGCGGGCGCCGACCAGAATGTACATGGTGGCGTCGCCGCCATCGTCGAGGATCATGTTGGAGAGGCCGCCATCAGCCCACTGGAAGATCTTGTCGGTGTAGTCCCAGTAGTCTTCAAGCGACTCGCCCTTGACGGCGAACACCGGGATGCCGGCTTCGGCGATCGCCGCCGCGGCATGGTCCTGGGTCGAGAAGATGTTGCACGAGGCCCAGCGGATCTCGGCGCCGAGCGCCTTCAGCGTCTCGATCAGCACCGCCGTCTGGATGGTCATGTGCAGCGATCCGGTGATGCGCGCGCCTTTCAGCGGCTTCTTGGCGCCGAATTCCTCGCGGCAGGCCATCAGGCCCGGCATTTCGGTTTCGGCGATATCGAGTTCCTTGCGGCCCCAGCCGGCAAGCGAGATGTCGGCGACCACATAGTCCTTGCTACCTGTCATGGCAGTGCTCCGGTGCGATTTGTCTGCGAATGCGCCTGCGCCAACACGGCGCGTCGAAGGGCGCGGGAATGCCGGCCTGACTAGCAGATCGCCGGCTGAACGACAATGGGATATAAAGAAATCTTTATGCGCGTATGTGTTTAGCGGGTCAGCACTCTTCGCCGAAGCGCGAGGCGACCAGCTCCTCCAGCGCGTCCATCGCCGCCACGGCTTCAGCGCCGCTGGCGGTCACGCGGATGGAATAGCCGGGGCTCGCTGCCAGCATCATCAGCCCCATGATCGAGGTGCCGCCGACTCTCAGGCCGTCCTTCTCGACATGGACGGTGGCGTCGAAGCCGCTGGCCACCTGGACGAACTTGGCCGAGGCGCGCGCATGCAGGCCACGCTGGTTGATGATCGGAAACTCCCTGGTGATCGAATCTTTGGCTATCTGGTCCTTTTCCGATGTCATGCTCATTTGCTGCTCAGGAGCTGGCTGGCGACGTTGATGTATTTGCGCCCCGCGGCCTGCGCCTCGTCGAGCGCGGTCGCCATATTGTCACCCTTGCGGATCGACGACAGCTTGATCAGCATCGGCAGGTTCATGCCGGCGATGACCTCGGTGCGGCCGGATTCCATCACCGAGATGGCGAGGTTGGACGGCGTGCCGCCGAACATGTCGGTCAGGACGATGACCCCGGTCCCGGTGTCGACGCGGCCGACGGCGTCGACGATGTCGCTCCGGCGCTGCTCCATATCGTCATCGGCGCCAATCGCCACGGTTTCGAAATTGTCTTGTGGCCCCACGACATGTTCCACGGCAAGGCGGAACTCGGCGGCCAGTTGACCGTGCGTTACAAGCACGAGTCCGATCATTCGTTGGTGGCTCCCGTCATCGCCGCTTCACAGGCGCTTTTTATGCTCGCCGGCCATCCCAGGCGGCGGGAGCGCTATCTTGTCGACGCGCGGCGCGTTGACAAGCCCAAAATTGCGCCGGCCGTGGCCATTTTGACGCATTGCAGCAAAAAACCGGGGGCGGATCATACGAAAGGCGCAATCGCCAGCCGCGCCATCACCGCCGGCAAAGCCGCAGTGACGTTGCGCTCGGCGAGGTCGATGCGCGGCACAGTGCAGCCGGCGATCATCTCGGTCAACTCGTCCTGGAAACGGACCATTTCCTCGGCGGCAATCAGCTGGATCGCCAGGTCGATCACCGCCCCGGGTTCGAACAAAAGCGGCTTCGGGCCAAGCCCGGGCACTTCCGTGAGGCCGGCGATGCTGGCCGGCGCACGGCAGACCAGCCGCCCGAAATGCGCCTCGACAAACAGCTGGTCGTCGCCGATCAGCCGCGCAAACAGCCCGCGCCGGCCAAAATGATCGATCAGCGCCAGCGCCAGCGTCGTCTTGCCCGAGCCGGACGGTCCCGTGATCAGGATGCCGCGCTCGCCGATCAGGATCGCGGTGGCGTGGATGTTTTCAGGTTTCTTGATGGGCATACGCGGCTGCAATCAGCCTTCGGCCGGCAGCGTCACGACGAAGCGCGCGCCCTTGATGTCGCCGGGCTTGGTGCCGGGGATGTTCTCGGCGGTCAGCGTGCCGCCATGGGCTTCGACGATCTGCCTGGAGATCGACAGGCCGAGGCCGGAATTCTGGCCGAACGCCTCGCCGGCCGGCCGGTCGGTGTAGAAGCGCTCGAAGATGCGGTCGATGGCATCGGCGCGGATGCCGGGGCCGTTGTCATCGACGGTGACGATGTTGACCTTACCCGAGCGTGCCAGGGAAATGGCGATATGGCCATGGTCCTCCGGCACGAAGGAGCGAGCATTCTCGACCAGATTTGTGATGACCTGGCCGATCCTGAGATCATGGCCGGTGACGAAATAGCCTTTGACGCCCTGCGGCAGCTTGGCGGCCTTGAACTCGATCTCGACGGCCTTCTTGTTGCGCGTCGCCTCGCGCGACACGGCAACGAGATCGGTGATGAATTTCTTCAGGTCGACGATCGCCGCGTCTTCGCGCGCCAGTTCGGCATCGAGGCGCGAAGCATCCGAAATGTCGGTGATCAGCCGGTCGAGCCGCCGGACATCATGCTGGATGATCTCCATCAGCCGCGCGCGCGAATTGTCGTTCTTGGCCAGCGGCAGCGTCTCCACCGCGCTGCGCAGCGAGGTCAACGGGTTCTTCAACTCGTGCGAAACGTCGGCGGCAAAGCTTTCGATCGCCTCGATGCGGGCATAGAGGGCATTGGTCATGTCGCGCACCGCGATCGACAGATTGCCAATCTCGTCCTGGCGATCGGAAAAGTCGGGGATTTCCTCGCGGCTCTTGACGCCGCGCCGCACCCGCACCGCCGCCGCCGACAGCCGGCGCAGCGGATTGGCGATGGTGGACGCCAGCAGCATCGACAGGATGGCGGTCACCAGGGCGGCAATGCCGAACACGCGCAAAATCGCCTTGCGTTCGGCGGCGACGATCTTGTCGATGTCGCCGCCTTCTGTCGACAGCATCAGCACGCCGAGAACGGCGCGGAAGCGCTGGATCGGCACCGCCACCGAGACGATCTGCTCGCCCTGTTCGCTCACCCGCACGATCGTCGACGGGCTGCCGGTCAGCGCCTTGACCACCTCCGGGAAGGCGGCGCCATTGCCGCCGGGCTGCTCGTGATAGACGGGCAGGTCCTTGTTGCGGAAGACGTCGAAGACGAATTTCTGCACCCGCTCCAGCATATCCGGCTGCTCGTCCTCGACCGGCGGCAGGTCGTAGCGCAGGATCTGGCCGCGCGAATAGAGATGGCGCGAATCGAGCAGCAGATTGGCGTCGCGGTCATAGATGCGGGCGCGCGTACGCGTCGGCGAGATCAGCCGCCGCAGCACCGGCGCGACGCGCTCGGGATTGATCGGGAAATCGAGGTTATCGAGCTGGTCGGAGCCCGGCCCCAGACTTTCGCCGGCCTGCAGCTCGAGCAGCTTTTCCGGATCGATGCTGATCGAATCCGTCTCGACCGTCGCCGACGCCGCGATCGCTCCGGCGATGATCTCGCCCTGCGTCATCAGGCTTTCGACGCGGGCGTCGATCAGCCCGTCGCGGAAAGTGTTGAGATAAAGGATGCCGGTGACCAGCACGGCGAGGCCGGCCAGGTTGAGGAACAGGATGCGCCGGGTCAGGCTGGAAAAGATGTGATGGCCGAGGAAGCGGCGCATAGGCACCGTGATCCTCGACAGGAATGCGGGCAGAATCCTGGACTGCCGCCTGCCGGCGCCCGCCCGTCTGCCTCGCTCTACGTCCACTGCCATCGAATAGCAGCTCCCGGGTCCGTTCTCAGGCTTCGCGGAACCGGTACCCGACTCCGTAAAGCGTTTCGATCATTTCAAAATCATCGTCGACGGCCTTGAACTTCTTACGCAGCCGCTTGATGTGGCTGTCGATGGTGCGGTCGTCGACATAGACCTGCTCATCATAGGCCGAATCCATCAGCGCATCACGGCTTTTTACCACGCCGGGGCGCTGCGCCAACGAGTGCAGGATGAGAAATTCGGTGACCGTCAGCGTCACCGGCTCGCCCTTCCAGGTGCAGGTGTGGCGTTCCTGGTCCATCACCAACTGGCCGCGCTCGAGCGAACGGGCCTGCTGGCTGGGCGCCTTTGCCGCAGCCTCGCGAGTGCTGGCACGGCGCAGCACGGCGCGCACACGCTCGACCAGCAGGCGCTGCGAGAACGGTTTGCGGATGAAATCGTCGGCGCCCATCTTGAGGCCGAAAAGCTCATCGATCTCGTCGTCCTTCGAGGTCAGGAAAATCACCGGCAGATCGGACTTCTGGCGCATTCGGCGCAGCAGCTCCATGCCGTCCATGCGCGGCATCTTGATGTCGAGGATGGCGAGATTCGGCGGACGCGCCGCCAGGCCTTCCAGCGCCGACGCCCCATCCGTGTAGGTCTCGACACGATAGCCCTCGGATTCGAGGGCAATCGAGACTGACGTCAGAATGTTGCGATCGTCATCGACAAGCGCGATTGTTGCCATTTCAAGCGGCTCCCTCATGAGCTGTCCCTCCTATCTTAGAGAAGGGGCTTTTGCAGGACAAATTAGGTACAAAATGTGGCGCAGGCTCCATCCGCTGTCGCGGACGGCTTGCCGGCGGCCCCAATCGCACCTCTATACGGATTGGACGAACACTGTGTGCCAATCCTTTGGGCAACCACTGTGATTTTTTGCACATATAAACGATTTAAACAACTTTCAAATTTTTTAAATCGATTAATGATTTGATATCATTCGAGTTTTCTGGTTCTGACCGTCTCAGGCCCCATCGCGGGCATGCCGGAAATGCGCCGGCAAAGTGCGGCGAATGCAGGAGAAGGGACCCTTGATGTCGGAAGTCGGCAAACGCAATTCTGCCCGCGCGATCGATTGTATCGGCCTGAAAACCACCGGCACGGTGCATTATAATTTTGGTGCGGCCGCCCTTTACGAAGACGCGATCCGCCGTGGCGAGGCCAGGTTGACCGCGGGTGGCGCGCTGCTTGCCGAGACCGGCCAGCACACCGGCCGCTCGCCCAAGGACAAGTTTGTCGTGCGCGACGGCGCCACCGAACCCCACATCTGGTGGGACAGTAACAAGGCGATTTCACCGGCTCAGTTCGAAACGCTGCTCGCCGATTTCTGCGCCCATGCGGCGGACAAGGACCTCTATGTGCAGGACCTCATCGGCGGCGCCGATGCCGATCTGAAGCTGCCGACGCGGGTCATCACCGAATTCGCCTGGCACTCGCTGTTCATCCGCAACCTTTTGATCCGCCCGCAGGCCGCCGAGCTCGAGCAATTCGTGCCGGAGATGACGATCATCGACCTGCCGTCCTTCCGCGCCGATCCGGCCCGCCACGGCAGCCGCATCGAAACCGTGATTGCGGTCGATCTGACCCGCAAGATCGTGCTGATCGGCGGCACCTCCTATGCCGGCGAAATGAAGAAGTCGGTGTTCACCATGCTGAACTATCTGCTGCCGGAGAAGGGCGTCATGCCGATGCACTGTTCGGCCAATGAGGGGCCGGCCGGCGACGCGGCGATCTTCTTCGGGCTGTCCGGAACGGGCAAGACGACGCTGTCGGCCGACCCGTCGCGCACGCTCATCGGCGACGACGAGCATGGCTGGGGGCCGCACGGCATCTTCAATTTCGAAGGCGGCTGCTACGCCAAGACGATCCGGCTGTCGGCCGAAGCCGAGCCGGAAATCTTCGCCACCACGCAGCGTTTCGGCACGGTGCTGGAAAATGTCGTGCTCGATGCAAACCGCGTGCCGGATTTCAACGACGGCCGGCTCACCGAAAACACACGCTGCGCCTATCCTCTGGACTTCATCCCCAATGCCTCGAAGACCGGACGCGCCAGCCATCCGAAAAATATCATCATGCTGACGGCCGATGCTTTCGGCGTCATGCCGCCGATCGCCCGGCTGACCCCGGCGCAGGCGATGTATCACTTCCTCTCCGGCTACACGGCCAAGGTGGCTGGTACCGAAAAGGGCGTGATCGAGCCGGAAGCGACGTTCTCGACCTGCTTCGGCGCCCCGTTCATGCCGCGCCACCCCAAGGAATACGGCAATCTGCTGCGCGAGTTGATCGCCCGCCACGACGCCGATTGCTGGCTGGTCAACACCGGCTGGACCGGCGGCGCCTATGGCACCGGCAAGCGCATGCCGATCAAGGCGACGCGCGCCTTGCTGGCCGCGGCGCTCGACGGTTCGCTGAAATCAGCCGGTTTCCGCACCGATGCCAATTTCGGCTTCGAAGTGCCGGTGGCCGTGCCGGGCGTCGACAGCGCCATTCTCGACCCGCGCTCGACCTGGGCCGACAAGGCTGCCTATGACCGCCAGGCGGCGCGGCTGGTCGGCATGTTCGCCGTCAATTTCGAGAAATTCGAGAGCCATGTCGACGCCGTCGTGCTCGGCGCCGCGCCGCGCCTGCAGGAAGCTGCCGAATAGTCGAGGCATCGTCCTCGCCGCATCCTTGAAAGGCCCGGTCCCGATCGGGCCTTTTCTTTTTTGATCCGCCGAGCCATGACTGCGGCATGCCGATCGACGACAACATCATCATATCCGACGAAGCCGTGATCCATCCGGGCGACCTGCACGAGGATTTCATCCGCTCGTCCGGCCCCGGCGGCCAGAACGTCAACAAGGTGGCCACCGCCGTGCAACTGCGCTTCGACGCGGCCAATGCGGCCGGCCTGTCGGAACGCGTGCGCGCGCGCACGATCAAGCTTGCCGGCCAGCGCGCCACCAAGGACGGCGTCATCGTCATCGAAGCCGGCCGCTTTCGCACCCAGGAGCAGAACCGGGCCGATGCCCGGGCAAGGCTGACGGCGCTGGTCGCCAAGGCCGCCGAACCGCCGCCGCCGCCGCGCAAGAAGACGCGGCCGTCGAAGGGGGCGGTCGAGCGGCGGCTGAAAAGCAAGGCCGGGCGCGGTACGATCAAGAAGCTGCGCGGCCGGGTGGAGAACGATTAAGCACCACACCAGCATGATGCCGAAAACTGTGGGCGGCTTTCGGGTCGCCGTTTTTGTTTGGCGGTGGCATTGTCGGCCAGATCAATCAGGTGAAGCGTCCCCATGCTCGTACTGCCCAAAGGCGTCCGCCACATGCCCGGCTACTTGCCCCGCGCGGCGCAGGAAGCGCTGGTCGAAGACGTCCGCAAGGTGGTGCAGCAGGCACCGCTGTTCGTGCCGGCCATGCCGCGCACCGGCAAGGAGATGAGCGTGCGCATGACCAATTGCGGCCCGCTCGGCTGGGTCACCGACAAGGAACTGGGATATCGCTACCAGCCGACGCATCCGCTGACCGGAGAGCCATGGCCGCCGATCCCCGACGCGCTGCTGCAATTATGGCAAGAGGTCTCCGCCTATCCGCAGCCGCCGGAAGCCTGCCTGGTCAATTTCTATGCGCAGGACGCCAAAATGGGCCTGCACCAGGACCGCGACGAGGCCGATTTCTCGGCACCGGTGGTCTCCGTCTCGCTTGGCGACGACTGCCTGTTCCGGGTCGGCCAGACGACACGCGACGGCGGCACCAAATCGTTCAGGCTGAAAAGCGGCGATGTCGTCGTGCTCGGCGGCGAGGGACGGCTCTGCTTCCACGGCGTCGACCGCATCTACCCGTCGACCTCGGCGCTGCTGAAGAATGGCGGGAGGATCAACCTGACACTGCGGCGGGTCAACCCTACCCTGGAGCAGTAGGGGTATTCTTCGGCTTACTGTTTATTAAAGTATAGGTGCGACACAAAGGAATATTGTGTAAAAATTTGGTCTTGATGTTCTTCGGCTCGATTCACCTCGGATGGCACTATGCCGTGGACGGTATTGTCGGTATTGCCGCAGCGCTCGCCATCTGGTGGGGCTGTGGCAAATTGGGCCTGGAGAAGGACGACACTTTTCTGAGCGAGCGCGTTCTGGCACGGCACTAACCGATTCTACAGATTCTCCCTATAAAGTGCCCGAGCATTGCAACGTCGGCTCGGGGACAATGACAAAGAGCAGTGTGGTTTTCCGTCAGCTATGGGTAGTCACCAAACAAGCGATCCCGCTGGTTCGCCGGGATTCAGGCGTTTATCTGTTCATCGTCATCTACACATTGGCCGGACTGGTTTTTCTGTATGCAATAGGCGCTGCCGACCGTAGCGCGTATTCGATATATTTCGGGCGGTGGATATTGTTGAACGGCCTGATGCTGCCGACGTTCGCCATAATTGTCGACATAAGCCTGCTCCTACATCGCTTCGACAGCAGGCGCCGTCTGGCGGCGAAATATGTGTTTTCGACATCGCGGCTGGCATACTCGCTCTCGGGCCTATGCCTGCTCATGGCGCTCATGATCTTTCAAGGCACATTCACCTCGGTGAAGAACGGAATGCCGGTCTGGCAGGGCGGCTTTCCGTTTGACGTGCTGCATGCCGACATTGATGCGTTTCTGCATTTCGGCGCCGATCCGTGGCGATGGCTCTACCTGGTGGCCGAAAATGATTTCGTGCGGGCCGCCATCGAGTGGAATTACAACGTATTCTGGTTTGTCCTCAATTTCGGCGCCTTGTTCTTCGTCGCCACATCGCCCAGGACGGCGTCGGTTCGAACGCGCTATGTCATCTGCTTCATGGTGGTTTGGATCGTCATCGGCAACATATTGGCTGGACTGTTCCTGTCGGCTGGTCCGGCGTTTTACGGAATGGCCACGGGCGACACGGCACGGTTTGGCGAACAGCTCGCATTCCTGGCCCGTGGCGCCGAATCCTCCAATTCTGCTGTCTCCTACCAGCAATATTTGTGGAGGCTTCATGAGGCCAGGCAGACCGGCTTCGCGTCAGGCATTTCGGCCTTTCCCAGCGTGCATGTCGGCCTGGCGATGCTCAACGCGCTTTTTGCATGGGAGTACAATCGCCGTCTCGGCGCTGTAGCGTTTGTCTATGTGGCCCTTGTTACCGTCAGCTCGGTCTATCTGGCGTGGCACTATGCAATCGACGGCTATGCCGCAGCAGCTGTCTCGGTGATTGTCTATGTCGCCGCGCGCAAACTCGTCCCAGCCGACCGGCCCTATCTCCGGCGACTGGTGCAGGATACGCAACCGACCGATATAGCGACCAGCCCGGAGGCGGCCGTCACAGTTTCCTGAGCGCGACTTCCTCGACCAGGTGATTGGCGCCTTTGCGCAGGATGAGGTCGGCGCGCGCCCGCGTCGGCACGATGTTCTCGCGCAGATTTTTCAGGTTGATGTTGGCCCACAAGCCTTCCGCAATGGCGCGCGCGGCATCCTCGGAAAGCTGCGAATAGCGGTGGAAGAAGGAGTCCGGATTGCGGAAGGCGGTCTCGCGCAGCCGCATGAAGCGGGCAATGTACCAGTGATGGATCAGTTTTTCGTCGGCGTCGATATAGATGGCGAAGTCGAAGAAATCTGACAGGAACGGCACGATCTTGCCGTCCTTCGGCAGCTTGCCCGGCTGCAGCACGTTGATGCCTTCGAAGATCAGAATGTCGGGCCGGTCGATGGTGACGAACTCGCCAGGAATGACGTCATAGGTCAAATGCGAATAGACCGGCGCCTGTACATTGCGCTGCGCCGACTTGATGCCCGACAGGAATCTGAGCAGCGCGCCGACGTCGTAGCTGTCGGGAAAGCCCTTGCGCTCCATCAAATTGTCGCGCCGCAACACCTTGTTGGGCAAGAGAAAACCGTCGGTGGTGATGAGATCGACCTTGGGGCTCGACGGCCAGCGCGCCAGAAGCTCCTTCAGCACGCGCGCCGTGGTTGACTTGCCGACCGCGACCGAGCCGGCAATGCCGATGATGAACGGCGTCTTGACCACGTCCAGCGCATTGAAGAAGGCCTGGCGCTGACGAAACAGCAACTGGCTGGCCTCGACATGTGCTGACAGCAGCCGCGACAGCGACAGATAGATGCGCTTGACCTCCTCGAGGTCGACCGGGTCGTTGAGCGAGCGCAGACGGTTGATCTCGTCTTCGCTCAGCGTCATCGGCGTGTCGGCGCGGAAGTTCGACCATTGCTCGGCCGAAAAGAAACGATAGGGAGAATATTTCTCGGTCGGAGCAAGCTGGTCCATCGAGTTTCCTGCCCTCCTCGCAGTCAGCTTTTCGGCCGGGATGCCTTTTCGGCGACGCCCGAACGGCCGGTACGGCCCTCAAGCTCCCTCAGCACGTCGCCCAGCGGGACCCCCGCGATGCCGAGCACGACAAGCCAATGATATATAAGATCGGCACTTTCGGAAACGAGGGCTTTTTTATCCCCCGTGACGGCGGCAATCACCGTCTCGACCGCTTCCTCGCCGAGCTTCTGCGCCGCCTTGTCCATGCCCTTGGCGAACAGTTTTGCTGTCCACGAGTCCGGATCGTCGGACCGGGCGCGTTCCCCAATGATTGTCTCCAGGTCGGAGAGCGAAAAGTCAGCCATGGCGAGGTCGCTTTCTTAGCCGGAAACGCTCTAGGGCCGATCGACGGACGAGTCCAGCCGCATCGGCAGGCCGGCTTTGGCCATATGCGCCTTGGCCTGCGCAATCGTGTAGGTGCCGAAATGGAAGATCGAGGCCGCGAGCACGGCACCCGCATGGCCGTCGCGGATGCCCTCGACCAGATGATCGAGCGTGCCGACGCCACCGGACGCGATGACCGGCGCGCGCACCGCATCCGCAATCGCGCGGGTCAGCGCAATGTCGTAGCCGGCCTTGGTGCCGTCACGGTCCATCGAGGTCAACAGGATCTCGCCGGCGCCGCGCTCGACCATTTTTCGCGCGAAGTCGACCGCATCGATGCCGGTCTTCTCGCGGCCGCCATGGGTGAAGATCTCCCAGCGGTCTGCCTCGCTGGGCGCCGACACCTTCTTGGCATCGATGGCCACGACGATGCACTGGTTGCCGAACTTGTCAGCGGCCTCCGCGACAAAATCCGGGTTCTTTACCGCCGCCGTGTTGATCGACACCTTGTCGGCGCCGGCCAGCAGGAGCTTGCGGATATCGGCGACCTGGCGCACGCCGCCGCCGACCGTCAGCGGCATGAAACACTGTTCGGCGGTGCGGGCGACGACGTCGAAGATGGTCTCCCGGTTGTCTGACGATGCGGTGATGTCGAGGAAGCAAAGCTCGTCGGCGCCGGCCGCGTCATAGGCCTTTGCCGCCTCGACCGGGTCTCCGGCATCGACCAGGTCGACGAAATTGACGCCCTTGACGACGCGGCCGTTCTTGACGTCGAGGCAGGGAATGACGCGGGCCTTCAGCATCAGTCCTTCTCCATCGTAGCCAGCAACTCGCTGAGCAGCTCGCCGACCAGCGGCGGAACCTCGGACTGCGCGTCGAATGCCGGATCGTAGGCCGAGATGGTGATGCCGGAAATCGGCAGCAGACCAGCCATGCCGCAGACAGCCTGGCGCAGCTGTTTCGGCTCCGGGCCGCCCGGTGTCGTGTAGCGATTGGCCTGCAGCGCCTCGGGATCGTGTACGTCGAGATCGAGATGCAGGTGCACCCGCTTTGCGTCCGGTGCCTTCAGCCTGCCGCAGGCGGTCGCCCAGTCCGGGCATTCGGTGCGGATCACCGGCAGCGTCTTCAACAGTTCCTTTTCAGCCGGATCGAGATCGCGCGCATTGACCAGCACGCAGCGGGCCGGATCGATCGGTTTGAAGCCTGGGATGGCCGATGCCATCGGCTTCCAGCACAGGCCCAGGACCGTGGCCAGCGCCATGCCGTCGAGAAAGCCGTAGACGGAGGTTTCGGGTGTGTTGAGATCGCCATGCTGGTCGACCCAGATGATCGCATCGGCGCCTTCGCCGGCGACCGCACCCGCTGATGTCAGGCAGTTGCCGGCCAGAACGATCGGAAAGCGGCCGCGGTCCAGGGCGATGCGGACCTCGCCGGAGACGGCATTGCATACGGCAAAGCCGGTTGCGATCTCGCGCTCCTGCTCGTCGCCCACCCTGCCGATATCGGTGACGGCCACGTCATGCCCGGCTAGCGTCAGCGCATCGACGAGCCCGCCTGAGATCAGCGCGTCCGGTCCCTGGCCCATGCCGCCGTGATAGTGGCCGCTGTCATAGGAGGCCAGGATGATGGAGATTTTCAAGATCGGGTCTCCATTGCCTTGCCCTGCAGCACCGCCAGCGCCTCGGCCGGATCGATGCGCCCGTCATAGAGCGCGCGGCCGGAAATGGCGCCCTCGAGCTTTTTCGCATCGGGCATGGTCATGCGCACGATGTCGGCGATCGAGGCCAGCCCGCCCGAGGCGATGACCGGAATCGACACCGCGTCGGCGAGGTCGATCGTGGCATCCCAGTTGATGCCGGTCAGAACGCCGTCGCGGTCGATGTCGGTGTAGATGATGGCGGCGACACCGGCGCCTTCGAATTTCTGTGCCAGTTCGATGACGCCGAGGCTGGACGCCTCGGCCCAGCCCTCGACCGCCACCTTGCCGCCCTTGGCGTCGATGCCGACGGCGATCTTGCCGGGGAAGGTCTTGCAGGCTTCCCTGACTAGGTCGGGATCGCGCACCGCCACGGTGCCGAGAATGACGCGCGCCAGCCCGCGGTCGAGCCAGTCCTCAATCTGCGCCAGCGTGCGGATGCCGCCGCCGAGTTGCACCGGGTTCTTGGTCGCCTTGAGGATGGCGCCGACCGCCGCGCTGTTGACGCTCTGGCCCTTGAAGGCGCCATTGAGGTCGACGACGTGCAACCACTCAAAACCCTGGTCCTCGAAGGCCTTGGCCTGCGCCGCCGGGTCGTCATTGTATATGGTCGCGGTCGCCATATCGCCATGCTTCAACCGCACGCATTTGCCGTCCTTGAGGTCGATGGCGGGAAACAGGATCACGATCAGGCGCCCTCGACGATGACGAAATGGCCGGTCGAGGCGGCGAGCCTGTATTTCGATGCTTCCTGATACTCCGGCGAGTGATAGCAGGCGACGGCCACATCGTAGGACTCGAACTCAACCACGACATGACGGTTGCCCGTCAACGTCTCCGGATTTTCATAGCGCCCGGCCCGCACGATGAAGTTCGCGCCATATTTGGCGAAGGCTTTGGCGTTGGCCTCGATATACTGCTTGTAGATGTCGGGGTCGTGAACATCGATCAACGCGATCCAATAGCCCTTCTTGCTCATGGTTCTCAGGGCCTCCAGCGCAGGAAATTGGTGATAAGGGCCAGGCCGAGCGCCTGGCTTTTCTCGGGGTGGAACTGCGTGCCAGCGAGGTTGCCGCGTGCAACAGCTGCGGTCACCGCGCCGCCATAGTCGGCAACAGCCAGCACTTCGTCCGGCTTCGTCGCGTCAAGATGATAGGAATGGACGAAATAGGCGTGCAGGCCCTTGGCTCCCGTGGCAATGCCGGAAAACAGCGGATGCTTGCGGGTGAGATCGATCGTGTTCCAGCCGATCTGCGGAATCTTCAGCGCCGGATCGGCCGGCGTGATCTCCTTGACGTCGCCGGCAATCCAGCCAAAGCCTTTGGTCACGGTCTTTTCCAAGCCACGTTGCGACATCAGCTGCATGCCGACGCAGATGCCGAGGAATGGCCGCGCCTTGGTGATGGCGACCTCTTCCACCGCTTCCCACATGCCGGCGACGCCGCGCAGGCCCGCCGCGCAATCGGCGTAAGCGCCGACGCCGGGCAGGACGATGCGGTCGGCGCTGCGCACGCGCTCGGCATCGGCGGTCAGCTCGATTGTCGCGGCAATGCCGGCCTCATGCGCGGCGCGCTCGAAGGCCTTGGTGGCCGAGCGCAGATTGCCCGACCCGTAATCGATGATCGCAACCCGCATGTCAGGCTTTTCCAGGCGTATGGGTCAGCCCCAGCGTCAGGCCGGTCTGCGCCGGCCGGGCAAGGCTGGCGTCGGGCACGATGCGCGGCATCGGCGCCGGTTCGTCGGCCAGCGCCTCGGCATCCAGCGTCTGGCGAATATCGGCATCGTCGAGATTGTGAGCCTCGACGACGCCCCATTCATGCCAGCCGCGGCGGCGAAGCGCTGCGATCCGCAATCCCTGGCCTTCCAGGCCGATATAGAACGAGACCAGCAAAGACAGCGCCGAGCTTGCCCAATCCAGCCCCAGCCATTGGCCGAACAGCGAGATGAGGCCCATGGCGACGAAGGCGAGCGCGGCCTCGACCCACAGCCTGTGCCAGGCAAGCCACAGCGGCGCCAGCAGGAAAGCCAGCCAGGAAAAGCCGTCACGGACAAAAATGGTTGCGTCGGCCGCCTCGGTGCGGCCGCGCCCAGGTTCCATCACGACATAGATGGCCATCAGCCTACCCTTTCAGAGATCCCTTGGTGGAGGGAACCGCATCCGGCTGGCGCGGATCCCGCTCCAGCGCAAAACGCAGCGCGCGCGCCACTGCCTTGAAGCAGGTCTCGGCGATGTGGTGGTTGTTGGCGCCATAATGGTTGGCGACATGCAGCGTTATGCCGGCATTCTGCGCCAGCGCCTGGAAGAATTCACGCACCAGTTCGGTGTCGAACGTGCCGATCTTCGGCGACGAGAAGGCAACGTTCCAGACCAGGAACGGCCGGCCCGATACGTCTATCGCCGCACGTGTCAGCGTCTCGTCCATGGCGAGATCGATCGAGGCATAGCGCATGATGCCGCGCCGCTCACCCAGCGCCTTGGCCAGTGCCTGGCCGATCGCAATGCCGGTATCCTCGACAGTGTGATGGTCGTCAATGTGCACGTCGCCCTTGGCCTTGACCGTGATATCGATCAGCGAATGGCGCGACAGCTGGTCGAGCATATGGTCGAAGAAGCCGACGCCTGTAGACATGTCGGACTTTCCGGTGCCGTCGACATGGACCGACACGGCGATGTCGGTTTCCTTGGTCTTGCGGCTGACTTCGGCGGATCGGGACGCCATGACCTTGTCCTTGTCTTTGGGCACACGACTCTTTGGGCAAACGATTGGGGGCAAAACGAAAAGACAATGCCTCCAGACGCTCATTTGCTTGAAAGCGAAAGCCTTCTAGCAGCATGATCCGGCGATGGCCAGTTGCGATGCGGGCTTCCATCGGCCATGCCGGTGGCGGTTTGCAATCGTTAGCCCCATGCATACATATGGCCGATCGAAATCCCGCGCCAATCGCCTTATCGGGATTGCGCGAATCGGAGCAGAAAATGTCGAATGAACTGACCATGCACGCCACGACCATCGTGACAGTGCGCAAGGGCAACAAGGTGGTGATCGCTGGCGACGGCCAGGTCAGCCTTGGCCAGACCATCATGAAAGGGAATGCCAAAAAGGTGCGCCGCATCGGCAAGGGCGGCAATGTCATTGCCGGTTTCGCCGGCGCCACGGCGGACGCTTTTACCCTGCTTGAGCGGCTGGAAGCCAAGCTCGAACAATATCCCGACCAGCTGACGCGCGCCTGCGTCGAGCTTGCCAAGGACTGGCGCACCGACCGCTATCTGCGCCGGCTGGAAGCGATGATGCTGGTGGCCGACAAGTCGGTCTCGCTGGCGCTGACCGGCACCGGCGACGTGTTGGAACCCGAATTCGGCGTCATGGCCATCGGCTCCGGCGGCAACTATGCCTTGGCGGCCGCCCGCGCACTGATGGACACCGACAAGGACGCCGAGGAGATCGCCCGCAAGGCGATGCAGATCGCCTCCGATATCTGCGTCTACACCAACAACAACTTTGTCATCGAAACGCTCGATGCCGCCTGAGCCGCCGGTGCTCTACGATTTTCGGCCAGTGACGGAAAAAGACCTGCCGATGATTGCCGGATGGCTGGGCGAGCCGCATGTCGCCGAATGGTGGGATGATCCGGAGACGGAAATCGCCGCCATTCGGGAACTTATCGATTCGATTTCCGTCGAGCCGCTGATCGTCGAACTAAACGGCAGGCCGATCGCCTATCTGCAGAGCTACGATCCGCATCTCGAAGACGGTCATCCTTATGCCGACCAGCCGTTCGGCACGCTCGGCATCGACCTGTCGATCGGCGTGCCGGACCTTGTCGGAAAAGGTCATGGCTCGGCCATCGTGCGGCAGTTCGTGGAACAGCTGTTCGAGGAGGGCGCGCCGCGCGTCATCATCGATCCGCATCCCGACAATGGCCGCGCCATCCGGGCCTATGAAAAGGCTGGATTCTGGCCTATCGACCGCAGGCACTCGGAATATGGGGACGTCGTGCTGATGGCGGTCGATGCCGAAGGCGACGCACAAGAGAGGGAATAACCTGATGACGACACGGGACGGGGACAAAAACCACTCGGCCTATGAAGACAGCTGGCGGATGGGGCTTCTGCTCGTGCTCGCTCTGCTCATCTTCCAGGCCGGCGCGCTGTACGGCATGGGGCGCACGCCGATCTGCACCTGCGGCTACGTCAAACTCTGGCACGGCGTGGTGAACAGTTCGGAGAATTCCCAGCACATTTCCGACTGGTACACCTTTTCGCACATAATCCACGGATTCCTGTTCTACGCCTTGGCCTGGTTTCTGTTCCAGCGTTCGCCGATCGGTCTGCGCCTGGCTTTTGCCGTCGTCATCGAAGGCGGCTGGGAGCTCCTGGAAAACAGCCCGTTCATCATCGACCGCTACCGCGCCGGCACCATTTCGCTGGATTACTATGGCGACTCGATCATCAATTCGGTGTCCGACACGCTGGCCATGGTGCTGGGATTTGTGATGGCGCGAAAGCTACCTATATCAGTCGTCGTCGGCCTCGCCCTCATCTTCGAACTGGGTGTCGGCTACCTCATCCGGGACAATCTGACGCTCAACGTGATCATGCTGCTGCATCCGTTCGAGTCCATCAAGCAGTGGCAAAGTGGAATTTAGTGATATGACCACCTTCTCTCCCCGTGAAATCGTTTCGGAACTTGACCGCTTCATCATCGGCCAGAAGGACGCCAAGCGCGCCGTGGCCATCGCCTTGCGCAACCGCTGGCGCCGCCAGCAGCTCGAAGGCCAGATGCGCGAAGAGGTGATGCCGAAGAACATCCTGATGATCGGCCCGACCGGCGTCGGCAAGACCGAGATCTCGCGCCGCTTGGCGCGGCTCGCCGGAGCGCCCTTCGTCAAGGTCGAGGCGACCAAGTTCACCGAGGTCGGCTATGTCGGCCGTGATGTCGAGCAGATCATCCGCGACCTCGTCGAGATCGCCATCGGCCTGGTGCGCGACAAGATGCGCGAGGACGTCAAGGCGCGCGCCCACCTCAACGCCGAGGAGCGCGTTCTGGAAGCCCTGGTCGGCAAGACGGCGAGCCCGGCAACGCGCGATTCCTTTCGCAAAAAGCTGCGCGACGGCGAGCTCGACGACAAGGAGATCGAGATCGAGGTTGCCGATACCGGCACTGGCGGCATGCCCGGCTTCGAGATTCCCGGCATGCCGGGCGCCAATATCGGCGTGCTCAACATCAACGACATGCTGTCGAAGGCGATGGGCGGCAAGAAGACCAAGGCGCGCAAGACCACCGTGAAGGAGTCCTACGCGCTGCTGGTCAACGACGAGTCCGACAAGCTGCTCGACCAGGACGAGGTGGTGCGCCGGGCGCTGGATGCGACGGAAAATGACGGCATCGTCTTCCTCGACGAGATCGACAAGATCGCCTCGCGCGAGGGCGGCATGGGCGCCGGCGTTTCACGCGAAGGCGTGCAGCGCGACCTTCTGCCGCTGATCGAAGGCACGACCGTGGCAACCAAATACGGACCGTTGAAGACCGACCACATCCTGTTCATCGCCTCGGGCGCCTTCCATGTCTCGAAGCCGTCAGACCTGCTGCCGGAATTGCAGGGCCGCCTGCCGATCCGCGTCGAACTGAGGGCGCTGGAAAAGGACGATTTCGTCCGCATCCTCACCGAGACCGAGGCCAGCCTGATCAAGCAGTACATCGCGCTGATGAAGACGGAAGGCGTCGACCTGACCTTCGCCGACGACGCCATCGATTCGCTGGCCGGCATCGCCGTCGACCTCAACGCCAGTGTCGAGAACATCGGCGCCCGACGCCTGCAGACGGTGATGGAGCGCGTGCTGGACGAGATCTCCTATGACGCGCCGGACCGCAACGGCACCAGCGTCACTATCGACGCCGCCTATGTGGAAAAGCATGTCGGCGACCTCTCCAGAAACACAGATTTGTCGCGATTCATCCTTTAAACGGGGGCGCCGGATCAGTCCGGCGCCGGTTCAGGCAACAATTTCCGGCAAACTGCATGATGTGTGGCCGGATGGTACCATGCGGCCACCTTTCGTCTTGCCGTGCGACGGGGCGCTCTCGACTCAACCGGGAGCACTCCCTAGTTTGCGCGGCAATTCTTTAGGCGGCGGCATGAAAAAACTGATCCTGATCATTCTCGGCTTGACGCTGGCGGCGACGCTGTTCGCCGCCGACGCGGCAACATTGGTGCCGGCGGGCAACCGCAACGCCGTGCAGCCAGACATACCCGGCGCCTCCAGCCGTCGCACCCAGGCCACCAACACCACCTTCCAGGCCAAATACCGCAAGGTCTATGCGCTGCTGCAGAGCGACGCGGAACTGCGCGGCAAGATCAAGAAGGCGGCCGCCGCTTACGGCATCAACCCCTTGCACATCGTCGGCGCCATCGTCGGCGAGCACACCTACAATGTCGACGCCTATGACCGGCTGCAGACCTACTACGTCAAGGCGATTTCCTACCTCTCCAGCAAATTGTCCTTCGCCTATGACGGCGAGGACATCACCGATTTCGTGCAACGGCCGGAATTCAAGAAATGCACAATGTCGGACAGCTACGATCTGTGGGAATGCCGCGAGCAGGTGTGGAACCACTCTTTCCGCGGCAAGACCGTCGGCGGGACGAGCTTTCCCAACGACCGCTTCGGCGCCACCTTCTTCCAGCCCTATTATGCCGGCCAGACCTTTGGCCTGGGCCAACTCAACCCGTTGACCGCGCTGCAGATGAGCGATCTCGTGCACAAGGTTTCGGGACTGCCGGAGCTCGATGTCGGCGATCCGAATGGGGTCTACAAGACGATCATGGATCCGGATCTGACGCTGCCCTATGTGGCGGCGACGATCCGCAAGTCGATCGACGCCTATAAGAACATTGCCGGCTTCGACATTTCGGGCAATCCGGGGCTCACCGCCACGCTGTACAATGTCGGCAACCCCGAACAGCGCGCCTATGCGCTGAAGGCCGAGAACGACAAGCGCCGCGCCGCCGGCGAGCCGGTGAAACTGCCGGAAGAGAATTATTACGGCTGGCTGGTCAACGACAAGCTGGACGAGCTGAAGGCGCTGTTTTAGGCGCGCGGCCCTCTACCTCCCCCTTGTGGGGAGGTCGGACCAAAGGTCCGGGTGGGGCGGTGCCGCTCCCGCAGGTCTGGGTAAGTCAGCCCTTACGCCGCCAGCAATGACTTCAGCTTCACCGCCTGCGATCCCAAAGCCTCCGGCGCCGGCCTCGCCCGCTTGGCGATCAGCATCTCGGCCAGCCTGATGTCGCGCGCCACCGCATTGCCGGGGCCGATGCCGCTCGCCGCCACCAGCCTGCCATCCTCGGCGAGGTGGAAAAGAATGAATGCGCCGTCGCCGAGGTCGCGGCGCACGGCGCCTTTTCCTTCGTCGGAAAGCCCGGCAATCTGCAGCGACAGGCCGTACTGATCCGACCAGAACCACGGCACCGCCGCATGTGCCTCGGCCGCCCCCAGCATATTGTTCGCCGCCAGCGCACCCTGTTCCTGGGCGTTGCGCCAGGCCTCCAGCCGCACGCGCCGGCCGTTATAGACAGCGAGTGGAAACGAACAGCAGTCGCCGGCGGCAAAGATATCCGGATCGTCGGTGCAAAGCGTGGCGTCAACGGCAATGCCGTTGTCGATGGCCAGCCCCGCTTCCGCTGCCAGCGCGGTGACCGGAACGGCGCCGATGCCGATGACGGCGAGGTCGGCGACGATTGATCGTCCATCGGCGAATGTGATGCTGACCTCGGCGCCATCGTCGGCTATGGAAGCGATCCCTGCGCCGGTGAGCACGGCCACGCCTTCGGCCTCATGCGCCGCATGGATGACTTCAGCGATCTCGGCCGGCACCCCGCGCATCAGGATGCGCGGCTGCGCCTCGATGACGGTGACCGCCGCTCCGAGCTTGCGCGCCGCCGCAGCGAGTTCGAGGCCGATGAAGCCGCCGCCAATGATGGCGATGCGGTTTGCCGGGCTCAGGTGGCTGCGAATGGCGAGCGCATCAGCAAAGGTGCGGAGATAGACACAGCGCTCACCCAACCCCGGCATCGGCAGTTTGCGCGGCGTCGAGCCGGTTGCCAGCAGCAGCTTGTCATAGGGCAGGACCGAGCCGTCGGTCAGCCGGACCGTATGTGCCGTGCGGTCGATCGCCACCGCTTGAACCGAATGGATATGCCGGATCGCGCGTTCGGCCAGAAGCGAATCACTGGCGATCGCCTTGATCTCGGGCGCATCGCTCGTCATCGCGTCCTTCGACAAAGGCGGCCGCTCATAGGGCAGATGCGGTTCGTCACCGACCAGCGTCACCGGCCCGCCATAGCCGAGTTCGCGCAGCGTCAGCGCTGCCCGTCCGCCACATTCCCCGGCGCCGATGATGACCATCCCGCGCTTCATATCAGTCATCCGATCTGGATCAGCACTTTGCCGGCCTCGACCTTGACTGGATAGGTCCTGAGGTTGACGCATACCGGCGCGCCACGGGCGTCGCCCGTCTTGTAGTTGAAGCGGCCATTGTGCTTGGGGCATTCGATGATGTCGTCCATCACCAGCCCGTCGGCGAGATGCACCTTTTCATGAGTGCAAAGGCCATCCGTGGCGAAATAGTCGTTGTCCGGGCTGCGATAGATGGCGAAGGTGCGGCCGCCATGATCGAAGCGCATCACATCCTCTTCATCAATGTCACCGGCGGCGCAGGCCTCGACCCAGTCGCTCATTTGTACCTCCCCGAAAATCGGATCGCCGCGCTCATTCCGCCGCTGCGGCGGCGACGGCATCGTTGTGGAATTCCTCGCGGTACGGCCTGGCGGTCGGCGGCAATTCGCGCTTGATGAAATAGTCCTCGTTGCGCAACTGGCGCAGGAAAGCGGGGATCATCTCGCGATAGCCGGCAAGCATCGACGGCGTCGGCGCCGGCAGATCGTGCTTGATCAGTGCATGCAGCCTGGGCAGCGCGTGAAAGGGCACCATCGGGAACATGTGGTGTTCGACATGGTAATTCATGTTCCAGTAGATGAAGCGGCTGACCGCGTTCATCAGCACCGTGCGGCTGTTCAGGCGGTGGTCAATGACATTGTCGGCGAGGCCGCCATGCTGCAGCAGCCCGGTCATGACGTGATGCCAGGCGCCATAGAGGCGGGGCAGGCCGATCAGCATCAGCGGCAGCCAGGAATGCAGGTAGAGGGCCAAGCCGATGGCCGCGATGTAGATGGCGAGCCATATGCGGGCCACACGGATCGCCTTAGGCTGCTCCTGCTCGGGAATGAAGGTTTTTTCGGCGGCGCTGATGACGCCGGCGGCATTGCGCAGCATGTCTGACATCGCATTCCAGGCGTCGAGAATGCCGAAGAAGTTGAGCACCACACGCAAAAGGTCCGGCGGCCGCATGACGGCGATTTCGGGATCGCGGCCGACGATGATGGTGTCGGTGTGGTGGCGCGTGTGGCTCCAGCGCCAGGTCACCGGGTTGCGCATGATCATGAAGCAGGCGAGCTGGTAGACGGCATCGTTCATCCACTGCGTGCGGAAGGCCGTGCCATGGCCGCATTCGTGCCAACGGGAGTCGGTCGAGGAGCCGTAGAGCACGCCATAGACGAACAAGAACGGCACGCACCACCACGTACCCCAGAACCAGGCGCCGCCGGCCGCACTCAGGATCAACGCGGCGAGCCAGATCGCGGTGTCGCGGATCGCCGGCCCGTCGGAGCGCTGCATCAGCTCCTTCATCTGCTTGCGCGGAATGTCGGTGTGATACCACTCGGCGGCCGAAAGCCCTGTCTCGACGGCGAGCTTGGCGTCGCGGCCGATCAGGCTGTAGTCGCGCCGGAAGGGTGTTGCGGTCATGATTGCCTCCCACGGCAACGGCGCTCGCTCCAGCGAATGCCAGCCTGGCTTCGAGCGTGAAAATAGCGCCGACCGATGATAGACTCAACATCACAAAGATAGTTTCTATCATTTCCTATCAGGATGATGTAGTAAGCTTCGGACGAACCCGACGAGGCGAGCATGGCAAAACGGCCGACCATCACCGACCTGGCGCGCATTTCCGGCGTCAGCGTTGCTACGGTCGATCGCGTGCTCAACAGCCGCCTGCCGGTGCGCGAGGAAACGGCGCGCCGCGTCTATGAGGCGGCGACGGAGATCGGCTATCACGCTGCCGGCCTGATCAAGCAGCGCCTGCGCCATGAGCTACCGGAGTATCGGCTCGGCTTCCTGCTGCTCAGGGGCAATTACGTCTTCTACAGCGAATTTGCGCGCCAGCTTGAGCTGGCCGTATCGCAATCGCCGCGCTTTCGTGGCGTCGCCATGATCGATTTCGCAGACTCGCTGACGCCTGAAGAAATCGTCGAGCGCGCCCGCAAGCTGGCTTCCAAATGCCGGGCCGTCGCTTTGGTCGGGCCAGATCACCCGACAGTGACGGCCGCCGTCGAGGAGATGAAGGCCAAGGGTCTGCCGGTTTTTTCGCTGCTGTCCGACTTCGCCGCCGGCATTCGCGAGGGCTATGTCGGCCTCGACAACCGCAAGGTTGGCCGCTCCGCGGCCTGGATGATCTCGAAAGCGGCGATGCGACCAGGCAAGGTCGCGCTGTTCGTCGGCAGCCACCGCTTCCACGGCCATGAACTGCGCGAAATCGGCTTCCGCTCCTTCTTCCGCGAGCAGGCGCCGGAGTTCACCTTGCTGGAAACATTGGTCAATCTCGAGGCCAACGAGATCACCCAGGACACGCTGCTCAATCTTCTCGGCCGCCACCCCGATCTCGTCGGCTGCTATGTGGCCGGCGGCGGCATGGAAGGCGCGGTCGCGGCGTTAAGGCAAGCCAAGCCGGCCGAAATGCCGGCCGTCATCTGCAACGAGATCACGGCGGTGTCGCGCGCGGCTTTGGCAGACGGCATCCTGACCATGGTCATCTCGACACCGCTGGCGGCACTCAGCCGGGAGCTGGTCGACCTGATGGCGCATGCCATAGAGACGGGCGCCGCCAACGCGCCGGGCCAGACGTTTTTGCCGTTCGATATTTATCTGCCGGAGAATATCTAACGTTTGCGACGCCAGCGGAGGTCGCAGCATGGATCCCGGGGTTCCCGCGACGTCGCTTCGCACTGCTCCACCCTACGATGGCGAAGTGACAGGCCCATCCTCCGAAAATCCTTCACCCGGTTTTGGAATGGCTCTTGACGTCTCGGAAAAATGGAATAAATATTTCACCAGCTAGGGATTTTGGTTCTTTCGTTCCGGAACATCTGTTTCAAACAGGGAGCCTGGCGTTCCAATCCTTGGGAAAACGCCATCCGGAACAGAGACGATATCAGGGAGAGATTCCTCGGGCGATCGGGGATTCCGGGTAGATCGGTGCAGCCGGACACCAAATGTGGAGGAGAAACACAATGAAGAAACTGATTTTGGGCGTCGCCTTCGCGGCGCTGATGAGTTCGTCCGCTTTCGCCGCCAAGATCGGCGTCTCGATGGCCAAGTTCGACGACAACTTCCTGACCGTGCTGCGCAACGGCATGATCGAGCAGGCCAAGGGCATGAGCGGCGTTGAGCTGCAGGTCGAGGACGCGCAGAACGACGTCGCCAAGCAGCTCGACCAGATCAAGAACTTCGCCGCTTCGGGTGTCGACGCCATCATCGTCAACCCGGTCGACACTTCGGCCACGCAGGCGATGTCGGATGCCGCGGCGGCAGCCAAGATCCCGCTCGTCTATGTCAACCGGGAGCCGGTCAATGTCGACACGCTGCCGGACAACCAGGCTTTCGTCGCTTCCAACGAGGCCGATTCCGGCACGCTCGAGACCAAGGAAGTCTGCCGCCTGTTCACTGAGGCCGGCAAGAAGGAAGCCAATGTCTATGTCATCATGGGCGAGCTTTCCAACCAGGCCGCCGTGCAGCGCACCAAGGACATCGACGATGTCATCGCCACGCCGGAGTGCAGCTTCATCAAGATCATCGACAAGCAGACCTCGAACTGGAATCGCGACGAAGCCCAGAACCTGATGACCAACTGGCTCTCGACCGGCAAGCCGTTCGACGGCGTCATCGCCAACAATGACGAAAGCGCCATCGGCGCCATCCAGGCGATGAAGGCCGCCAACGTCGACATGAAGTCGGTCGTCGTCGGCGGCGTCGACGCCACTCAGGACGCGCTTGCAGCCATGCAGGCCGGCGACCTCGACGCCACCGTGTTCCAGGACGCGGCCGGCCAGGGCGCTGGCGCACTCGATGCAGCACTGAAGCTCGCCAAGGGCGAGAAGGTCGAGCACAAGGTCTACGTGCCCTTCCAGCTCGTGACGCCTGCCAACATCGACAAGTTCCTGAAGAAGAACTGAGCCGTACGCATACGGAGCGGCGCTCTCACACAAAAGACAGCGCCGCTCCTTCTTCCCTCGCTGCCGGCAAGGCGGCGAGGAACGACCGCGGCTGACGGAGGATCGAAGATTGTCACAGACATCGCATGGCGTCGGCGGGGTCAGCTATGACGCAAAGAAGCGCATATGGCCGGCCGAATTCAACGTCTTCCTGGCGCTCGTCATCCTCGTCATCGTCTTCGAACTGATCGGCCGCATCTTTCTCGGCGACTCCTTTTTGTTCAACACCCGCGACAACGTCGCCGGCATCTTCAATGAAGCCCGCCTGCAGATCATCATCCTTCAGGTGTCCATCGTCGGCATCATCGCCATCGGCGTCACGCAGGTGATCATCTGCGGCGGCATCGACCTGTCTTCGGGCTCGATCGTCGGCGCCACCGCCATGATCGCCATGAGTTTTGCCCAGGTGGCGACGGTCAACGGCAACCCCAACCCCAAGGCGATGTTCCTGGCGCAAGGCTGGACCGACCTGCCGGTCATCGTGCCGGTGCTGGTCGCGATCGGCTGCGGCATGCTCGCCGGCCTGATCAACGGCTCGTTGATCGCCTACACGCGCATCCCGCCCTTCATCGCCACCCTCGGCATGATGATCACCGCGCGCGGCATCGCCAAATGGTGGTCCAAAGGCCAGCCGATCTCGTTTCCCACCGACAGTTTTGCCGCCATCAGCACCGGCTCGAGGCCGGTGATCATCTTCCTGGCGCTGGCGGTGCTGTTTCAGCTGATCCTGACCTATACGCGCTACGGCAAGCATTGTTATGCCATCGGATCCAACGAGGATGCCGCGCGTATGTCCGGCATCAAGATCCCCAATCACAAGATCCTCGTTTACACGATCGCCGGCATTCTTGCCTCGCTCGCCGCGGTCGTGCTGTGCTCCAAGAACCTGACCGCCCAGTCCGGCATGGGTGTGATGTATGAACTCGACGCCATCGCCATGGCGGTCATCGGCGGCGTCTCGTTGTCGGGCGGCCGTGGCTCTATCATCGGCACGGTGATCGGCGCGTTGATCTTCGGCGTCATCATCTCCGGCTTCACCTTCCTGCGCCTCGACGCCTACTATCAGGAGATGGTGAAGGGCGTGATCATCGTCGGCGCGGTCGTTCTCGACCAGTGGCGTCAGCGCATGCGGGCATTGAGGGCTTGACCATGTCAGACATCGTCCTGAAGACCGAAAACCTCACCAAGCGCTATGGTGGCGTGCATGCGCTCGAAGGCGCCAATTTCGAGCTGCGCAAGGGCGAGCATGTCGCCATCATGGGCGACAATGGCGCCGGCAAGTCGACCTTCGTGCGCCAGATCACCGCTGTTGAGCAACGCACCAGCGGCCAGATCTGGTTCGACGGCAAGGAAGTGAATTTTGCCGGGCCGATCGAGGCCCGCACGGCGGGCATCGAAACGGTGTTCCAGAACCTGGCGCTGGCCGACGATCTCGATGTGCCGTCGAACCTGTTCCTCGGCCGCGAAAAGGTGCTGTTCAACCTCGGTCCGTTCTCGATCCTCGACCGCAAATACATGCGCAAGGCGACCGAGGCGGCGCTCGTGCGGACGGCGGTGAAAATCCCCAATCTGTCCAACACCATCCGCCACATGTCGGGCGGCCAGCGGCAATGCGTGGCGATCGCCCGCACCGCGACCTTCGCCTCCAAGCTGATCATCATGGACGAGCCGACGGCGGCGCTCGGCGTGCAGGAGACCGCGCAGGTCGAAAACATCATCCGTACGCTGAAGGACAATGGCGAGCCGCTGATCCTGATCAGCCACAATATGCGCCAGGTGTTCGACCTGTGCGACCGCATCGTCGTCTTCCGGCGCGGCCGCATCGTCGCCAATCTGCGCAAGGAGAACACTGACGGGAACGACATCGTCTCCTACATCACCGGCGCCAAGACCGGCGAGGCAGACCTTGCGGCCTGAACAGGATGGTCATCCGGTTTCTGGCGCGCTGGAAAAATAGCCTTGCCACCTTTCCCTGACAGGAAGGTGGATCCACCTCTCTCTCGAACCAATCCCTCAAAGGAAATTTCCATGACTGTTCGCTTCGCCCTCCTCGGTGCCGGCCGCATCGGCAAGGTCCACGCCCGCGCCGTCGGCTCCAACCCGCAGGCCAGACTGGTTGCCGTCGCCGACGCCTTCGAGAAGGCAGCGACAGAACTGGCGTCAGCCTATGGCGCCGAAGTGCGCACCATCGACGCCATCGAGAAAGCCAAAGACATCGACGCCGTCGTCATCTGCACGCCGACCGACACCCATGCCGACCTGATCGAGCGCTTCGCCAAGGCCGGCAAGGCGATCTTCTGCGAGAAGCCGATCGACCTCGACGTCAAGCGCGTCGAGAAGTGCCTGGCCGTGGTCGAGAAGGCCAAGGCGACGCTGATGGTAGGCTTCAACCGCCGCTTCGATCCGCATTTCGCCGCTGTGCGCAAGGCGATCGACGACGGCGCCATCGGCACGGTCGAAATGGTCACCATCACCTCGCGCGATCCGGGCGCGCCGCCGATAGACTACATCAAGCGCTCGGGCGGCATTTTTCGCGACATGACCATCCACGACTTCGACATGGCCCGCTTCCTGCTCGGCGAGGAGGTGGTGGCGGTCAGCGCCCATGCCTCGGTGCTTGTGGACAAAAAAATCGGCGAAGCCGGCGATTTCGATAGCGTCAGCGTCATCCTCGAGACCGCTTCCGGCAAACAGGCCGTCATCTCGAACTCGCGCCGCGCCACCTATGGCTATGACCAGCGCATCGAGGTGCATGGCTCCAAAGGCATGGTCGCCGCCGAAAACCAGCGGCCGGTGTCGATCGAGGTCGCCAACGACAAGGGCTATACCCGCCCGCCACTGCACGACTTCTTCATGACCCGCTATCTCGACGCCTACGCCATCGAGATCGCCGCCTTCATCGCCGCCGCAACCTCGGGCAAGAAGGCATCGCCCAGCGGCGCCGACGGCCTCGTGGCGCTGAAGTTGGCCGATGCCGCGCTGAAGTCGGCGACGACGGGCAAGACCGTCCGCCTCGACAAGTAAGAACCGGAATCCCAAGCCAGGAGCAGAGCGATGAGCACATCAGCCGATCGCAATTCGAAAACGCGCGCCATCGTCACCGGCGGCGCGCAAGGCATCGGCTTCGCTGTCGCCACAGCACTTGCCGATGAGGGCTGCCGGGCGCTGGCGCTTATCGGCCGCTCGCAGGAGAAGGGCGACAAGGCCGTTGCCCATTTCAAGAAGCTGGGCGTCGACGCCATCTTCATCAGCGCCGACGTCTCGAAAGTGGCCGACTGCAAGCGTGCGGTGACGACCGCCATCTCGCATTTCGGCACCATCAACGCGCTGGTCAACGCCGCCGCCACGTCCGCGCGTGGTTCGCTGGTGGAAACCTCCGAGGAAACGTTCGATCAGATATTTGCCACCAATGTGCGCGGCCCCTTCTTCCTGATGCAGGGCGTCGTGGCGCATCTGCTGGAGAAGAAAGCGCCGGGCTCGATCGTCAATGTCCTGTCGATGTCGGCGCATTGCGGTCAGTCGTTCCTCGCGCCCTATTCCTCCAGCAAGGGCGCGCTGGCGACGCTGACCAAGAACGTCGCCAACGCCTACCGCTCCAACCGCATCCGCTGCAACGCCGTGCTGCCCGGCTGGATGGACACCGAAGGCGAGGACATCGTGCAGAAGAAGTGGCACGGCGCCTCCGACGACTGGCTGGCAAAGGCCGAGGCCGGCCAGCCGATGGGCCAACTGGTGAAACCGGACCAGCTAGCGCGGCTGATCAGCTACATGGCCAGCCCGCAATCCGGCGTCATGACCGGGTCGCTGGTGGATTATGATCAGAATGTAGCGGGGACATCGCCGGAGTAAGGCCGGCGAGTCCGCTGGCCCTTTCTCCCCGTCACTATACGGGGAGAAATGCCCGGCAGGGCAATGAGGGGCAGCGCCGACTTTAACAGTTTCCGGGTCCAAGCTCAGCATGAAAGCCAATGCCCGCCTCATCTCTCCGGCGTTCGCGCCGCCCCTCACCTGCCTGCCGTCACCCTCTCCCCGTATAGGGACGGGGAGAGGGGCGCTAAACACCCCCGTGACAAGCGCCTCCGCATCGACTATATGAGCCCCCATGATCAACCTGTTCGCCACGTATTGGTACTTTAGCAGCTCGCTGGCGGCGGGAGGATTGCGCTCGATCTGAAGATTGCAGCAACAAGTCCGACAAGCCGCCAGACCTGGCGGCTTTTTTGTTTCAGCCGGCAGGTCTCCTAAGAAAACAGGAGCAGAAAGCCGTGTTGACCACCACAGACGACCTTCGGGTCATGGAAATTCGAGAACTGAGCACGCCGGACCAGGTGATGCGGGAGATTCCGCGCACGCTGACGGCAACGCGCACCGTTGCCGCATCACGCAACGCCATCCACTCCATCCTGACCGGGGCCGACGATCGACTTGTTGTCATCGTCGGCCCTTGTTCCATCCACGATCCGGTCGCGGCCGTTGACTATGCCAGCCGTCTGGCGGCGCTGCGCGAGACCCTGTCCGATCGGCTCGAGATCGTCATGCGCGTCTATTTCGAAAAGCCGCGCACCACTGTCGGCTGGAAGGGCCTGATCAACGATCCTGATCTCGACGGCTCCTTCAACATAGAGAAGGGGCTGCGGATGGCGCGCAACGTGTTGTCGGCCGTCAACAATCTCGGCCTGCCGGCGGCGACCGAATTCCTCGACATGACGATCCCGCAATACATTGCCGACCTCGTCGCCTGGGGCGCCATCGGCGCGCGTACCACCGAAAGCCAGATTCATCGCGAGCTGGCGTCAGGCCTGTCCTGCCCAGTCGGCTTCAAGAACGGCACCGACGGCAATCTCAGGATTGCCGCCGAAGCGGTGAAGTCGGCTGCCCAGCCGCATCATTTCATGGCGGTGACCAAGGGTGGGCGCAGCGCGATCGCTGCGACATCCGGCAATGAGGACTGCCACGTCATCCTGCGCGGCGGCGTCCAGCCCAACTATGATGCGGCGAGCGTCGAGGCCGCCTCGGTCGAACTCGCCCGCATCGGTGTGGCGCCCCGGCTGATGATCGATGTCAGCCACGCCAATTCGGGCAAAAAGCCGGAGAACCAGCCCAAGGTGGCGGCCGATGTGGCCGGCCAGGTGGCGGCGGGCGACGAGCGCATCATCGGCGTCATGATCGAGAGCAATCTGGTCGCAGGCCGCCAGGACGTGGTGCCGGGCAAGCCGCTCACCTATGGCCAGAGCATTACCGATGGCTGCATCGACTGGGCAACCACCGAGACCGTGCTGCACGGCCTGGCAGGTGCGGTGGAATGGCGCCGCTCAGCCCGCCGCGCCATGCTGGACAGCCGGCAGGGCGCGGCTTGAGAGGCAATCGCACACGGCAGCGCCATCCTCCTCTCCGACCGCTTCGCGGCCACCTCTCCCCCATTTCATGGGGGCGAGGAAACGCCAATCGCTGAGGTCGCCGCGTTGAAAGGCTTGGGTTCCTCGCCCCCACAAAGTGGGGGAGAGGTGGCTCGGCGAAGCCGAGACGGAGAGGGGGAGCGCCATCTACGCTGCCCTCAACCCCTCCCATGCCGTAAACACCGAAACCGCAAACAGCAGCAGCCCGGCCGCCCGGCCGGCAATCGCCGTCGCCCGCGGATTAGCCACCAGCAGCGTGCGGCTGCGGCCGGCCGTGATGGCCAGCCCGCCATAGATGGCGGCTTGGGTCAGAACCGTCAGCAGGCCCATGACGGTCGCCTGCATCCAGATCGGGCCGTAAGCCGGCTTCAGAAACTGCGGATAGACGGCGAGGATGAACAGATAGGCCTTCGGGTTGATCAGGCAGGTCATAAGACCCTGGCGGAACGCCTTCCATGCCGAACGGCTGCCGGCTGGCCCGTCATGGCCGACGGTGATGGAACTGCGCATCAGTGTGATGCCGATAAAGGCCATGTAGGCGGCGCCGGCCAGCAGCAGCGGCTTGAACAGGATCGGCACGAAATGCATCAGCAGACCGACGCCGATGGCGCCATTCAGCGTGTGCACCATGCCGCCGACCATGATGCCGCCGGTCGCTGCGAGGCCCCTGTCGCGGCCACCGGTCAGCGCATTGGCAAGCACGAACAGCATATCCATCCCGGGCACGATGATGATGCCGAACAGCAGGATAAAGAACAGCCAGAGATTTTCTGCGTAGCTCATGTCAGTTGCCTGTCGCCTCGCGCCGGGATGCCCCAGAGGAATTTGTTGATTTTCAAGCCGATAGGCAGTGCTATAAGCCAGCCCAACTGACGGGGGTGTGTCAGTAGCGTTTGATCGGGGAGAGGAAATGCGCAAGGCGTCGCGCCTGTTCGAGATCATCCAGATCCTGCGGCTGGCAAGGCAGCCGGTAACGGCGGCGATGATTGCCGGGCAGCTGGAAGTGACGGTGCGCTCGATCTATCGCGACATCGCCGCCCTGCAGGCGATGCGCGTGCCGATCGAGGGCGGGCGCGGCATCGGCTATATATTGCGCCCCGGCTTCGACCTGCCGCCGCTGATGTTTTCAATCGAGGAGATGGAGGCGATCGTGCTGTCGCTGGCGCTGCTCGAACGCACCGGGGATAGCGAGCTCAAGCAGGCGGCCAAGCGCGTCAGCGCCAAGATCGCCGGCGCGGTGCCGCCACCCTTGCGCCAGGCGTTCGACACCAACGCTCTTCATGTCTGGGGTTTTGCCGCGCCCGCAATCGGCACCATCGATCTGGCGCTGGTGCGGCGCGCCATACGCGACGAGGAGAAGCTCGACCTCTCCTATCGCGACGAAATGGGCCGCGCCTCCGAGCGGCTGATCCGCCCGATCGCGCTGATCTACTATGCCGAGACCGCCAACATCGTCGCCTGGTGCGAGTTGCGCCAGGCGATCCGCAATTTCCGCAGTGACCGCATCGAGGATTGCCAGCCGACCGGCTTACGCTTCAAGGGCGAAGGTGATCGCCTGCGGCAGGTCTGGGTCGACGGCTGGGAGGCGAACGCCTCTGCTGCGGCCGGTTGAAATGAGTGGGTTTAACGCACGTCCACCCAGCGCTTCTCTTGGAAAGAGCGCGCCATCGCATGGACGGTGCGCTCGATCTCCAGCCCTTGGGCGAATTCGATCACCCGCGCCGGCTTGCCGGCAAGCCGCGTCAGCAATTCGTGGCATTCGATGATCTTGAGGTCGTTGAAACCGAGGCCATGGCCCGGCGCCGGCAGGAAGGCGTCGTAGGGCTTGTGGTGCGGTGCCACCAATATTGTGCGGTAGCCTTGCTCCGTCGGGCGATCGGCGGTGACATAGAGCTGGATTTCGTTCATCCGCTCCTGGTCGAACAGGATCGAGCCTTTCGAGCCGAAAATCTGGATGGCGATGCGGCCCTTGCGGCCCCAGGCCGAACGGTTGACCAGCAGCGTGCCGGCAATGCCGTTCTCCAGATGCATCAGCACGCTGGCAATGTCGTAGGTCTCCACCGCGCGGCGGCCGCCGCTGGCAACCTTGCGATCGGCATAGGGCTTTGCCATGTCGCAGATGACTTTGGCGACGCGGCCGAACAGTGCCGAGACCAGCGACAGCGGATGCACGGCGAAATCATCGAGCGCGCCATAGCCGGAGGCGGCCTCATGCTTCCAGAAGAACAGCGCTTCCGGGTCGGCCATGAAGTCCTCGTCCATCTCGATGCGCAGATGGTTGACCTCGCCAATGATCTTCTCGTCGAGCAGCGCGCCGATGTGGCGGATCGCCGGGCTCTGAATGTAGTTGTAACCCAGCGCCGCGACCTTGCCCGATTTCTTCGCCGCGGCTGCCATCGCCTCGGCCTCGGCAAAGCTCGGCGCCATAGGCTTTTCGCACCACAGATGCTTGCCGGCTTCGAGGATGGCGATGGCCATTTCCGGGTGAAACTGGTTGGGCGTGGTCAAGGAGACGATATCGACCTCCGGGTCGTCGACGACGGCGCGCCAGTCGCCCGACGCCTTGGCGAAGCCGAACTCGCCGGCCTTGCGCCTGGCCAGCTCCTCATTGACCTCGCCGAGATGGACCAGCCTGGGCTTGGCGACATCGGGAAAGACGGCGCCGACGGCGCTCCACGCAATGGCGTGGCACTTGCCCATGAAACCCGTGCCGATAAGACCGACGCCGACCATCTTCTTCTCCACTGGATAAAATCCTCGGTGGATGAATTAGTCCATTTTGCTCCGAAATGGAATGTCTGCCTCATTTTTTATGGCGTTCTTGCGCAGGCTCGCTATGATGGGGCACAGAGGACGTTTCACGGATAAGCTTGGACGGGCCGACGATGGACGAACGGGTACCTCGCGACTTCGAGACGCTGCGCGCCACGATCCTCGATCGCCGCGAAACCTTGCCCAAGCGCATTGCCCAGATCGCCGCCTACGCGCTCGACAATCCCGACGATATCGCCTTCGGCACCGCCGCCAGCATCGCCGCTTCCGCCGGCGTGCAGCCATCGACACTGATCCGCTTTGCCCAGCAGCTGGGCTTCGACGGCTTTACCAGCCTGCAGCAGGTGTTTCGCGAGCGGCTGCGCGAGCGCAACTCGTCCTACGACGAACGCTTGCAGGCGCTGCGCGCCAAGGCCGATGCAGGAGCGGGCCACCGCGCTATCTTCGACGGCTTCGTTGCCGCCGCCAGCACCTCGCTCAACGACATTTCGCGCACGCTGGACGAGACGCATCTCGAAGACGCGATCTCGCTGCTGGCCAAGGCCGAGACCATCTATGTGCTGGCCAAGCGTCGCTCCTATCCGGTGGCGACCTACATCGCCTATGCGCTGGGCAAGCTGAAGATCCGCAACCAGCTGATTGAATCGGCCGCCGGCCTGAATGCCGAAATGATCGCGTTCGCCACCCCGGCGGACGCCGTCATCGCCATCAGTTTCTCGCCATACGCCCCGGCCACCATCGAGGAAGCCCGCAGCATTTCCGAACAGGGCGTGCCGATCGTTGCCATCACCGACAGCTCTTTTTCGCCGCTGGCGCAGTTCGCCGAGGTCTGGTTCGAGGTTGCGGAAGCGGATTTCGCCGGCTTCCGCTCGCTGTCGGCAACCATGGCGCTGGCCATGGCGCTGACCGTCGGCGTCGGCGAGAAGCGGCGCAGCATCGGCCGCAAGCGCAAGGCCTAGATCACCTCAACGGCCTCCTCGCCTGCCGCGGAAAGCCGCGCCGCGTCGCGCGCCGGCGGTGACCCGAACTGGCGGGCGTATTCCCGGCTGAACTGGGAAGCGCTCTCATAGCCGACGGCAAAAGCGACGCTGGCAACGTTGCCCGGCTGGGCAAGAAGGAGATGGCGGGCCTCCAGCAGCCTTATCTGCTTTTGATACTGGATCGGGCTCATCGCCGTCGCCGCCTTGAAGTGACGGTAAAAGGCAGCCTCGCTCATATGGGCGATCTGCGCGAGGTCACTGACCCGGATCGGCTGATGGCAATGCGTCCGGATCCAGGCGATCGCCTGGCCGATGCGGGACAGATGGCCATCGGTGCGCGCCAGCTGGCGAAGCTTCCCGCCCTGGGGTCCCTGCAGCAGCCGAAACAGCATCTCGCGTTCGAGCATGCTGGCCAGCACGGGAATCTCCGCCGGCCGGTCGAGCAGCCGCAGTATGCGACGCAATGCGTCGAGCAAATCGTCATTGACGGGCGAGGTGGCGAAACTGTCGCCGCCAAGCGCCGGCTCGTGCTCGACAAGGAGGGCGGCAACGGCCTGCAGATCAAGGGTGAAGCCGATGGCAAGGTAGGGACGCCCAGCGCTCGCTTCGACGATCTGGCTGATGGTGGGCGTTTCCACCGTGTAGATGAAATAGCTGGCGGGATTGTAACGCAGAGCCCTGTCGCCGATCAGAACCGTCTTCGCGCCCTGCAGCACGAACAGAATCCCGGAACCCCACACGCCCGCCACGGGTGCTGTCGTGGCTTCGCTGCGGCCGATCGAAACATGCGGGATCGCCGTTCTCGCCCGGCGTCCCTGCGCATGGCGACCGGCGATATCGATCAGTTCCCGCAATGCCTCGCGCATGGCGCCAACATCGCGCATCAATGAACGCCGCGCAAGCTGCATGAGAGGATTAGGCAAGAGTGGGAGAGTTTTCGGCGCGCGCCGTTCCCCACGACACGCCATCTCTGGGTCTTCGACGTGGATAGATGGAGATATGAAAATGACCCGATCGAAAACCGCTGTGGTGACCGGCGCCAACAAGGGCATCGGCCGCGAAATCGCCCGGCGGCTGGCGACAATGGGCTTCAAAGTGTGGCTCGGTGCCAGGGATGCCGAGCGCGGCACGGCCGCAGCGCAGGAATTGCGCGCCGAAGGCCTGGACGTTCAATGGCTTGAACTGGATGTCACGCTGGACGACAGCGTGGCCGCTGCCGCCAAAACTGTCGGCGCTGAAAGCCCCGGTCTCGATGTGCTGGTCAACAATGCCGGTATCGCCATCAATTATGAGTTGCCGCCGAGCGAGCAGCATCTGGCCGATATCAGGGCAACCTATGAGGTCAATGTGTTCGGACCGATCCGCGTAACCCAGGCCTTCCTGCCGCTGCTGCTTGTAGCGCCGGCCGCCCGCATCGTCATGGTGAGCAGTTCCACGGGATCCATCGGCCGGGCGCTCGATTCCGGCACCGCGAACCAGGCGGTGAACCTGATGGGCTATGGCAGTTCCAAGACGGCGCTGAACGCCATCACCGTGGCCTTCGCCCGCGAGCTCGCGCCGAGCGGCATCAAAATCAACGCCGCGGCGCCCGGCTATACCGCTACCGACCTGAACGGCTTCAAAGGCCACCGCACCGTGCAGCAGGCGGCTGACATCGTCATTCGCCTTGCGACCCTGGATGCCGATGGACCGAACGCCGGCTATTTCAACGACGATGGTCCGCTTCCCTGGTGAACGGAGCCGGACCCGCAGAGCCTCCCCGACCTACCGCTTGTTGGCACTTTTAACAGAAGGAATGCTCATTCCATATTGACTATGGATTGGAATTATTATTTCATATTGCTGGCGCCACGCTGCCGCTCGCGCGTGTCCCCCAACTACGTTGCAAGAGCAATTCCAGGGAAAGTGTGAGCGGTTTCCCCGGGAAAAAGCGCGAAAGCGCTTTTCCCTTGGGAATTGCGTAAAACAAAGAAATAGAACGGGTTCTCCGTTTCGGGAAACGGTGAACCACTCTAAAGACAACAAGACCGACGGGAGGTTCCAATGAGCGAAGCCGTGGATGCGAAATACGCTCCGCTCGATGTCATCACCATCGGCCGCGCTTCGGTCGACCTCTATGGCCAGCAGATCGGTTCGCGGCTGGAGGACATCACTTCGTTCGCCAAGTCGGTCGGCGGCTGCCCCGCCAACATTTCGGTCGGCACGGCCCGGCTCGGGCTGCGCTCGGCGCTGCTCACCCGCGTCGGCGACGAGCAGATGGGCCGCTTCATCCGTGAACAGCTGCGGCGCGAAGGCGTTAATGTCGACGGTCTCAAGACCGACAAGGAGCGGTTGACGGCTTTGGTGCTGCTCTCGGTCGAGAGCGAAGGCGTTTCGCCGATGATCTTCTACCGCTCGGACTGTGCCGACATGGCGCTAGCCGAGGAAGATATAGACGAGGCCTTCATCGCCTCGGCGCGGTCTATCGTCGCCACCGGCACGCATTTTTCCCGCCCCAACAGCGACGCCGCCCAGCGCAAGGCGATCCGCATCATCAAGGCCAAGGGCGGCAAGGTGGTGTTCGACATCGACTATCGCCCCAACCTTTGGGGTCTCGCTGGCCATGCTGAAGGCTTCGAGCGCTATGTGAAGTCCGACCGCGTCTCGGCGCAGCTGAAGACAGTATTGCCCGATTGCGATCTCATCGTCGGCACCGAGGAAGAGATCATGATCGCCTCGGGCGCCGACGATTGCCTGAGCGCGCTGAAGACCATTCGTTCGCTGTCCTCGGCGACCATTGTACTTAAACGCGGCGCCATGGGCTGCATCGTCTATGACGGGCCGATCAGCGACGGTCTCGAAGACGGCATCGTCGGCAAGGGTTTTCCGATCGAGATCTACAATGTGCTCGGCGCCGGCGACGCCTTCATGTCCGGCTTCCTGCGCGGCTGGCTGGGTGGCGAAGACCATGCGACGTCGGCGACCTGGGCCAATGCCTGCGGCGCCTTCGCCGTGTCGCGGCTGCTCTGCGCGCCGGAATATCCGACCTTCGAGGAGCTGCAATTCTTCCTCAAGAACGGCAGCAAGCATCTCGCGTTACGCAAGGACGAGGCGATCAACCACATCCATTGGGCAACGACGCGTCGGCGCGACATCCCATCGCTGATGGCGCTCGCCTGCGACCATCGCGTGCAGCTTGAGGATGTCGCAGCCAAGACCGGCGCCGATCCGGCCCGCATTCGTGACTTCAAGGTGCTGGCGGTCAAGGCTGCGGCCAAGGTCGCTGCCGGCCGCGACGGTTACGGCATGCTGATCGACGAAAAGCATGGCCGCGAGGCGATGTTCGAATTCGCCCGCCATCCCTTTGCCTGGCTCGGCCGTCCCGTCGAATTGCCGGGCTCGCGGCCGCTGCGCTTCGAATTCTCGCAGGACATCGGCTCGCAGCTGGTGGAATGGCCGGTCGACCACTGCATCAAGTGCCTGTGCTTCTATCACCCCGACGATCCGTCAGAACTCAAGCAAGAGCAGCAGCAGAAATTGCGCTCCCTGTTCGAGGCGGCGCGAAAGGTCGGCCGCGAATTGCTGGTCGAGATCATCGCCGGCAAGCACGGCAAGCTCGACGACACGACGATCCCGCGCGCGCTTGAAGAGCTTTACGCACTTGGCATCAAGCCGGACTGGTGGAAGCTCGAGCCGCAGGCCTCGGTCGGCGCCTGGGCCAAGATCGAAGCGGTGATCCTGAAGCACGATCCCTGGTGCCGGGGCGTCGTGCTGCTCGGCCTGGAAGCGCCGCAGGACGAGCTGGAAGCCGCTTTCGCCGCGACCGCCAAGGCGCCGATCGTCAAGGGTTTTGCCGTTGGCCGCACCATCTTCGTCCACGCCGCCGAACAGTGGCTGGCCGGCAAGATGTCGGATGACGAGGCTATCGCCGACATGGCTGCGCGCTTCGAACAGTTGACCGAAGCGTGGCTTGCCGCGCGTGGCCGTAAAGCAGCATAAAGGCGCGGCACAGGACTGCGGAGGAAAACACCATGAGCAAGACAATTCGCCTGACGATGGCGCAGGCGCTGACCCGCTTTCTGAGCAAGCAGATGACCGAGATCGACGGCAAGAAAGTGCCGATCTTCGGCGGCGTCTGGGCGATCTTCGGCCACGGCAACGTCGCCGGCATGGGCGAGGCGCTCTACCAGGTGCGCAACGAACTGCCGACCTTCCGCGCCCACAACGAACAGGCGATGGCGCATGCAGCGATCGCCTATGGCAAGGCCAATTTCCGCCGCCGCTTCATGGCCGCGACTTCGTCGATCGGCCCGGGCGCGCTCAACATGGTGACGGCGGCGGCACTCGCGCATGTAAACAGGTTGCCCGTCCTGTTTTTGCCGGGCGATGTCTTCGCCAACCGCATCCCCGATCCGGTGCTGCAGCAGGCCGAGGACTTTTCCGACGGCACGGCGACAGTCAATGACTGCTTCCGTCCGGTGTCGCGCTATTTCGACCGCATCACCCGGCCGGAGCAGATCATCCCGGCGCTGGCGCGCACCATGCAGGTGCTGACCGATCCGGCCGATTGCGGCCCGGTGACGCTGTCGCTCTGCCAGGACGTGCAGGCCGAGGCGTATGACTATCCCGAGAGCTTCTTTGCCGAGCGCGTCTGGCATCAGCGCCGGCCGCGCCCGGACCGCGGCGAACTGGCGGCCGCTGTGGCTGCGCTGAAGGGCGCGAAGAAGCCGCTGATCATCGCCGGCGGCGGCGTGCTGTATTCGCAGGCATCGGACGAGCTGGCGAAATTCGCCGAGGGCGCCGGTATTCCCGTCTGTGAGACGCAGGGCGGCAAATCCTCGCTGCCGGACACGCATCCGCTCAACATGGCGGCGGTCGGCGTCACCGGCACCTCGGCCGCCAACCGGCTGGCCGAAGAAGCCGATGTCGTGCTCGCCATTGGCACCCGCCTGCAGGATTTCACCACCGGCTCGTGGGCACTGTTCAAGAATTCCGGCAAGACCATCGTCGGCTTGAATGTGCAGCTCTTCGACGCCGGCAAGCATCGCGGCCTGCCTTTGGTCGCTGACGCGGCGGAAGGGCTCGCTGAACTCGGTGCGGCGCTCAAGGGCTGGAAGGCGCCGACCGTCTGGACCGACAATTCGGCCACGGGCAAGAAAGCCTGGCAGCTTGACGCCAGCAAGGTCACGGCCTCGACCAACGCCGACTTCCCCTCCGACGCGCAGGTGATCGGCGCCGTGCAGCGTGCCATGGGTTCTGAGGTCACGCTGCTGCATGCCGCCGGCGGTCTGCCCGGCGAATTGCACAAGCTCTGGCAGGCCGGCGCGCCGGGCTCGTACCACGCCGAATACGGCTTCTCGACCATGGGCTACGAGATTGCCGGCGGGCTCGGCGCCAAGATGGCTAAGCCCGATGAAGAGGTCGTCGTCATGATCGGTGACGGCTCTTACTTGATGCTGAATTCCGAGATCGCCACCTCGGTGATGCTCGGCCTGAAGCTCACCATCGTGCTCCTCGACAACAGGGGGTATGGCTGCATCAACCGGCTGCAGATGGCCACCGGCGGCGCCAACTTCAACAACCTCCTGAAGGACTCGCGTCACGAAATCCTGCCCGACATCGACTTTGCCGCGCATGCGGCGAGCATGGGCGCGATTTCGGAAAAAGTGCCGTCGATCGCCGGCCTGGAGAACGCGCTGCAGAAAGCGAAAAAGAACGACCGCACCACCGTGCTGGTCATCGACACCGACCCGCTTGTCTCCACCGATGCCGGCGGCCATTGGTGGGATGTCGCGGTGCCGGAAGTCTCCGCGCGCAGCCAGGTCAACGCGGCGCGCAAGGCCTATGACGAAAAGCGGCAGATGCAGACCATCGGCGATTGACGCGGTCTAGCTTGCCTTCTCCCCGTCACTATACGGGGAGGTGAGAAGTGGTCCGCGCAGCGGACGAAAAGCCAACTGCTTCGCTTTTCGAGTGACGAACGCCGGCAGGCGGATGAGGGGCAGCGCCAGCGGCCGAAGATGAACTGTTAAACCGGAGTGACGACTTGAAAGCCAAACTGGGCATGTCCCCCATTGCGTGGTGGAACGACGATCTTGCCGAACTCAGCGACGACGTCTCGCTGGAAGAATGTCTGCGCCAGTCGCGCTCGGCCGGCTTCACCGGCATGGAAATGGGTCGGCGGTTCCCCAACGACCCAGCTGTCATGCTACCGATCCTCAAAGCGGCCGACGTCACGCTCTGCGGCGGCTGGTTCTCCGGCACGCTGGTCGATGAGGACATGGGCAAGAACAAGGACCGCATCCAGCCGATGATCGACCTGTTCAAGGCGGTGAATGCACCTTGCATCGTCTATGGCGAGGTCGGCCGCTCGATCCAGGGCGACCGCTCCAGGCCGCTCGCCACCAAGCCGAAACTCACCGGCGACGAGATGAAGGCTTATGGCCGTCGTCTGACCGAATTCGGCGAATGGTGCGCCGAACAGGGCATGCCGCTGTCCTATCACCATCACATGGCCGCCGTGGTCGAGACGGAGCCGGAGCTTGACGCCTTCATGCGCCATTCCGGCGACGGTATTCCGCTGCTGCTCGATGCCGGCCATCTCGCCTTTGCTGGTGGCGACGTGCTGCGCGCCATCGACAACCACCACAAGCGCATCAGCCACGTCCATGTGAAGGACGTGCGCATGGCCGTGATCGACGGGCTCGACCGCACGAAGCAGTCCTTCCTCGACGCCGTGGCGCTCGGCGCCTTCACCGTGCCGGGCGACGGCTCGCTCGATTTCGGCGCCATCGTGCAGCGCTTCGCCGACCATGGCTATGAAGGCTGGTTCGTCGTCGAGGCCGAGCAGGACCCGAAGAAGAACCCGCCGCTGAAGATGGCGCAAGTCGGCCACAAGGAACTGATGCGGGTGATGACGGCCGCCGGCTACACGGTGGAGACGCAAGGCTTTCCCAATGCGTGAGCCGATCCGATGAAGGATTACGAGCACCCGTTCTTCCGGCCGTTGTGGCGGCGCGTTGCCGTCGTCGCCGTCTGCGTGATCTGGGCGGGAATAGAATTCGCCTCCGGCACCCCGTTCTGGGGCGTCATCGCGCTTGGCTTCGCCGGCTATGCCGTCTGGCAGTTTTTCTATCTCTACAAGCCGGCTGAAGAGAACAAGCCTCCAGCCGAACCGAAGGAATGACCGCAATGTCGAAACTGCTCGTCAAAGCCGACAAGGGCCATGGCCGTGTCGCCCATGTCACGCCCAAAAGCGCCGGCTGGACCTATGTCGGGTTCGACCTGCATCGGCTGAAGCCGGGTCAAAACGCCTCGGGAAAGACGGGCGATCGCGAAGTGTGCCTGGTCTTCGTCACCGGCAAAGGCAAAGCGGAAGCCGGCGGCCGGGAACTCGGCCTGCTGGGCGAGCGCATGTCGCCCTTCGAGGGCAAGCCTTGGTCGGTCTATGTGCCTGAGGGTTCGGACTGGTCGGTCACCGCCGACACCGAACTCGAACTCGCGGTCTGCTCGGCCCCAGGCCTTGGCGGCGGCCTGCCGGTTCGGGTCATCGCGCCCGACGATCTTGGCCAGGAAATTCGCGGCAAGGGCACCAACACGCGCTACGTCACCAACATATTGCCGGAAGGCAAGCCGGCGGACTCACTGCTGGTGGTCGAGGTCATCACGCCCGGCGGCCACACCTCGAGCTACCCACCGCACAAGCACGACCAGGACAATCTGCCTGAAGAGTCCTATCTCGAGGAGACCTACTACCACCGCCTCAACCCGCCGCAGGGCTTTGCCTTCCAGCGCGTCTACACCGACGCCGACAAGAACGGCGCCCGCGAGCTCGACGAAGCGATGGCGATCGAGGACGGCGATGTCGTGCTGGTGCCCAAGGGCTATCACCCCTGCGCCGCCTGCCACGGCTATGATCTCTATTATCTCAACGTCATGGCCGGACCGAAGCGGACGTGGAAATTCTACAATGCGCCCGAGCACGAATGGCTGATGAAGGCCTGAACAGCGCAAGCTGTTGGTCCAGCTGGAAAAAATCGTCGGCTAAGGACTTTTCTGGTCGATTTGCCATCGAAAACCCTCAGAAGCTTCGTCAATCCGTCATGGAAATCACCTATGGCAGCGGGACGGTGCATGTCGCCCAAAAGTGCGAAGCGGTTTTGGGATAACGACATGCCAAAGCAAACAGACTTAAAGCGCGCCGCATCGAGCCCTCTAGAGGCGGCGCGCTTTAACGAGGATTTTCGATGCGCTATGCCATTTATTTCACCCCAAGGCAGGACGAACCGCTGGCGCGGCTCGCTGCCAACTGGCTGGGACGTGACCCTTTCGGCGCCCCCACAAGGCCGGTCGAGGCCGTGGGCGACCTGTCGGCGGCCGAAGTCGCGTTTCATACCGCATCGGCGCGGCGCTATGGTTTTCATGCGACGCTGAAGGCACCCTTCCGGCTGGCCGCCAACGAAACGGAAACCTCGCTGCGTGCAGCACTTGACGCTTTTGCCGAAGCGACTCCGACGGTCACCATCCAGCGCCTTGTAGTCAGCCAGATCGACGGCTTCTTCGCTTTGGTGCCGGAAGGCCCGCTGCCGCCGCTCAACCGGTTCGCCGATGACGTCGTGCTCGGCTTCGACCGTTTTCGCGCGCCGCTGACCGAGGCCGAGATCGAGCGGCGCAGCCCGGATTCGCTTAAACCCGCCGAATTCCGCAATCTTTGCCAGTGGGGCTACCCCTATGTCTTCGAGACCTTTCGCTTCCACATGACGCTGTCCGGCCGGGCCGGGCCACAGGAAAGCCAACGTCTGCGTGCAGCAATCGACGGCCTGTTCGCAGAGGTGCTGCAGCAGCCGGTGCTGGTGGATGCGTTGACGCTGTTTGTCGAAACCGAACCGGGCGCCCCGTTCATGGTGCTCTCCCATCATGCGCTCGGGCGCCGCCCGGCCAGAAAAACCGCTTGACCGCGCCACCCTCGAGGACTGCCTGAAATGACCGCCGAAACTGTTCTCTCAAATGCCCGCATCGTGCTTGCCGACGAGATCGTCGAGGGTTCGCTGGTGCTGCGCGACGGGCTTGTCGCCGGCATCGACGCCGGGACAAGCCGAAACGGCGAAGATATGGGCGGCGACTACATCATTCCCGGCCTGGTCGAACTGCACACCGACCATCTCGAGGGTCACTATGCGCCGCGGCCGAAAGTGCGCTGGAATCCGATCGCCGCCGTGCTCGCCCATGATGCGCAGGTCGCCACCGCAGGGATCACCACCGTGCTCGACGCCTTGCGCGTCGGCATGGATGAGGATGCCGACCTCACCTCCGACGATATCCGCAAGCTGGCCGACGCCATCGAGGACAGCGTGCGTGAAGACCGCCTGCGGGCCGACCATTTCCTGCATCTGCGCTGCGAGGTTTCGGCGCCGGACTGCCTGGCCGCCTTCGCCAATTTCGATGGCGACGAGCGGGTCAAACTGGCCTCGCTGATGGATCACTCGCCGGGCCAGCGCCAGTTCGTCAGCCTCGAAACCTATGCCTATTACTACCAGCGCAAGCTGAAGCTGACCGACCGCGATTTCAAGCTGTTCTGCGAAAAGCGGATGTCGGACTCGGCGAAGAATTCCGCGCCGAACCGGGTGGCGATCTCGGCTGCCTGCAAGGAGCGCGGCATCGTGCTGGCGAGCCATGACGACGCCACATCAGGCCATGTCGATGAGGCGATTGAGCAAGGCGTGCGCGTCGCAGAATTTCCAACCACGCTGGAAGCCGCCAAAGCCTCGAAGGAGGCCGGGCTCGGCGTGCTGATGGGCGCGCCCAACGTCATGCGTGGCGCCTCGCACTCGGGCAATATCTCGGCCCGCACGCTGGCCGGCGACGGCCTGCTTGATATGCTGTCGTCAGACTACATTCCGTTCAGCCTGATCCAGTCGGCCTTCTTCCTCGGCGACGTCGTCGAAGGCATTTCCCTGCCGCAGGCGGTCGCCATGGTGTCGAAGAACCCGGCCGAGGCTATCGGCCTCAGCGACCGCGGCGTCATTGAACAAGGCCGACGCGCCGACCTCGTGCGCGTGCGCGTCGATGACCATGTGCCGGTTGTGCGCACCGTCTGGCGCCAGGGCCGCCGGGTAGCATGATGGTTTCGGCCTCGATCGAACGCGAACTCGCCAGCGAGGCCTTTCCGGTCCGCAACGGCGTCTTTGTCGCTGTCGTCGGCCCGAGCGGCGCCGGCAAGGATACGGTGATCGGCTACGCCAGGTCGCTGTTTGCAGATGAGACAAGGCTGGAGTTCGTACGTCGGGTCATCACCAGGCCGAGCGACGCCGCAAGCGAGGATCACGACACGCTGGCAGACGCCGCCTTTGTCGAGGCCGAGGCCGACGGCGCTTTCGCCATTTCCTGGGAGGCGCACGGCCTGCGCTACGGAATCCCGGCCGATGTCGACTGGTCGATCGCCAACGGCCATGTCGCGGTCGCCAATGTGTCGCGTGCGGTCATTCCGGTGCTGCGTGAACGCTACGCCAATCTGGCGGTTGTCGAGATCACCGCCTCGCCGGAAATCCTCGCCGAACGCCTGGCCAAGCGCGGCCGCGAATCGCGCGGCGAAGTGCTGGCTCGCCTTGCTCGCAGCGCCAATGTCGCTTTGTCAGGACCCGGCGTCACCTCGATCGAAAATGGCGGCCCGCGCGAAGCTGCCGGCGAGCGCTTCGCTGAGGTGCTGCGCAAGGCGATGGCCTTCTCCGACATGTCGGGCGTGATTTAGCGCTATTCCGCTGCCACAGCGCCCTTGCGGCTGGCCTCGAGCATTAGCCGCCTTGCCCGGAACACGCCCCATTGCTGGTCGACCAGCACACCGATCAGGATGACGCCGCCCATCACCGCGAAGTTGAGCGAGGAGGGGATGCCGAGCAGGTTGACCAGGTTCTGCAACTCCTGCAACAGCACGGTGCCGAGGATGACGCCGACCAGCGAGCCTTCGCCGCCACGCAGCGAGAAGCCGCCGAGCACGGCCGCCGCAATGGCGTAGAGTTCGTAGAACTGGCCATGGCTGGCCGGCGAGATCGAGCGCGTATACATGGCGAAATAGATCGCCGACAGCGCCGTGAGCACGCCGCAGATGACATAGGCGGCCATCACGACGCGGCCGGTGCGAATGCCGGAATATTTCGCCGCCTCCTCATTTTTGCCGATGGCGTAGAGATAGCGTCCGAACACCGAACGGTGCAGCACCACCCACATGACGATGGAAATCACGATCAGCGCGATGAAGCTGTTCGGCACGCCCCATGACCGGCCCGCGGTGAGGAATTCCAGCTCCGGAAAATTCTGCCCGAAGCCGAAGCCCGCGGTGCCATCGGCGGTGTAGAAGCGCGCCACGCCGCGATAGATCAGCAGGCCGCAGAGCGTCACCACGAAGGGCTGCAATTTGAGCCGGGTGATCAGCCAGCCATGCACAAGCCCGATAATGCCGCCGAGCACCAGGATCAGCGGCAGCGCAATCGGCCATCCCAAACCGCGTACGGCGATGAAGTCGATGAACAGCGTACCGAGCAGCGCAACCACCGAGCCGACCGACAATTCGATGCCGCCGGTGATGATCACGAAGGCCTGGCCAATCGACAGGATGCCGAAGAGGCCGATCAGGTTCGACGTATTGGCAAGATTGATTGGCAGCAGGAAGCGAGGGTTGATGATCGCCACCACTGCTCCGACCACCAGGATCAGGATCAGCAGGCCGAGATCTTTCTTGCTCATTGTTTTTCTCCCCAAAGCAGGTTCCGCAAAAGCGTTCCGTGGTTTTGCGACCGGAACCTGCGGCAGGCAAAATGCTATTTTGGCTTCTTGCCGACCGCCAGCAACAGCACGTTTTCCTGGCTGAATTGATCCTTGTCGAGAATGCCTGAGATCTGGCCCTCATGCATGACGGCGATGCGGTCGGACACGCCGATCACCTCTTCCATGTCGCTGGAGATCATCAGCACGGCGACGCCGGCATCGGCCAGCGCCCGCATCAGCCCATAGATTTCGGCCTTGGCGCCGATGTCGATGCCGCGCGTCGGTTCGTCGAGGATCATCACCTTCGGGTTCATGGCCAGCCATTTGCCCAGCACCACCTTCTGCTGGTTGCCGCCCGACAGCGAGCCGGTGCGCGTCTGCACCGACGGCGCCTTGATGCCGAGATTGCTCTTCTGCTTCTCGGCGGTGACGGTCTCGGCGCTTGCAGACACCAGCTGGCGCTTCGCATGTGCCGGCAGGTTGGGCAGCGAAATGTTCTGCGCGATCGACAGATCGAGCAGGATGCCGGTCAGCTTGCGGTCTTCCGGCACAAGAAATATGCCGTGCGCGACCGCATCGGCGGCCGAGCCCAGCACGAGCGGCTTGCCGTGGAGTTCGAGCGCGCCGCCAAGCGTGCTGTCGATGCCGAAGAACACCCGCGCCAGTTCGGTGCGGCCGGAGCCGACAAGACCGGCAAGGCCGAGGATTTCGCCACGCCTGACGTCGAGGTCGACCGGCCGGGCAGGGTAGGCGGGGGTGCGAACAGCTTTGGCCGAGAGTGCGGTCGCGCCCGGTGCCCGCGCCGCTTCGGAGGCTTTCTCGCGCTCCTTCAACATGCGGCCGATCATCAGCTTGACCATCTGGTCATGGTTGATGGCGCTCTTCGGCAAGGTGCCGGCCAGCATGCCGTCGCGCAGCACGACGACGCGGTCGGCGACACGCTCGATCTCGTGCAGGCGGTGCGAAATGAAGATGACGCTGATCCCGTCGGCCTTCAGCGCCTTGATGACGTCGAGCAGCTTGTCGGTCTCGGCGATCGGCAGGCTCGATGTCGGTTCGTCGAGGATGACCAGCCGCGCCTTGATCGACAGCGCCTTGGCGATCTCGACCATCTGCTGCTGGGCAAGCGACAGCGCCGAGACCGGCGTATCGGCGGAGAAATTGGCGCCGACGCGCTTCAACAATGGCGCCACCATGTCGCGCAGCCTGGCGCGGTCGACCAGTCTCAGTGGCCCGCCGCGCAACGGTTCGCGGCCGAAGAAGATATTGGCGGCGACGTCGAGGTTTTCGAACAGATTGAGTTCCTGGTGCACGAAGGCGATGCCCGACCCCAGGCTGCCTTCGACGGTCAGCCCGTCATGCGCAACGCCGTCGACGGCAATGGTGCCGCTGTCCGGCCTGGTGACGCCGCCGAGGATCTTCATCAAGGTCGATTTGCCGGCGCCGTTTTCGCCGACGAGGCCAATCACCTCGCCCGGCCTGACCTCCATGGAAAAACCATCCAGCGCGACAACGCCCGGATAGGTCTTGCGCACGTTCTCGAGGCCGAGGAACGGGGTAGTCGCTGCAATGGATGTGTCGGAATAGTTCATCAAGCCTGACAGCAGCCGCTGGGCCAAAACGGCCCCTTCAGCAGACTGACGGGCCTGACAGGGCCCGTCAATACGATCGCCGGCTCAAGGCGAACCCTGAGCCGGCGTAACTGCTCGTGGTCTCAGCCTCCGGACATCGCCTTCAGATTGGCGGCATAGGCGTCGACATCGTCCTTGCCGATGATCTTGGTCGGGATGATGATCAGGCCACCCTCCGGAATGCCCGACTTGTCGCCCTTGAGGTAGGCGGCCATCAGCTTCATGCCCTGATAGGCCCATTCGAAGGGCTGCTGCACGACGGTCGCGGCAACGGTGCCTTCCTTGACGCCGCCCAGCGTGATCGGATCGTCGTCGAAGCCGACGACGGTGATCGAGCCGAGCTTGCCGGCGTCGCGCAGCGCTTCATAGATGCGCGGCGTGTTGTAGGAATAGAAGCCGACCATGCAGGTGATGTCGGGGCTGGCGACCAGCGCGTCCTCGACATTCTTCTTGGCGCGCGCCTGGTCGATATCGTCGCCTCGCACGTCGACCAGTTCGATCTTGCTCCCGGCGAGCCCGTCCTTCATGCCCTGGATGCGTTCCTTGGCATTGTCGGCGCCGAGCAGGCCGACGAAGCCGAGGCACTTGCCGCCGTCCGGCATCGCCTTCTTGGCGATTTCGGCCGCCTGCTTGCCGGCATCGACATTGGACGAGCCGATATAGGCGACGCGCTTGGTCTGCGGGGCGTCGCTGTCGGTGGTGAACAGCGCCGTCTCAGAGGCGATCTTGTTCAGGCCGTCGGTCGAGGTCTTGGGGTCGACGGCCGAAACCATGATTCCCTTGACGCCGGCCGTCACCAGATCGTCCATCAGCCGTTGCTGGATGGCGACCGAGGACTGCTCGGGATATTTGAGCTCGAGATTGTAGTCTGGCAGTTCGGCCTGCGCCTTCTTGACGCCGGCCTCGGCCGCCTTCCAGAAGTCGGAAGCGCCGTTGACCACGAAGGCCAGCGTCGGCTTGTCGTCGGCGCGCGCGATCGCCGTCACTGTCAGGCCAAGCAGCAGGGCTGCGGTGGCAACGGATGCATGTCGTATCAAGGAATTCATGTTCAACCTCCCATTTTGGTTCAGTCGTCGGACTGACCGTTCTTGCCTTCACCTGAATTTGCCGCTTGCGGCTTGGACGCCCTCCTCCTCAGGGGTTCCCGGCACTCAAAAAGAATGGCGTCGTTCCAGTCACGATGCGGACTTTAGAGACTCATCTCGCGCTCGTAAATAGTCCGATTTGTCTGACATATCACATGTCGGAGATAAAGCTTGCGGAGGCAAATCCCGCTCGCCATCAGGCTGTTCACGGCACTTTCTGCCGCGCTGGCCATAACCGGAGCCGGGCGCGACGGATTGACGTTACAGCGCATTTTTGTATTAGTAAACAGTATTAGTAGAAGGCCTCGAGCCAGCGCTCGACGGGGCCATGAGGCTCTTTCCGAACGCGTTCCGCATCGGCTCTGCATCCAGGTGGATGCCTTGCAGTCTATAAGTTTCAAGAGCGCGGAGTCGCATGGTGGAGGAACTTCAAACCTGATAATAAACATAAACGCCCTCGACTATTTTCATTAATCGACGGCGCCACGCCATCTTGTCGGCCTGACAGGCTGCCGCTAGAGAGGCGAGGGATTAGGGACAAGAAATACCATGAGCGAGACGAAGGATCCGGAGACCACCGATACGGCGCGGCGGCGCAAAGCGCCGGCGAAGGGCGACAAGGTCGGTCGCGTCACCATGACCGATATCGCCAGGGCGGCCGGCTGTTCACAGGCGACCGTTTCCTTCGTTCTTAACAGCTCGCCGGGGATCAGGCTATCTCAGCAGACCCGCGATCGGGTGATCGAGGCCGCACGGGCGCTCGGCTACGCCGCCCCCGCCTTCTCGGCGCTGCGCAAGCCGGTTCCCGCCTTCGAGGGGCTTGATGGGGTCATCGGCTTCGCCGTCGATCAGCTGGCCACCAGTCCGGAAGCCGTCGTCGCCATCGAGGGAGCGCGCCAGGCGTCGTGGAACGCCGGCAATGTGTTGCTTGTGGCGCAGACCATGGGCGACGCCGTGATGGAGCCACGCGCCATTGCCGCACTCAGCAAGCGCGGCATCTCGGCGCTGATCTACATGACCATCTTCACCCGCGAGATCACGGCGCCGGACTTCCTCTACGGCCTCGACATCCCGGTGATCCTGCTCAACTGCTACACGTCGGACTATGCCTTCCCGGCCGTGGTGCCTTCCGAGATTGCCGGCGGCCAGAGCTCGACCCGGCATCTGATCGGCCATGGCCACCGCCGCATCGCCACCATCACCGGCGAGCCATGGATGCAGGCCGCGCAGGACCGGCTGAAGGGCTATCGCAGGGCGCTCGCCACCGCCGACATCCCGTTCGATCCGGAGCTGGTGGTCGAAGGTGACTGGTCGGCCAGCGCCGGCTATGCCGCGACCGTCAAGCTTCTGGCGTTGAAAGATCGACCGACCGCCATCTTCTGCCAGAATGACCGCACCGCCATCGGTTGTTACGAGGCGCTGAAGGAGGCGGGGCTGCACATACCGCAGGACATTTCGGTCGTCGGCTATGACGACGAGGAGATCGCCCGGCATCTGTTTCCGCCGCTGACGACATCGATCCTGCCGCACATGGCGATGGGCCAATGGGCGATCGAGCAGCTCGAAGTTCCGCCGCCCCCCGGCCGTGGCCGCTATCCCATCACCAAGCTGGAGTGCCCGCTGGTCGAGCGCGACTCGGTGGCGGCCGTGGCGGCGCAAGCCTGAACGGCCCATCCCGAAGCAAATCGGGATGGGCCGGTTTCAGTATTTGCGCATCAGGGCAGGATTTTTCCGAACCCCCGGGAACGTGCTGCGGCTAGAACCGCAAGATGACAAAGGAGCGCCTGCGATAGCAGCGCCGGCGCAGCCGGCCATGCCGCCAGAACGTGCGGCAGTGCCGTCTCCAGACGCGCCGCCTGTGATGGCGACGGTGCCATCGCCGATGATAGATCTGCTCGACATCGCCCGGGCCTTCGTCGTCACCGAAAGCACCGGCATCCTGCTTGTCGAGCTCATCGAGAATGCCGTTGCCGAGATTGGGAACCCCGGCCATGGCCTCGAGAGGCCGAACCGTAGTAGCAAGCGCCGCGGCCCCCGCAACGCCGAACAATGCTGTCAAGAATGATCGCCGATCCATCAAAACCTCCATCAGCAAGACCTAACGAAATGGAGATAGCGCGGCGGATTGAAAAGGCCAGAGGGTAAGTACCAGCAAGGTGCAAGGTATCTTAACGATGTCTTAGTCTGTCATCTGGCCAACCTGGAAAGGATGGGCGTCAACAAGGCAGAGTGTGCCAGATGTTGGCGCCGCTACGCGTTCTGCCAAGCGTGCGTCAAGTCCGAAGCAAGCTCAACGAATCGAGATCCAGCTCCATCGAATTCCCACTTGACTCGACCGCAACATCTAATTTTCAAATGACTGGAATCGCTGCCAGTGTCCAGCTAACTTTCCCTGAGGTATTCAAATGGCATTGAACGGGCCGCGCCCGACCTGGCTGACATTCGATTGCTACGGAACGCTGATCCAGTGGGACGAAGGCCTGATGGCGGCGATGGAAAAGATCCTCGCGCGCAAGGGCCGCAAGATCGAAGCGAAAGACTTCATCCCGGCCTATGACCAGCACGAGCACGAGCTCGAGCACACCAGGCCGCATTTGTCCTTCGCCGACGTCACCGCAAAGGCCCTGCAGCTGGCGCTGCGTGAGTTCTCGCTGGAAGCGGCGGCCGATGATGCGGAGCTGCTGACCTCGTCGATCGGCAAGATGCCGCCTTTTCCCGAAGTCGTCGCAGCGCTGCGCCGGCTAAAGGATGCCGGTTTCAAGCTGGCGATCATCTCCAACACCGATGACGCCATCATCGCCGGCAACGTCGCGCAGCTCGGCGGCGCCATCGACCGGGTCATCACCGCCGAACAGGCGCAGGCCTACAAGCCGTCGCGGCAGATTTTCGAACATGCGTGGCGAACCCTTGGCGTGACAAGGGACCAGCTTGTGCACATCTGCGCCAGCCCACATCTCGACCTGACCGCCGCGCGCGATCTCGACTTTCGCGCCGTATGGGTCGACCGCGGCACAGGGCGGCGCCCACCGGCCGACTACCAGCCGGACGCGATCGCCCACGGCCTGGATGACGTGCCCGGCGTCTTCGAAGCGGCAGGCTGGCTTCCGGCCCGGTAGGCGCGCATACGAAGCGCGCTACGTCCGATGTGACGGCCTGGCGCACCCGACAGGATTCGAACCTGTGACCTCTGCCTTCGGAGGGCAGCGCTCTATCCAGCTGAGCTACGGGTGCCTTCAGGAAGCCTGAAAACGAACCAGCCGATAGGCCGGCCAGCCACGGCTTCTTAGCGGAAGCCGGCGCGGGCTTCAACGGGGAATTGCGCCGTGAACTTGGCCCGGTCCGCAAAGGTTTGGCCGGATTGTCCCGCGTCCTGCCTTCGCAGGCCCAGGGCGTTCGTCATTCGAACAGCCAAGCAATTGGCTTTTCGTCCGCTTCGCGGACCATTCCTCACCCCGCCGTCTCCACCTTCGCCACCCTCCTCCGCACCCTGCGTGGCGCTCGCTTCGGCTTCTTCGCACCCGTCAGCTCGTGCATCGCGTCCAGCTGCATCTGCTGCATTTCGGCCAGCCGGGTCCATTGGCGCGAGATCAAATAGTCGAGCTTTTCGTGCAGATGGCGCACTTCCAGCTCGGCTTTCAGGTTCACCCGGTAGTCGTTGAAGGAGCGCAGGCGGTCCTTGGCCTCCGTCCGTCTCTGGCTCATCATGATGATCGGCGCCTGGATGGCGGCGATGCAGGAGAGCAGAAGATTGAGCAGGATGAAGGGGTAGGGGTCGAAGGCGCTGCTCATGCCCGCGATCAAATTGATGCCGATCCAGACGGCAAGCACGCTGCCGAACGAGATCAGGAACCACCAGCTGCCGCCGAAGGCCGCCATATTGTCGGAGACGCGGTCGGCGAACGACCTGTGCTCCTCGAACTCCTCTTCCGAGTTTTCCGAAATGGTGTCCTGCCTGGCGATCGATTCGACCACCTGGCGGTCGAGCTCGGAGAATTCGCCATGCTCCTGCTGCAGCAACTCCTCCATGTAGCGCATGCGGTAGCGGCCGAGTTCCTCGCGGCTGATGCGGGCGCCGCGCGGCAGGTCGGGATGGTCGGAGCGGATGCGGTCGGCCAGGCTCGGCCTGAGATCGTCGATGCGCACCAGGTCGCGCTTGCGGAATTTGCGGCCCGATATCGCCGACGGTTTCCGCTTCGGCTTCAGGCGGCCATGCCCGGCGGGTTCGGAGTCCGGCACATCGGGCGCTTCGAGCGCCTCGTCGGCAACCAGCTCGGCTTCGTGATCGCCGATGGGCGGCGCCTCGAAATACTCGCCGCCGCTGTCGTTTTCATCGGCGGCCTGTTCGGAAGGTTTTGGGGCGGTGCTCATGGTGCCGGCTCCTGCTGTCGCGCCCACGATATACGCCAAGCCGGCGCGGCATAGCCACTGTGGCGATGAAGATTCGGGGTTTGTGCAAGCGGTTGTGATCAATGGCGGCGGGCGTCCGGCGAGTCTGCCCGCAATCGCGCAGGGGAAACAGCCTGTGCGATTGCTTGGCCCCCTCCAGGAAGGATCGCGAGCATGGCCATCGCACTGGCGCCATGGTCATCGCCGGCTGGCCCCATCCTCACCCTGTGGCCAACATGGCGGGGCGCTTATATCCATGGGAGAGCTGACGGTGTCGCCATGAAGCGCTTCGCCAGGCCACCGGGGCAAAGGTCCGCCCCACAACAGGGATTGTCGCCATGTACAAGCATATCCTGATTGCCACCGACGGTTCGGAACTCGCCGGCAAGGGCGTTGCCCACGGGCTGACATTGGCCAACAGCCTTGCGGCCACGGTCACCTTCGTCAACGTCTCCGAGCCGTTTCCGGTCCTGGCATGGGGCGGCGCCGTCGCCGGGTTCACGGCCGGCGACGAACTGGTCAATTATGAGGAAACTGCCCGCCGTTACGCCGGCGAGGTGCTCGACCGCTGCAAGGCCTCGGCCGACGAACTCGGCGTGCCGGCCAGGACATTGCACATCGAAAACAAGACGCCCGCCGAAGGCATCCTCGACGTCGCCCGCACCGAGGCCTGCGACCTGATCGTCATGGCCTCGCACGGCCGCCGGGGCCTCGGCCGCCTGCTGCTCGGCAGCCAGACGGCCGAAGTGCTGTCGCTGACGGAAACGCCGGTTCTGGTGGTGCGGTAGGATTGCCGGCTATTTACTGAGCTGGGAAACCAGGCAGACCAGGAAGCGATGAATCGGTTGGCGGCAGGCCGGGTAGCGGCGAAGCCGGTTGCTGCTGCTGCGCAAACATCAGCCGCGTCTTCGTATCCGCCATGGTCGGCGACAGGCTGCGCTGGATCAGCGCTTCGACATGGTCGTTGCGCTGGCGGGCGCTGTCGGCGCCCATCACCACCACGATCAGCCGGCGGCCGTCGGCATTGTAGGACGTCACGATGTTGAAGCCGGAGGCCTTGATGTAGCCGGTCTTGATGCCGTCGACGCCGCGCACGCGGCCCAGCATGTCGTTGTGGCCGCGCACCAGCCGTCCGCGGAACATGAAGTCGCTCTCGGAGAAATAGTGGAACTGCTGCGGGAAGCGGGCGCGCAGCGCCATGCCCAGCACCGCCATGTCGCGCGCCGTCGTGTGCTGGCCGCTGTCGGGCAGGCCCGATGCGTTGCGGAATACGGTGCTCGTCATGCCGATCTGGCGCGCCTTCGATGTCATCATGGCGGCGAACTGGTCCTCCGAGCCGCCGAGATATTCGCCCACTGCCACCGCCACGTCATTGGCTGATTTGACCACGATCGCCCGGATCGCCGAATCCACATCGATGCTCTCGCCGCGCTTGAAGCGCAGCTTGGTCGGCGGCTGTCTCGCCGCATTGTCGGAAACCGGGATCTGCGTCTCCTTGCTGACGCGGCCGCTCTCCAGCGCCTCGAAAAGCAGATAGAGGGTCATCATCTTGGTCAGCGACGCCGGATAGCGCTGCGCCGTCGAACTGACCTCGAAGAGTGTCTTGCCGCTGGCACTGTCGATAACGATGGCCGCATATTTCTCCTGCGCCGCCGGCACCGCCAGCACGCTGTCGGGCGGCGCCGTGGTGCTGCAGCCGGCAACGAACACGAGCAGCAGGAAGGCTGCAAAGAATCTTTGGATGAGGGGAGGGAAACGGAAGTCGGGCAAGGCAGATCCGGCGTTGCTGAGAGGGGCCGGAACCTAGCCTAACCCATTGTGTTCGTCCATTTGGTTAATGGTGAAACTGCCAATCTCCCCCCTTGCGGGGGAGATGCCCGGCAGGGCAGAGGGGGGTGCTGGCCCGCCAACCTGTCGCCGAAGTTCAGCTCGTCCTTTTGTCATCGTACCCCTCCAATGGTTTGGAGGCCGGCGATCCTTCACACCCCCCTCTGGCCTGCCGGCCATCTCCCCCGCAAGGGGGGAGATCGGATGTGGCACCGGAATTCGCAAACCACCATACCGCCCGAAATCGCCTGTTTCCTGCCCTGTTTTGCCTGCGGGGTCGCGCTGCTGCTATAGCTGCCGCAATTGCTTGGGGGATTTGACAATGACCGGTGACATCGGCGCGGCCGCGCCATCTCTTATCAGGGCTTCGCTCAGCCGCACCGGCAAATGGGCCGGCAGCGTCGCTTTCATAGGCGGGGCGGCGTCCGACATCCTCAATCCGCTGGCGCCGTTCGCCGCCTATATCGCGCTGGTCGCCTCGGTCGCCGCCGCCATCATCGCCATCGCCATCGTGCTCAGGCTGGTGCTGGCGGCCAAGGCGCTGCCGGCGCTGATCTTTGCCACCAGTGCGGCGGCCGTCGCCGGCGGCGTCTACGGCCTGCAGCAGCAGACCAATTCGCAGAACGGGGTGATCGCCGGTCTGGTGCCGGCCGTCGCGCAGCTGCAGCAGCAGATGGGCATCGTCTCGGCGGGCGTGGCCAGGATCGAGCAGACGGTGACCGAGACCCAGCAGACCGTCGACCAGGTCAAGCAATCGACCGACGCGGTGGCGAAAAAGACCGAGGAGATCGCCTCGAACCAGCAGCAGCAGACTGAGCAGGGCGCGCAGACGCAAAAGACGGTCGATCAGGTCAAGCAGACCACCGAAACGCTCGCTGCCGGCCAGCAGAAACAGGCCGAGCAGGCCGACAAGCTGCAGGCGACCACCGAGCAGATCGCTGCCTCCATCGACACCATCGCCAAGGGCTTTGCCGCGCTCGCCGCGCAGGGCGGAGCGATCGCCGAGCCGAAGCGGCCTGACGAATTCTACCACAATGCCCGCGTCTACGAGCTGTCCGGCGACATGCTCAATGCCCGCCGCTCCTATCTCGCCTTTGCCGGCTTCGACGTCGACGCCGTCGATCCCTATACACGCTTCGCCACGCTGCTGCGGGTGCAGGACGGCAAGGCCGGCGCGCGCGAAGTGTTCGGCCAGCTTGCCGACAAGGCCAAGGCGCTGTCGATCAAGCTGGTCCACGTCATGCAGTTCGACGATGCCCAGCGCCTCGACAAGCTCAACGCCTTCATCACGGCCAATCCGGATTTCGCGCCGGCTTATTATCTGCTCGCGCAGGAGTTTTCCGAGGACCGCCTCGGCGTCCAGTCGCTGTCCGACAAGCGCAGCGAAGCCGAGGCGCTGACCAAATTCATGGGTTACGAAAAGGATGGCGGGCTGCTCAAATATTTCGTCGACCAGCGCGAGCTTGCCGACTGGCTGGACCGCAGCCGCAGCCGGCTGACGGCCCTTGGCGACGTGCTCGACCCCGCCCGCTTTGCGCCGTCGCTGACGCCGATGCGCTCCAATGCCGGCTGGACGATCTCCATCTCGCTGCCCGAGGCGGCGACCGGCATTTCCTGGCGCCTGGGTGAATCCGGTCCGTTCACCGACACCGGGCTGATGGCGATGAACGACCAGCGCACCGGCAAGCCGATGCCCAATCCGAGCTTCGAATTGCCCGACAGCACCACGGCCACCACCATCGGGGTAAAATATCTCGATCTCAGGGGCCGCGAGACCGGGCCGTTCAACATAAGTTTTGATCCGGAAGCCGCCCTGCAGCAGGGCAACAAGCAAGTCCTCGACCAGTTCTGGACGTCGTGGATCGCCTTCGATGCCAGCGGCAATCACGGCCTGGTCTATTTCTCCCAGATGCTGTCGTTCCGCTGCGGCATCAAGGAGGTGCGCTACAGCCTGAACGGCACCGCGCTCGACAAGGAGATCAAGCTGCCGCCTTGCGACAAGAAGGATCCCTACGCCATCCCCTACGACTACCAGCCTTACTTCAAGGTCGCCGACAGCGTGACGTCGATGGCGGTGCAGGTCACCTACACCGACGGCACCAAGTCGCCGATCAGGGAATACAAGCGGCAGTAGGCGCCCCGCCCTCCCGGCGGAGGGTGGAACTGGTCTGATGCAAAATGCCGGAAGCTGTGCTTGCGCATCCATCGCGGAGCGGGTTTGTTCGCTGCCATCAGAATCAGCAGGTGCACGGATGGACAGGGTCACGATCAAGGCAAAGGGCATTTCGGTCACGCTCGACCTCACGGTCGGGCACATCGCCGACATGACGGTCGACAGCGATGGCCGCCAGCTGAAACCGCTGCACCGTGCGCCATGGGTCGATGCCGGCGAGACGCTGCCGCCGGACCTGCCTGAAGGCACCGTGCGGCTGTCGGGCGATTTCCTCTGCGCGCCGTTTTCGGTCAGCGATATCGAGGCCGCCCCCCTGCATGGCTGGCCGGCCAACAGCGGCTGGGATGTCGTCTCCAATCAGGCGACATCAGACGGCTGGCAGGCCGTGTTCCGGCTGCGCCGCAGGGTGATGGGCGCCACGGTCGACAAGATCTTCACCCTGTGTCACGGGCACCCCTTCCTCTACCAGGAACATGTCTTTTCCGGCGGCTCGGGTGCGGTTTCCGCCGCCCATCATCCGATGACGGCAATGCGGGACGGCGGCCGGCTGGCCTTTTCACCCAAGCGCTTTGCCGCGACGCTGGACACACCGCTGGAGCCTGATCCGGCCCGCGGCCGCTTCAAGCTTGCCTATCCGGCGCGCTCGACCGATCTGACGCGCTTTCCGGCCGCCGACGGCGGCACGCTCGATCTCACCGACTACCGCATGGAGGATCGGCGCGAGGATTTCATCACCATGGTCGAGGCCGATCATGGCGGTCCGGGCTGGACGGCGCTGGCGCGCCGGGCCGAGCAGGATCTGGTGCTGGTGCTGAAGAACCCTGGCGAATTGCCGGTCACCATGCTGTGGTTCAGCAATGGCGGCCGCGACTACGCGCCATGGAGCGGCCGCCATCGCGGCGTGCTCGGCATGGAGGACGGCCGCGCCGCCGTCGGCCATGCCGCATCGGTCGGCGACAACTGGCTGAAGCGCGAAGGCGTGGCGACCGCCTTTGAACTCGGCGGCGAAGTCTCCTTCCGCCATGTCATCGGCGCGCTGCCGCAGGCTAGCGGCGAGCCGCCGCGCGATGTCGCGACGACCGGTGGGCAGTTGCGCGTCACTGGAGCCGACGGTTCGACCCGCGACATCGCTTTCGACATCGCTTTCCTGCGCATCGGCAAGTCAGCGTAGCCCTGCCGGCATCGCAAGTTCAGGGTTTGAAATTTCCACCGACAGCGGCCAAGATGCAGCCTGAAACCATCCGGCTGCAAAAAAGGCTCTCATGTCCGAAATCGCCCATCTCGCCGCCACCATCTTCAAGCGCGCCGGCAAGGCAAAGCGCTTCATCGTCGCCATTGCCGGCCCGCCCGGCGCCGGCAAGTCGACGCTGTCGTCCGGCCTGCATGATCTGTTGCCGGAAGGCGCTTCGGAAATCGTGCCGATGGACGGGTTTCACTATGATGACATCGTCCTCGACCAGCGCGGTCTGCGGCCAAGAAAAGGCGCGCCCGAAACCTTCGATTTCGCCGGTTTTGAGGCGCTGTTGAAGCGCATCCGCGCGGGCGAAACCGACATCGCCATTCCGGTGTTCGACCGCAGCATGGAGTTGTCGCGCGCGGCAGCCTCCATCGTTGCCGCCGAGACCAAGTTCATCCTGGTCGAAGGCAATTACCTGCTGCTCGACGAGGAGCCGTGGTCGCGGCTGGCGCCGCTGTTCGACTTCACCATCTTTGTCGATGTGCCGCGTACTGAACTCGAGCGCCGCCTGCTGGAGCGCTGGCACGAGCATGGCCGTTCCGACGAAGACGCCCGCGCCTGGATCGCTTCCAACGACATGCCCAATATCGACCGCGTGCTAGGCCGACGCAGGTCCGCCGACCTGGTTGTCGGCGATCAGGCGTAATTCGCCGGATTTCAGAACGGGAACCTTAAGACTTTCAGGTCGTTATTCTCCGACCGGCAATCGTGCCGCCGTGAGGGAACCGTCAAAATGGCAACCAAGGCAAAAACACCCGTCAAGAGTAAGACAGCTCAGTCCAAGGCATCGCCGGCAAAAGCCACTCAGGCAAAAGCAGGCGCGGGTCCCGCGATCGCGGCGCGCTCCAAGGATGCAAAGCCGGCTTTCGGCAAGGCCGCGCCGAAGAAGGTGGTGCCGGGCGTAGCGGCCAAGGCGGCGGCAAAGCCTGCCAAGGCCAAGAAGCCGGCAACCAGCGGCAGCTCGGTGGGCACCATGCGCAATGCAGCCAATGTGGCCGCCGGCGCGGTCGTCGCTACGGCCAAGGGCGCAGCATCGCTAGCCGCGTCTGTCATGGGCAGAGGCGGCTCCAAGGCCAAAGCCAAGGCGAAATAGAGCAATTCCAGGAAAGTGTGACGCGGTTTTCGTCCGGAATTGCGTCAAATGAAAGAGATCAGAGCCGCTTTCAAGCGGCTTTGATCGTCAGCCCTTGGCCGGGATGGTGAGGCCGCGTTGTACCGCGGGCCGCGCCAGGCCGCGTTCCAGCCATGCGGCGACGGTGGGGAAATCGTCGAAGCCGACGAGTTCGCGCGCCTCGTAGAAGCCGATCAGATTGCGCACCCAGCCCAGCATCGAGATGTCGGCGATGGTGAAATCGTCATCCATGATCCAGCTGCGACCTTTCAGCCTTGTCTCGATCACGCCGATCAGCCGCCGCGATTCGTTGCGGTAGCGATCCAGCGGCCGCTTGTCGGCGATCTCGCGTCCGGCGAATTTGTTGAAAAAGCCGACCTGTCCGAAGATCGGCCCGATCGCCGCCATCTGGAAGAACACCCATTGGATGGTTTCGTAGCGCCGCGCCGGATCGGCCGGGATGAGCTTGCCGGTCTTGTCGGTGAGGTAGAGCAGGATGGCGCCGGATTCGAACAGGCCTAACGGCTTGCCGCCCGGGCCATCGGGATCGATGATGGCCGGTATCTTGCCGTTCGGGTTCAGCGCCAGGAATTCCGGCGTCCAGCTCTGGTCCTTGCCGATATCCACCAGATGCGCCTCGTACGGCAGGCCGAGTTCTTCCAGCGCGATAGACACTTTCACGCCGTTCGGCGTCGTCGCGGAATAGAGCTGCAGCCGGTCGGGATGGCTGGCCGGCCAACGCTTGGTGATCGGAAAAGCGGACAGGTCGGTCATCGAAAGCTCCGGTCGGGAATTTGGCGCGGCATCGCGCCGTTTGGCGGGTTGCGAAGGATTATCCGCGACGTCTTTGCCGATCAACCGGCCGGTGGTGCACACACATTTTCACCAGCAGCCTGTCGTCAGACCGCCTTGAACGCCACCACGGCATTGGTGCCGCCAAAGGCAAAACCGTTGCTGATCGCCGCCCGCACCTTGCGCTCGCGCGCCACATTGGGCGTGACGTCGAGATCGCAATCGGGGTCGGCCTGCCGGAAATTGGCCGTCGGCGGCACGATGCCTTCGCGGATCGCCATCACGCAGGCGATCATCTCCAGCCCGCCCGAGGCACCGAGGCAATGGGCGTGCATGGACTTGGTCGAGGACACCGAGAGCTTGTAGGCATGGTCGCCGAACACGCGCTTGATCGCCGCCGTCTCGATCTGATCGTTGGCCTTGGTGCCGGTGCCGTGGGCGTTGAGATAGTCGACGTCCTCTGGATTGAGCCCGGCCTCGGCAAGACAGGCTTGCATCGCCCCCGTCGGACCCTCGACGGTCGGTGCGACGATGTCGGATGCGTCGGCGGAAAGGCCGGCCCCGGCAATCTCGGCCAGAATGTCAGCGCCGCGCGCCATGGCGTGCTCATAAGTTTCCAGAACCGCCATGCCGGCGCCTTCACCGAGCGACAAGCCCTGGCGGTCGGCCGAGAACGGCCGGCAAGTGTCGGGCGCCAGCACCCGCAGCGCTTCCCAACCCTTGAGAATGCCCCAGACCAGCGGCGCATCGGTGCCGCCGGCGACCATGACGTCGGCGCGGCCGAGCCGGATCTGGTCGACCGCCGAAGCAAAGGCGTGGTTGGACGACGAGCAGGCCGAGGTGACGCCGAACACCGGCCCGCGCAGGCCAAGCACCATGCTGACCTGGCCGGCCGCGGCGCTTGGCATCACCTTCGGCACGGTGAAGATGCCGGCCCGGTTTCTTCCATCGATCAGGATGGCGCGATAGTTTTCCTCGATCGCTTCCCAACCGCAGACGCCGACGCCGACGACCGTGCCCATCCGCCTGGTGGTGGCCTCGTCAGCGGTAAGCCCCGCTTGCTGCATGGCCTCGCGCGCTGCAATGGCCGCCAACAGGCTGAAGCGGTCCATCGACACGGTCTGCCTGTGAGCGATGCCATGCTCGGGCATCGCCTTGATTTCGCAGCCGACCTTGACCTTCAGATCATGCAGCAGCGGATTGTCGATCTGGCCGATGGCGGAACGTCCGGCGCGCATCTCGTTCCAGATCGCGGGCGCATTGGTGCCGAGCCCGCATATGCCGCCTATCCCGGTAATGACGACGCGCTTGTGCATTCAGGCTTTCTTCGCGATCAGCGCGCGAACAGCCTCGACCATGTCGCCGACATTTTTCAGATTGCTCCAGGCATCGACCGTGTTCATCTCGATCTCGATGCCGTACTGTTCCTCGAGATCGAAGATGATCTCGGTCAATTCCAGCGAATGGATGCCAAGCGCGGTCAGCTCCGTATTGGTGGTGATCTCTTCGCCGCTAGGCTCGGCATGAGCCTTGATCTTGGCGATGATTTCCGTTGCCAGCTCGTCAGCCATTCGATTCCTTCCCCAATTTTATCATTTCACGGTGCCGATTGGTTGGCGCCGCTGTTGCCTGGACTGAAAATCGCCGTCGCCTTCAAAACCCGCCAGGCGCGGCATGACCGTTCCAAAGCGGCTCCCTCTATAGAAACGGAAACGCTGTCAAGCAACAAGCTATATCAACAAGCACCATATCGACAAAGCAGCCGGAGTGCTTAACGTTGGGGCGATGGATACGTTGCAACATGGCTTGACCCCGGTGCTGCCGGCCCAGCGCGTCGCAGGGGCGGCTCGGCTTGCATGCGGCGTCAGCGCCGGCCGCACCAGGCTTTCGCGCCTCTATCAGGACGGATCGGCCAAGATCCGCATGCCGGCGGTCGCGGCCGATCCACTCGAAGCCGTGCTCATCAACACCGCGGGCGGGCTGACTGGCGGTGATCGGCTTGGCTGGGAAATCGATGTCGGGCCAAATGCCTCCGCTTCGATCACCAGCCAGGCCTGCGAAAAGATCTATCGCGCCGAAAGCGACCGTGCCGAAGTGCGGGTAAAACTCAAAGTCGGCGCGGATGGCCGTATTGCCTGGCTGCCGCAGGAAACCATCGTCTTCGACCGCTCGGCCTTTGCCCGCACGCTCGACGTGGATCTCGCCGCAGGCGCCGAGGCATTGCTGCTCGAGGCCACCGTCTTTGGCCGCCTGGCGATGGGCGAACAGGCCGCGCACGGGTATTTCCACGACCGCTGGCGAGTTCGCCAGGATGGTGCGCTCATTCATGCCGAGGATTTTCGCATCGGGCCGGCCATAGCGGCAGGCCTTGGCCGTCCGGCGGTCTCCGGCGGCGCCATTGCCGTGGCGACGCTGTTGATGGTTTCACCGCAGGCCGAAGCCTTGCTCGAGCCGGCCCGCGGCATCATCGGCGCTGAGGGCGGTGCCAGCGCCTGGAGCGTGAAGAAATCTGGCAAGCTTCTTGCGAGGCTGTTTGCCGAGGACGGTTACCAGCTGCGCAAGCGGCTGGTTCCGCTTGTCGAACTGCTCAACGGGCGGGCCGGTCTGCCCAAATTATGGTCACTCTGAACCAAATCCAGGCCAAACCCAGGGAAGCGCATGAACCTTACGCCGCGTGAAAAGGACAAGCTGCTCATCGCCATGGCGGCGATCGTGGCGCGCAAGCGGCTGGAACGCGGCGTCAAGCTCAATCACCCCGAAGCGATCGCGCTGATCACCGATTTCGTCGTCGAGGGGGCCCGCGACGGCCGCCCGGTCGCCGAACTAATGGAGGCCGGCGCCCATGTCGTCACCCGCGCGCAGGTCATGGAAGGCATCGCCGAGATGATCCACGACGTGCAGGTGGAGGCGACGTTTCCCGACGGCACCAAGCTGGTCACCGTGCACGAACCGATCCGGTGAGGGGAAAGAGATGCTCGAACTCAGGCCCAACTGTGAATGCTGCGACAAGGACCTGCCGCCGGATGCGACGGATGCGCTGATCTGCACCTTTGAGTGCACCTTCTGCGCCGGCTGCGTCGAGAACGTGCTGGGCGGTGTCTGCCCGAACTGCGGTGGCAATTTTTCGGCCCGGCCGATCCGGCCGGCAGAGAAGCTGAACAAATATCCGGCCTCGACCAGACGCGTGCTCAAGGCGGAGGGCTGCGGCCCGCGCAAGGCCGCTTGATTGTTATCCTGAATTGGAAGGTAGACCGATGATCTCCACTTCGACCAAACGCACCACGCTTGCCGCGCTCCTGCTGTTGGCGGCGGCCATGCCCGCCTATGCCCATGTTGGCATCGGCGCCACCTCGTCCTTCGCTGCCGGCTTCGCGCATCCGCTGTCCGGTCTCGACCACATGACGGTCATGGTCGCGGTCGGCCTGTGGGCAGCGCTCAAGGGCGGCAAGGCGATATGGGCCTGGCCGCTGGCTTTTGTCGGCGTCATGCTGGTCGGCGGCGCGCTCGGCATGCTGCATATGCCTGTGCCTTTCGTCGAGCCGGGAATCCTCGCCTCCGTCGTCGTGCTCGGCCTGCTGGTGGCGCTTGCGGTCGATCTGCCGGTTACGGCCGGCGTCGCCATCATCGGCCTGTTCGCGCTGTTCCACGGCCATGCCCACGGCACCGAAGTGCCGGAAAATGCCGGCGGGCTTGACTATATGGCCGGTTTTGCCGTCGCCACCGCGCTTTTCCATGTCATAGGCATCGCCGCTGGCCTCGGCCTCGGCATGCGCTTTCGCGGCCTTGCCCGCGCTGCCGGTGCTGCGTGTGCCGCGGTCGGAGTCGGCCTGGTCTTCGGCGTTATGTGAGGCCTGAGATGATCCCCGGCGAAGTCATCACCGCAAGCGGCGAAGTCGAGCTCAACAAGGGTTTGCCGACCGTGACGCTCAAAGTCGCCAACAGCGGCGACCGGCCGATCCAGGTCGGCAGCCACTACCACTTCTTCGAAACCAATGAGGGGCTGAAATTCGACCGCGACAAAGCGCGCGGCATGCGCCTCGACATCGCCGCCGGTACCGCGATGCGCTTCGAGCCGGGACAGCAGCGCGACGTCACGCTGGTGCCGCTCGGGGGAAGACGCGAGGTCTATGGTTTCCAGCAGAAAATCATGGGCAAGCTGTGAGATCGACGGGGTCGAACGCCCTGGGATCAGTTCGACGGCCTTGCCGCTGCATAGATGACGATTCCTGCGGGACCGTCGAATTCGACGGCGAGAACGTCCTCGGCCAGCACGCGCCGGGAATCGATAGCATTGAACAGCAGCGCGTTGGCGTCGATCTCCTTGCGCAATTCGGTAATGTCGTCCTGATGCTGCTTGACCTTGTTTTCGACGGCCGGCGGCGGACCGCCTTCGCTGCGCGCCGCATCTGTGAGGAAGACGATATCGACCGTATCGAGCTTGGATGTCTTGCGCACTGTGCCGATGTTTTCACGCGTCCGCTCGATCGCGGCGATGAGCTTTCCGGTCTCCGTCGTCGTGTGCGCCTCTTCCTGCCGCACGTCGGAGCCGACGATCCGGTTGACGGTCTCCTGGCTTTCAACGGCCTGCGCGGCTGGCGGGCCGTAGGCCGCGAGGAACACGCAAGTCGCAATGCTCTGGAGCCATCTGGCGTCGGCAAAGGGAATGGTCGGCATAGATCGCTCCTGGCGAACTTTTCTGCGCAACGCCGTTCGGCGCCAAAGAAGCCAAACGACTCCCGTCCGGCGAAGGTTCCCTCTGCGATAGGGCCGGCGGGCCGGATGCCGACCCGCCAGGCCTTGTCGTCAGCTCGCCTTCTTGGTGACCAGGGTCAGTGCGCCATCGGTGGTCATGCTGGCGGCAACCACCTGTGCGGAGGTGAGGCCCTTGGCCTGCAGCGCAGACTTGATCTGCGGCGTCGCGTCGATCGAGCTGCGCAATTTCTGCAAGCCGGCATCGCCGCGCTGGGCGATCACCTGATTGACCTGCGTCTGGGTGGCCTGGGGCAATTCGCTTATGTCGACGATGTTCACCTTCTGGATCGCCGGCGCTGCCGGCTGAGCGTTGGGCGCCGCAGGCTTGGGTTGCGGCGTGGGCTGCTGCTGGGCGCCGGCAATTGTCGCGGAAGCCAGCGTGGCGGCAGCTGCAAGAACGATGATTTTGCGCATGGATTTTCCTTCCATCGTATGGGCCAGGGATTTGGCAAACGGTCGGTTCGGGGTTGCATGTCAACCTCAACCGCCAAATGGGATCAGAAGGTGTCGCCAAGCGGGTCATTGCATGACCATTGGATGGCGACGATGTGGAGTTCGGCTTCGGCCAGACCGGTTTTAGGAGCATTTGCAGATGGCTAGAATTACCCGCGCCGCCTATGCGCAGATGTACGGTCCGACGGTCGGTGACAAGGTGCGCCTTGCCGACACCGAATTGTTCATCGAGGTTGAAAAGGATCTCACCATCCATGGCGAAGAGGTGAAATTCGGCGGCGGCAAGGTCATCCGCGACGGCATGGGCCAAAGCCAGGTTTCCCGCGCGGGCGGTGCGGTCGACACCGTCATCACCAATGCGCTGGTGATCGACGCAACGGCCGGCATCTTCAAGGCCGATATAGGCCTTCGGGACGGCCGCATCGCGGCCATAGGCAAGGCCGGCAATCCCGATATGCAGGACGGCGTCACCATCATCATCGGCCCCGGCACCGAGATCATCGCCGGCGAAGGCAAGATCCTCACCGCCGGCGGCTTCGACGCGCATATCCACTTCATATGCCCGCAGCAGATCGACGAGGCGCTGATGTCAGGCATCACCACCATGCTCGGCGGCGGCACCGGCCCGGCGCATGGCACGCTGGCCACCACCTGCACGCCGGGCCCCTGGCACATGGCGCGTATGATCCAGTCCTTCGACGCTTTTCCCATGAACATCGGCCTGTCGGGCAAGGGCAATGCCTCCCTGCCGGCAGCGCTGGAAGAGATGGTGCTGGGTGGCGCCTGCTCGCTGAAGCTGCACGAGGACTGGGGCACGACGCCGGCGGCCATCGACTGCTGCCTGTCGGTCGCAGATGACTATGACGTGCAGGTGATGATCCACACCGACACGCTGAACGAATCCGGCTTTGTCGAAAACACCGTCGCGGCGATCAAGGGCCGCACCATTCATGCCTTCCACACCGAAGGCGCCGGCGGCGGCCATGCCCCTGACATCATCAAGGTCTGCGGCCTGCCCAACGTGATCCCGTCCTCGACCAATCCGACCCGGCCCTACACCGTCAACACATTGGCCGAGCACCTCGACATGCTGATGGTCTGCCACCATCTGTCGCCGTCGATCCCCGAAGACATTGCCTTTGCCGAAAGCCGCATCCGCAAGGAGACCATTGCCGCCGAAGACATTTTGCACGATATCGGCGCCTTCTCGATCATCTCGTCGGACAGCCAAGCCATGGGCCGCGTCGGCGAGGTGGCGATCCGCACCTGGCAGACCGCCGACAAGATGAAGCGCCAGCGCGGGTCGCTGCCGCAGGAGACCGGCGACAACGACAATTTCCGTGTTCGCCGCTACATCGCCAAATACACCATCAACCCGGCCATCGCGCATGGCCTGTCCAGGGACATCGGCTCGATCGCCGTCGGCAAACGCGCCGATCTGGTGTTGTGGAACCCGGCCTTCTTCGGCGTCAAGCCGGACATGGTGCTGATCGGCGGCATGATCGCCGCCGCCCCGATGGGCGACCCCAACGCCTCGATCCCGACGCCGCAGCCAATGCATTACCGGCCTATGTTCGGCGCCTACGGCAAGGCCCGGACCAACTCGTCGGTGACTTTCGTTTCGAAGGCAGCACTCGAGTCGGGCCTGCACGGCCGGCTCGGCGTGGAAAAACAGTTCGTCGCGGTCGAGAACACGCGCGGCGGCATCGGCAAGCATTCGATGGTGCTCAACGATGCCACGCCGCATGTCGAGGTCGATCCGGAGACGTACGAAGTGCGCGCCGATGGCGAGTTGTTGACTTGCGAGCCGGCAACCGTGCTGCCGATGGCGCAGCGGTATTTTCTGTTTTGATGCGAGGGGCGATTTGATCGACCCGGCAAAATCCGTTGCGACCCGGTCGGGGCGGCCGCAATATGCGGCTCAAAGAAACCGCGTAACTGGTCATGGCCACCGAAATCGTCTCTGCCCACGACGTCTTCCCGCATATCCGCATCGTCATGGGCATGGTGATCGGGCTTGGCGTCACGCGCCTTTTGTCGGGGCTCGCCCGCATCGTCCAGCATCCCGACCAGTACAAGCTCTATCCCGTGCACCTCGCCTGGGTCGCTTCCATGTTGTTGCTGCTGGTGCATTTCTGGTGGTGGGAGTTCGGCCTCTACACGATCGAGACCTGGACCTTCGGCAAATACCTCTTCATCATCTCCTATGCCGTCACCTTGTTCCTGCTGTGCGCGCTGCTGTTTCCAGACTCCATGCTCGATTACACCAGCTATGAAGACTACTTCTATTCGCGGCGCGCCTGGTTCTTCGGCCTGCTCGGCGTCACCTACCTGCTCGACGTGGTCGATACGCTTTTGAAAGGGCCTGAGCACTTCGCTCATTACGGCCATGAATATCTGTTCCGCACGCCGGTCTTTGTTGCGCTGTGCATCGCCGCCATACTGGTGCGCGACCGCCGCTTTCACATCGCCTTCGTCGTCGGCACGCTGATCTACCAGGTATCGTTCATCCTGCGGCTCTTCGACACCATCGTCTGAGCAGGCGCGATGGTCTAGGGTTCGGGGGAAAGAGGTTCAACCATGTACAAGGCCATCGGATCGCGCGGATCCCGGGTCAGCCGCGTTCTCTGGATGCTCGAGGAACTCGGGCAGCCCTATGAATTCGTCGAGGTCAAATTGCGCTCGCCGGAAGCCTATGCGCTCAACCCGTCCGGCAAGGTGCCGATCCTGATCGACGATGAGCTGACGGTGACGGATTCGGCGGCAATCTGCGTCTATCTCGCCGACAAGCACGCCGACAAGGGCATGGGCGCCAATCCAGGTGTCGCCGGGCGCGCCGAGATGGATTCCTGGATGCATTTCGCCCAGTCGGAATTCGAGGCGCCGCTGTGGAACAAGTTGCGCCACCGCTTCCTGCTGCCGAAGGAAGTACGGGTCGATGTCGGCCCCGCCGCCGCCTACGATTTCGCCTCCGAGACCAAGGCGCTCGACCGCCGGCTGGGCGACAAGCCGTTTGCGCTCGGCGACCGGTTTTCCGCCGTTGACGTGCTGCTCGGCGACATGGGCAGCTGGGCTCGCGCCGGCAAATTTTCGGTCGAGTCAGAACGGGTCAATGCTTATTTCGACCGCGTGCTGTCGCGGCCGGCCCGGGCGCGGGCGCAAGCGAACGGAGGTTCCATCCGATGAAACTCAACCTCAACACCGATTTCACCAAATTCCCGCGTGCCGTCTCGGTGTTGCCTGCCGGCCGTGCCGAAACCACAACCCCGTCCGGTCGCGCCGTTCTGCCGCATGACGAGCGCCATCTGCGCCGCCGCGCCATCGAACTTGCCGACGGCAGCAAAGTGCTGGTCGACCTGCCCGAGCCTGTGACCCTGAACGATGGCGACCGGCTGGTGCTGGAGGACGGCCGCCATGTCGAAATCACAGCAGCGCCTGAAGAAATCTACGACATCCGCGCCCGCGATGGCGTGCATCTGACCGAACTCGCCTGGCATATCGGCAACCGGCATCTGGCGGCGGCGATCGAGCCCGGCCGCATCCTGATTTTGCGCGACCACGTCATTAAGGCGATGCTGGAAGGTCTCGGTGCCACGGTGCGTGACGTTTCCGAGCCGTTCAAGCCGGTGCGTGGCGCCTATTCCGGCGGCCACGACCACGGCCACGCGCACAGCCACGCCGAAGCGCATTCCCATGATGGGCATTCTCACGCGCACAGCGAGTCCCATTCCCACAGCCATTCTCATGCCGGGCATCACCACGATCATGATTGACCAGCCTTCCGGCATCGCTTTGCTGCGGATGATGGCATGGCTGTCGCCAACCTTTCCGGTCGGCGGCTTCTCCTACAGTCACGGCCTCGAACGGGCGGTGCATGGCGGGTTGGTGGCCGACGGCGAAGGCCTGGCCGGCTGGCTCGAAACGCTCGTCGAGATGGGCTCAGGTTGGAACGACGCCGTGCTGTTCGCCGAGGCCTGGCGTCGTGCCCGCGATAAGGGCGATCTCGATGACATCGCCGCGGTCGCCGAAGCGCTGGCCGGCTCGCGGGAGCGTCATGCCGAAACCATGCTGCAAGGCGGAGCCTTCCTGAAAGCGGCATCGGCCTGGCCCAACCCCGTGCTCGGGCGTTTGCCGGCCGAATGCGCCTACTGCGTCGCTGTCGGCGCCGTTGCCGGCGGCAACGGCATTGCGCTTCAGGACGCGCTGTCCGCCTTCCTGCAGGCCTTCTTCTCCAACCTCGTCCAGGCGTCGATCCGGCTCGGCGTCGTCGGCCAAAGCGGAGCGACTGCCCTGCTCGCCGGCTTCGAGCCGCTGGCGCTGGCCACCGCCGCGCGCGCTTCCGGCTCGACATTGGACGATCTCGGCGGCTGCGCCTTCGTCTCCGACGTCATGGCGATGAAGCACGAGACGCAATATTCCAGGCTGTTCCGCTCATGACTGTCCTCGCTTTCGCCCTCTCGGCCGTCCTGCTTTTGATCACCGCGCTGCATGTCTATTGGGGCCTCGGCGGCATCTGGCCGGGCAGGGACGGTGCTTCCTGCGCTCACGCCATTGTCGGCTTTCGCGGCATCGACGAGATGCCGACGCCGTTTGCCTGTTTTGCCGTTGCCGCGTGCCTGTGTCTGGCAACGCTGTGGCCGCTGGCGCTCACAGGTGTCTTTGCCTCACCTTTTCCCAGGGAAGGCCTCGCCGCCACGGCGCTGCTCATCGGGCTGGTGTTTCTCGGCCGCGGCATTGCCGGCTTCACGCCTTGGTGGCGCCGGCTGGCGCCGGAACAGCCTTTTGCGCGGCTGGACGTTAGTTTCTATTCGCCGCTCTGCCTGCTGATCGGGCTCAGCTTCGCAATCCTCGCCATCACGGAGTTTTCTGCATGACTCAGGCCAATGGTCCTCTGCGCATCGGCATCGGCGGTCCCGTCGGATCCGGCAAGACGACGCTCACCGAGAAGCTCTGCAAAGCGCTGCGCGACGACTTCTCCATCGCCGTCGTCACCAACGACATCTACACCAAGGAAGACGCCATGATGCTGGCCCGCCTGCAGGCGCTGCCCGAGGATCGCATCGTCGGCGTCGAGACCGGCGGCTGCCCGCACACCGCTATTCGCGAAGATGCTTCCATCAATCTGCAGGCGATCGCCGGCTTGAACAAAAGATTTCCGGATCTCGACATCGTCTTCATCGAATCCGGCGGCGACAATCTTGCCGCCACCTTCTCGCCCGACCTTGCCGACCTGACCCTTTATGTCATCTCCGTCTGCCAGGGCGAGGAAATCCCGCGCAAGGGCGGGCCGGCAATCACCCGTTCCGATTTCCTCATCATCAACAAGAGTGATCTGGCTCCCTATGTGAACGTCAACCTCGACGTCATGGAGAGCGACGCCACCCGCATGCGCGGCAAGCGCCCCTTCGGCTTCACCGACCTGTCGCGCGGCAAGGGCCTGCAGGAAGTGATCGACTTCATCGTCGAGCATGGCGGGCTGCAGTCGGCCCGCTCCGCCGCCTGACCCAGCACTTACCGGTTGCTGGCCACGGTTGGGCGCGGCATTCTCACGGGAAATGGAGGATCTTAGGATGAGCATCGCCCGTCTGCAGAAAGAGCCGCTGACCAACCTGCCCTATTACGAGGAGCGCGTCGATCTCGCCGCTGCCTTCCGCTGGACGGCGCGGCTCAACATGCATGAAGCGGTGGCCAATCATTTCTCGCTGTCCGTCAACGAGGACGGCACGAAATTCCTGATGAACCCCAACCAGGTGCATTTCTCACGCATCAAGGCGAGCGACCTGCTGCTGATCGACGCCAACGATCCCGAAACACTGTCCGGCCCGAATGCACCGGACCCGACGGCCTGGGGCCTGCATGGCGCCATCCATCGCAACGTCCCCCACGCCCGCTGCGCCATGCACGTGCATTCCATCCACGCCACCGTTCTGGCGTCGCTGGCCGACTCGACCCTGCCGCCGATCGACCAGAACTCGGCCATGTTCTTCAACCGCCATGTCGTCGACGCCCACTATGGCGGACTGGCTTTCGAGGAAGAGGGCGAACGCTGCTCGCAACTTCTGACCGACCCCAAGGTCAAGGTGATGGTGATGGGCAATCACGGCGTGATGGTCATCGGCGATACCGTCGCCGACGCCTTCAACCGCATGTTCTATTTCGAGCGCGCCGCCGAGACCTACATCAAGGCGCTGTGGACCGGCCGTCCGCTGCGCACGCTGTCCGACGCCATTGCCGAAAAGGCCGCCAGCGAGATGGACGACTATCCCGGACAGGCGGAGCGTCACCTTGCCGAGCTGAAGGCAATCCTCGACGAGGAAGAACCGGTCTACCGGAGCTGAGCGCTCTTGCCTTCTCCCCGTTCAACGGGGAGAAGGTGCCCGAAGGGCGGATGAGGGGCAGCGCTGACGTTCGCAATCGGTCTCAGAGACCGAGTTCGGCCCGCAGCTCTTCAGCACTATTGATAACAACAGCACCCTTCGGTCCTGCCATCGGCGCTTCCGGCCAGAAAATCGTCCGCATCCCGGCTGCCAGACCGGATGTGGCGCCGGTGACGCTGTCATCGACCGCCACCGCGTCCGCGGGGTCGACGTCGGCCAGCCAGGCGGCGCGCAGGAAGGGTTCTGGATGCGGCTTGCCCTCGCGCACATCGTTGCGGCTGATCGTGCGCATGCCGGGATAGATCAGGCCAACCGCGCTCAGATTGGCGTCGACGATCACGCGGTCTGAATTGGACACCACCGCCTGCTGCACGCCAAGCGCGCGCAATTCGTTGAAGACCTCGATCGCGCCGGGGCGCGGCTTCAGCGTTTCGGCCATCGGCATGTAATGATCGTATTTGCGCACGATCCAGTCATCGAAGGGCAGGTCGAGGCCGAACTCGGCGCGCAGCATCTCGTAGACTGGCCATGCGGCGATGCCCAGCACCCGCTCATGCAGGTCGACCGGCGGCGCGATGCCGACGCTGCGCAGCGCCGCGACCAGGGCGGCTTCATGCAGCGGCTCGCTGTCGACCAGCGTGCCGTCCATATCCCAGAAAACCGCTTTCGGCGTCATGCGAGGCTCCTTTTGCCGATCCCCTTAGAGCAATTCCAGGAAAAGTGTGAGCGGTTTTCCGTTTGGAATTGCGTAAAAACAGAGAGTTAGAGCGGGTCGCCGTTTCCGTGAAACGGGATTACGCTCTAAAGTGTTTGTATCCGGAGATAAACCGCCGAACCCGTTCGCCGGCGATTTTGGCTGGGGCGATTGCCTCGCTGCCTTCAGGCCGGTGCGGCAGGCAATTGCCCTTCGCATAGACAATTGCGCGCAGGCGCATTCCCTGCAAGACTATGACGCTTCGCCCAAACGGGCAGGCTTGGGAGACGGATTTTGAATTCGCGGCAGGACGGCGGCAGCAACAGGCTGGACGAGGCGGCGCGCGCCGGCTGGCTTTATTATGTTGCCGGCAACACGCAGGACCAGATCGCCGCCACGCTCGGCATCTCCCGGCAGACGGCGCAGCGGCTGGTATCGCTGGCGGTTTCGGAAGGGCTGATCAAGGTGCGCGTCGACCACCCGATCGCCAATTGCCTCGACCTTGCCGCGCGGCTGCGGTCGCGCTTCGCGCTCGATTTGGTCGAAGTCGTGCCGAGCGATCCGACCTCGTCCTCGACCACGATCGGCATTGCCGAGGCGGCCGCGGCCGAGATCGAGCGGCGGCTCAGGTCGCCGACGCCGATTGTCATGGCCATCGGCACCGGCCGCACGCTGAAGGCGGCGATCGAGCAGTTACCGCCGATGGAATGCTCGCAGCACAAGGTGGTGTCGTTGACCGGCAACATCTCGCCCGACGGCTCCGCCGCATTCTACAACGTCATCTTCACCATGGCCGACAGGGTCAAGGCGCGCTCGTTTCCGATGCCGTTGCCGGTTATCGCCTCGTCACCCGAAGAACGCGAAATGCTGCTCGCCCAGCCGATGATCCAGCCGACGCTGGCGCTTGCCGCGGAAGCCGACGTCACCTTTGTCGGCATCGGCGATCTCGGCCCGAAGGCGCCGCTCTATGAGGACGGCTTCATCTCGGAAAGTGAATTGAAGGCGCTGCAAAAGGCCGGCGGGGTCGCCGAGATCGTCGGCTGGGTGTTCGACCGGGAAGGCCGCATGATCGACGGCATCACCAACGACCGGGTGTCGTCGGCGGCCTTGCCGTCACGCGAAAAGTCGCTGGTTATTGCGCTCGCCATGGGCGAGCGCAAATTGCCGGGCATTCTGGCCGCGGTGAACCGGCGGCTGGTCAATGGCCTCATCACCGACGAGCGGACCGCCGCGGCCCTGCTCGGCGCCTGAGCGAGCGATAAAATCGGCACGGCTATTTATGCCGCCCGCAAACGTCGTTGCCATCGAGGAAACCCATGTCGCGCTGCAAATGCGGTGACAATTCCCGGACGTCGACATAGCCGCGCCGGCGGCTCAAAAGCTGAGAGAATTCGTGCGCCAGCACGGAAAACCAGCTCTGCGCCGGGGTCGAATGGAGCTTTTGCTGTACCGTGGTCATGATCTTCAGCCTCCGCTATGCTTGAACTGGATTGATCTTCGACACCAAATATCGGTCTGATTGGCCCCTGCCGCCAATCAAACGTCGATCATGACCCATAAGGAGGCCTTATGCCCCATCTCGGCTCGTCACCGTCGATTTCCCAACTGCCGCCGCTGCAGGCCATCAGGGTGTTCGAGGCCGTCGCACGGCATCTCTCCTTCACCAAGGCTGCGCAGGAACTCGGCATGACCCAGGCCGCCGCCAGCTACCAGATCAAGCTCCTGGAGGAGCGCATCGGCTCGCCGCTGTTCCTGCGCCAGCCGCGCCAGATCGTGCTGACCGAATCCGGCCAGCGCCTGGCGCCTGCGGTCAGCGAGGCGTTCAGCCTGCTCTCGAGCGCCTATTCGGCCGTACGCGGCGGCGCTGATGGCGTGCTTTGCGTGTCGACGCTGCTGACCTTCGCCTCGAACTGGCTGGCGCAGCATCTCGGCTCCTTCCAGCTGTCGCATCCGTCGCTGGCGGTGCGCGTCGATACCTCGAACAGGGTCATCGATTTCACCCGCGAGGACATGGACATTGCCATCCGCTCCGGCAGCGGCAAATGGCCGGGGGTGGAAACACATCTTCTGTTCAAGGCCGATTTCACGCCGGTGCTCAGCCCGGCACTCGCCGCCAGCATTGGCGGCGTCCACGAACCGGCCGACCTGTTCAAGCTGCCAATTCTCGATCCCGGCGACATCTGGTGGCGGGAATGGTTCGCCCTGGCCGGCGTGCCTGCGGATGAACTTGCCAGCCGTCCCGGCACCAGCATGGGCGCGCAGGCCTATGAGGCGAATGCGGCGATCGCCGGCCATGGCGTGGCGATCCTGACCACGGCGCTGTTCAAGACCGAACTCGCCGACGGCCGCCTGATCCAGCCCTTCGACCTAGTTGGCGACGACGGCCACGCCTATTGGCTGGTCTATCCGACGGCGCGCCGCAACGTGCCGAAGATCCGCGCCTTCCGCGACTGGATCCTGGCTGAGATCGCCTGCGCCTAGGGCAGAGGACCCCGTGGGCTTTTCCAAGAAGACATACTAGCACGCAGTTGCACTGCGGCGGGGCCGTTAACCAAGCCTGACAAAAACGCTGTCGATATCGCTGGCCTGGCAGGCCCCGTGCTTGTGGCGACTCAATCGAAGAGGATCAATCGTCCGCGGATTGAAACAGGATCGATCAGCGGGCTGATGAAAGTCTATCGTGTCGAAGAAATCGAAAACAACACCGTGCGTGTGACGCACGTGATCGAAGCATTCGCGCCGTTTCAAGCTGCTGCAAAAGCAATCGGCCGGGAAGTTAGGCTGCGCAAGGACGAACGCAACTGGATCCGGGTGACGGAAACGCTGACCAGAGCCAAGCAAGCCCGCGATGGAACGGTTTTCGAATATTCTATCGGAAGCTACCCGGCCCACGGCTGAGGGCATTGGTCCCTGGCTCCATTATGGATGGGGTTGCTGTGGCGAGCATGAAGCCGGTCTGCTAATCGCCGACAGCTACCCCCCAATCCATTTCAATATTCTCTCCCCGCCAGATGCCTCGCGGCACCGCGCTTGCTGCGCTGCAGCATCGAATCCGGCTTGACATAATTAAGGTCTAGTGAGTAATTGCTCAGTACCAAGGCAAATGCTCATCTTGGTTCATGGGAGGAATTTGATGAAACTGCGCACGCTCACCCTGGGCTTGTTGTCGGCCAGCGCTCTTGCCTTCGCCGCACATGCCGAATCCATCACCATCGCCACCGTCAACAATGCTGACATGGTCCGCATGCAGACGCTGACGGAGGACTTCACCAAGGCGAACCCCGACATCACGCTCAACTGGGTCACGCTCGAAGAGAACGTGCTGCGTGAGCGTGTCACCACCGACATCGCCACCAAGGGTGGTCAGTATGACGTGATGACCATCGGCACCTACGAGGTTCCGATCTGGGCCAAGCAGAGCTGGCTCCTGCCGCTCGACAAGCTCGGCGACGACTACGACGTCAAGGACATCCTGCCGGCCATCGCCGGGGGCCTTTCGGTCGACGGCAAGCTCTATGCAGCACCGTTCTACGGCGAGAGCTCCTTCGTCATGTACCGAAAGGACCTGATGGAGAAGGCTGGGCTGACCATGCCCGACGCGCCGACCTGGGACTTCATCAAGCAGGCCGCCGACAAGATGACCGACCGCGCCAATGGCGTGAACGGCGTCTGCCTGCGCGGCAAGGCCGGCTGGGGCGAGAACATGGCCTTCCTCACCGCCATGTCGAACTCCTTCGGCGCACGCTGGTTCGACGAGAACTGGAAGCCGCAGTTCGACCAGCCGGAATGGAAGAACACGCTGCAGTTCTACGTCGACCTGATGAAGGCCGACGGCCCCGAGGGCGCCTCGTCCAACGGCTTCAACGAGAACCTGGCGCTGTTCCAGCAGGGCAAGTGCGGTATGTGGATCGACGCCACGGTCGCCGCATCCATGGTCTCCGACCCTAAGAGCTCGAAGGTCGCCGACAAGGTTGCCTATGCGCTTGCGCCTGACACCGGTCTCGGCAAGCGCGGCAACTGGCTGTGGGCATGGTCGCTGGCCGTTCCGGCCGGTACGCAGAAGGCCGACGCTGCCGAGAAGTTCGTCGCCTGGGCAACCAGCAAGCATTACTCCGAGCTCGTCGCTTCCAAGCTAGGCTGGGCCAGCGCTCCTCCAGGAACGCGCACGTCGCTCTACGCCAATGCCGAGTACCAGAAGGCGGCTCCGTTCGCCAAGATGACGCTGGACTCCATCAACGCTGCCGACCCGACGCATCCGACCGTCAAGCCGGTGCCCTATGTCGGCGTCCAGTTCGTCGCCATCCCTGAGTTCCAGGGCCTTGGCACCACCGTAGGCCAGCTCTTCTCGGCGGCTCTTGCCGGCCAGTCGAGCGTCGACGATGCCCTGAAGCAGGCCCAGGACGCTGCCACCGCGGCAATGACCGAAGGCGGTTACATCAAGTAGGCTCCTCCCGGCGCCGACTGCCGGTCTCCTCCTTGACCGGCAACGGCCGCCCGAATCCCAGTTCGGGCGGCCCCTTTCACACTCTTGAAAATTTGGCTGACCTTGAAGGGTGACCGTCATGGCTACTCAGCAGACCCGTTCGCTTGCCCGTTTCATGATGGCGCCATCCGTGGTGCTGCTGTTCGTCTGGATGATCGTGCCTCTGGTCATCACCCTGTGGTTCTCCTTCCAGCAGTACAATCCGCTCAATCCGGTCCGCGACGGGTTCGTCGGCTTCTCCAACTATGCGCTGTTCTATTCCAACCCTGCCTTCCTGCAGTCGATCCTCAACACGCTTCTCCTGGTGGGCAGCGTGCTGCTGATTACCGTCGTCGGCGGCATCCTGCTGGCGCTTTTGATCGATCAACCGATGTGGGGACAGGGGATCGTGCGCATCCTCGTCATCTCACCGTTCTTCGTCATGCCGCCGGTCGCGGCACTGGTCTGGAAGAACATGATCATGCACCCGCAATACGGCGTCTTTGCCGACATTGCGCGTTTCTTCGGGGCTCAACCGATCGACTGGTTCGGGCAGCATCCGATGACGGCGATCATCATCATCGTTGCCTGGCAATGGCTACCCTTCGCCACGCTGATCCTGTTGACCGCACTGCAGTCGCTCGACGGTGAGCAGAAGGAAGCCGCCGAGATGGACGGCGCCGGCTTCGTCAGCCGCTTCATCTATCTGACGCTGCCGCACATGTCGCGCGCCATCACCGTCGTCATCCTGATTCAGACCATCTTCCTGCTGTCGGTCTATGCCGAGATCCTGGTCACCACCAATGGCGGCCCCGGCTACGCCTCCACCAACCTGCCCTTCCTCGTCTACCAGAAGGCATTGCTGGAGTTCAAAATCGGCCAGGCATCCGCCGGCGGTGTCATCGCCGTCATTCTCGCAAACATCGTCGCCTTCTTCGCCATGCGCGCAGTCGGCAAGAACCTGGACAAGTAAGGGAGGATACGATGGCACGTGCAGTCACCACCCAACACAAGGTCATTGCGACGGGCGCCGCCTGGATCGTCGCGCTGCTGATCTTCTTCCCGATCCTCTATACGATCATCACCTCGTTCAAGTCGGAGCAGGAAGCCATCCAGGGCTTCGCTCTGATCCCGTCGGGGACGTTCGAGAGCTATACCGAGGTTCAGGCGCAGAGCGGCTACTTCAAGTTCTTCTTCAACTCGGTGCTGCTCGCGGTCGGCTCGACCATCCTGGCCCTGATCGTTGCGGTTCCGGCCGCCTGGTCGATGGCCTTCTCGCCGGGCAAGTGGACCAAGGACATCCTGATGTGGATGCTCTCGACCAAGATGATGCCGGCGGTGGCGGTGCTGTTCCCGATCTACCTGATCTTCCGCGACACCGGTCTGCTCGACAGCCGCGTCGGCCTGATGGTCATGCTGATGCTGATCAACCTGCCGATCGTGGTGTGGATGCTCTACACCTACTTCCGCGAAATCCCGGGTGAAATCCTCGAAGCGGCGCGCATGGACGGCGCTACTCTGTGGGGCGAGATCGCCTATGTGCTGACCCCTATGGCTGTGCCGGGCATCGCCTCGACCATGCTCCTCAACATCATCCTGGCATGGAACGAAGCGTTCTGGACCATTCGTCTCACCACCACCGAGGCGGCGCCGCTGACGGCCTTCATCAGTTCGTTCTCAAGCCCGCAAGGCCTGTTCTGGGCCAAGCTTTCGGCAGCCTCGACGCTGGCGATCGCCCCGATCCTGATCATGGGCTGGTTCAGCCAGAAGCAGCTGGTGCGCGGCCTGACGTTCGGAGCCGTGAAGTAAACCGAAACTGCCTGAAGCAACCGGCGAAAGCAATTCCAGGAAAAGTGTGCAGCGGTTTTCCGTCCGGAATTGCGTAAAACCAAATACTTACCCCTCGGGGAGGAAACCATGGGAAATATCACGCTCAAGAACGTCTCCAAGCATTTCGGATCGACGGTCATCATTCCGGGTCTCGACCTGGTCATCGAGAATGGCGAGTTCGTCGTCTTCGTCGGCCCGTCGGGTTGCGGCAAGTCCACGCTGCTGCGTCTCATCGCTGGTCTCGAGGATACCAGCGGCGGCACCATCAACATCGATGGCCGCGACGTCACCGGCGAGGCGCCGGCTAAGCGCAAGCTGGCCATGGTGTTCCAGTCCTATGCGCTCTACCCGCATATGACGGTGGCCAAGAATATCGGATTCCCGCTGAAGATGGCGGGCGAGGATGTGGCGACGATCGACAAGAAGGTGAAGGACGCCGCGCGCGTGCTCAACCTCACCAACTATCTCGAGCGCCGGCCGGGCCAGCTCTCCGGCGGCCAGCGCCAGCGCGTCGCCATCGGCCGCGCCATCGTGCGCCAGCCTTCGGCCTTCCTGTTCGACGAACCGCTGTCCAACCTCGATGCGGCACTGCGCGGCACCATGCGTCTCGAGATCAGCGAGCTGCATCATCAGCTCAAGACGACGATGATCTACGTCACCCACGACCAGATCGAAGCCATGACCATGGCCGACAAGATCGTCGTGCTCAACGCCGGCAACATCGAGCAGGTCGGCTCGCCGATGGAACTCTACAAATCGCCGAAGAACCTGTTCGTGGCGGGCTTTATCGGTTCGCCGAAGATGAACCTGGTCGAAGGGGCGCCGGCCGCCAAATACAATGCAAAGACCATCGGCATCCGTCCCGAGCACATGAACATCTCGACCACGGCGGGCGACTGGAAAGCCACTGTCGGTGTTGCCGAACATCTCGGCTCCGACACCTTCCTGCACGTCCAGGCTGACGGTGTCGGGACGCTGACCGTGCGCGCTGACGGCGAAATGCCCGTCCGTCACGGCGACACCATCTATCTCACGCCCGACAAGGTCCGGATGCATCGCTTCGGCCCCGACGGAAAGGCGCTGACGCAGTGAGGCTGGAAGGCAAATCGGCGCTGATCACCGGGGCGGCGCGCGGCATCGGCAGGGCTTTTGCCGAAGCCTATGCGCGTGAAGGTGCCACGGTGGCGATCGCCGACATAAACCTGGAGGCTGCGCAGAAAACGGCGGCGGCGATCGGCGCGGCGGCCTATGCGGTCAGGCTGGACGTCTCCGAGCTCGCTTCGATCGAGGCGGCGGTGAAGGCGGTCGAGGCCAAAGCCGGCGGCCTCGACATATTGATCAACAACGCCGCTCTGTTCGATCTGGCGCCGATCGTCGAAATAACGAAGGCAAGCTACGACAGACTGTTTTCGGTCAATGTCGCCGGCACGCTGTTCATGCTGCAGGCCGCCGCCCGCTCGATGATCGCGCGTGGCAAGGGCGGCAGAATCATCAACATGGCGAGCCAGGCCGGCCGGCGCGGGGAGCCTCTGGTCGCCGTCTACTGCGCCACAAAGGCGGCTGTCATTTCACTGACCCAGTCTGCCGGGCTCGACCTGATCAAGCACCGCATCAACGTCAACGGCATCGCGCCGGGCGTCGTCGACAGCGACATGTGGGATGACGTCGACGCGCTGTTCGCCAGATACGAGAACCGGCCGAAGGGCGAGAAGAAGCGGCTGGTCGGTGCGAAGGCGTGCCTTACGGCCGCATGGGCAAGCCTGAGGATCTTGCCGGCATGGCGGTGTTCCTCGCCAGCGACGAGGCCGAATACATCGTCGCCCAGACCTACAATGTCGATGGCGGCCAATGGATGAGCTGAGGCGGATGAGTTGAGGGGGAGGCGCCCCTATCCTTTCCTCCGGGAGAAAGGCGTCGCGGGGCGGGGCGGCACGAATGCCAAAGGCACGTGCCGTCCCCGCACTCTCCTCGGAGGGTTGAGGGCGTAATTGTCAGGCCGGCAACGGGTAAGCACCGGCAAAAGGGTAAAGCAGATGACCGTGAAACTCTCCTCCTCCATCCTCGCCAAGCTCCCCGCCAAGGTTGCCGGTCCGCAGTACGAGCGCGCCAGGCTCAAACCCGGCATCGTCCATTTCGGCGTCGGCAATTTCCATCGCTCGCACCAGGCCGTCTATCTCGACGACCTCTTCAATTCGGGCATCGGCCATGATTGGGCGTTGATCGGCGCCGGCGTCTTCGAGGGCGAAAAGGTTGGCCGCACCAAGCTGCAGGAGCAGGACTGGCTGACCACCGTGGTCGAGCAGGATTCCGACCATATGAGCGCCCGCGTCACCGGCGTCATGATCGACTTCCTGACGCCGGGCGATGCCGACGCCATCATCGACCAGCTTGCCGATCCGGCGATCAAGATCGTTTCGCTGACCATCACCGAGGGCGGCTATTTCATCGATCCGGCCTCCGGCAAGTTCAACCCGACCCATCCCGACATCGTCGCCGATGCGCAGGCCGGCACGTCGCCGAAGACGGTGTTCGGCCTCATCCTGGCCGGGCTGATGCGTCGCCGCGCCGACGGCATCGTGCCGTTCACAGTCATGTCCTGCGACAACATTCCTCATAACGGCCATGTCACCTCGGACGGCGTCATTGGGCTGGCCCGCCTGATCGACGAGGATCTGGCCAACTGGGTGAGCGACAACGTCGCCTTTCCGAACGGCATGGTCGACCGCATCACGCCGGCCACCTCCGATCGCGAGCGCGGCATTCTGGCGACGGAATTCGGGCTTGAAGACAATTGGCCGGTATTCTGCGAGCCGTTCAAGCAATGGGTTCTGGAGGATCATTTCACCCACGGTCGCCCGCCGCTGGAAAAGGTCGGCGTCCAATTCGTCAAAGACGTTGCGCCCTACGAACTGATGAAGATCCGCATCCTCAATGGCGGCCATGCAACGATCGCCTATCCCGCGGGACTGATGGACATCCACTTCGTCCATGAGGCGATGCAGGAGCCGCTGGTGCGCGGCTTTCTCGCCAAACTCGAACAGGACGAGATCATTCCGACCGTGCCGCCGGTGCCGGACACCGTGCTGGAAGACTATTTTCAGCTCATCGAGCACCGCTTCTCCAACCCCAAGATCGGCGACACCATCCGCCGGCTTTGCCTCGACGGTTCCAACCGGCAGCCGAAATTCATCATCCCGACCATCGCCGACCGGCTGAAGGCCGGCAAAGGCGTTGCCGGTCTGGCGCTGGAATCGGCGCTTTGGTGTCGTTATTGCTTCGGCACGACCGACAGCGGCGCCGTCATCGAAGCCAACGACCCGAGCTGGGACCGGTTGCAGGCAACCGCCAAGGCGGCGAAGGACAAGCCCGGCGCCTGGCTTGCGATGGAGGACGTCTATGGCGATGTTGGCCGCGCAGCGCCGTTCGCCGAGGCCTTTGCCCATGCGCTCAACGTCTTGTGGGCGAATGGCGCGCGCGCGACGCTGACGCGCTACATTGCCGGCAAGCTCTGACGCGAGCCGCAATGACGCCCGAACTGGTCATCTTCGACTGTGACGGCGTGCTGGTCGACAGCGAGGCGCTGTCGGTCTCGGCCCTGCTCGGCATGATCGCGGCTGCCGGCGGCTCGGTCAGCGAAGATGCGGCCTACGAGCATTTCCTCGGCAAGAGCATGAAGAGCGTGCGCGAAATTCTCGGCCGCGATTTCGCGGTCGACATCACCGACGGCCATCTGACCGACATGCGCGTCGAACTGATGCGCAAATTCCGCGAGGAGCTGAAGCCGATACCCGGCATCACGGAGATCCTGCCGAAGCTGGGCGTACCCTGCTGCGTCGCTTCCTCCGGCACGCTCGACCGCATTCGCTATGCGCTCGACGTCACCGGGCTTCTCGGCCTGCTCGAACCGCATCTGTTCAGCGCCGCCATGGTCGCGCGCGGCAAGCCGGCGCCGGATCTTTTTCTGCATGCAGCCGCCGCCATGGGCGCTCATCCTGGCAACTGCATCGTCGTCGAGGACAGCCCGGCCGGCATCGCGGCTGCGCGTGCCGCCGGCATGCGCGTTTTTGCCTTCACCGGCGGTTCGCACGCGGGCAACCCGGCCTTGAAAGCGCGGCTTGCGTCGAGTGAACCGGACTTTATATTCGCTGACATGCTGCAATTGCCCGATCTGATTGCAGGCCTGGGAGCGAGAGTAAAAGCATCTTGACGAAAAGCTTCGTTTGCGCGGTCGATGTCGGCACCGGGAGCGCCCGCGCGGGCATTCTCGACACGTCAGGCACCTTGCTCGGCCGCGCCGAGCATCCGATCGTGATGCACCAGCCGAGGGCCGATCACGCCGAGCACAATTCGCAGGATATCTGGTCGGCGGTGTGCATTGCCGTGCGGGCGGCACGCGAAAAGGCAGGGGTGGCGGCGCAGGACATCGTAGGCATGTCGTTCGACGCCACCTGTTCGCTGGTGGTGCTGAACAGGGACGGCGGCCAGCTCAGTGTGTCGGTTACGGGCGAACGGCGCTGGGACACCATCGTCTGGCTCGACCATCGCGCCATCGCCGAAGCCGACGAATGCACGGCAAGCGGCCACCCCGTGCTCGACTATATAGGCGGCGTCATGTCGCCGGAAATGGCGACGCCGAAGCTGATGTGGCTGAAGCGCAATCTGCCCGGCACATGGCATGAAGCCGGCTATCTATTCGACCTCACCGATTTCCTGACCTGGAAGGCGACCGGTTCGCTGGCGCGCTCGCAATGCACGCTGACCGCCAAATGGACCTATCTGGCGCATGAGCAGGCCGGCTGGCGGCGTGACTTTTTCGAGACCGTCGGGCTCGGCGATCTGTTCGAGCACGGCAACCTGCCGGAGAAGGCGAGTGCGGTTGGCGCCGACATCGGCACGCTCTCGGCAGAAGCGGCAGCGGAGCTTGGCCTGACCGAGAACTGCCGGGTCGGCGCCGGCGTCATCGATGCCTATGCCGGCGCGCTCGGCGTGCTCGGCGGCTTTGCCGGCGACGAACAGAATATCGGCCGGCATCTGGCGCTGATCGCCGGCACGTCGTCCTGCGTCATGGCGATGTCGCCCGACCCTCAGCCTTTCGCCGGCGTCTGGGGCCCTTACTACGGCGCCGCACTGCCAAAACTGTGGCTGTCGGAAGGTGGCCAGTCGGCAACCGGCGCGCTGCTCGACCACATCATCCGCTGGCATGGCGCCGGCGGCGAGCCGGATGCGGCCATGCATGCGAAGATCGCCAGGCGCGTTGCCGAACTGCGCGCCACCGAGGGCGACAAGCTCGCCGCCAGGCTGCATGTGCTGCCCGACTTCCACGGCAACCGGTCGCCGCTTGCCGATCCGCATGCCGTCGGCGTGGTCAGTGGGCTGACGCTGGACTCCTCCTTCGACAGCCTGTGCAAACTCTACTGGCGCACCGCCGTCGGCATCGCGCTCGGCGTGCGCCATGTGCTGGAGGCGCTGAACGAGAACGGCTATTTGATCGACACGCTGCACGTCACCGGCGGCCACACCAAGAACCCGCTTTTGATGGAGCTCTATGCCGACGCCACCGGGTGCGCGGTGATCGAGCCGCTGGCCGACGAAGCGGTGCTGCTCGGCACCGGCATGGTCGCGGCTACCGCCGCAGGCCTATTCCCTGATCTGAACGCGGCTTGCGTGGCCATGCAGCAAGGCGGCAGGACGCGTGCCTCGAACCCGGCCGCATCAGGCCGCTTCGACCGCGACTATAAGATTTTCCTCGAAATGCACCGCCAGCGGCAGGCGCTCGACGCCATCAGCTAGAGCAATTCCAGGAAAAGTGTGAAACGGTTTTCCCGGGAAAAGCGCGTAGCGCTTTCCCTTGGGAATTGCGTAACAACAAATACTCTCGTCACGTCAGCGATTTCAACGCCGGCTCTCGATGATCTCGATGAAACGGGCGAACAGTCCGGCCTGGGATTTGATGCCGAGTTTGCGGTGGATGTTGCGGCGGTGAACCTTCACGGTTCCCGGCACGATGCGCATGGCTCTCGCGATCGACTCGGTGGAATGCCCCTGCAGCACCAGATCGACGACATGCTTTTCGCGCGGTGTCAGCGACAGGCTCTCCCAGATGTGCGCGCGGTCGAACTCGTTGACTGCGGCGATCGTCTCGTCCTGTTCCGCTTCGTCCGGCTCGTCGGCTGGAAGAGCGGGCCAGCGCAGTCGGGCGAAGCCGATCACCGCCGGCGCCATGTCGCGCAGCAGCCTGGCGTCGGCAGTGCCGAAGGGGCCCGAGGCCTGTAATCGCATCAGCGACAGCACCAGCGCATCCTTGCCCGGCAGCGGCACGAAGAAGCCGACCTCCTCGGCTAGCCTTGTCTGGCTGTAGTAGGTGCGAAAATACTCGCTGGCATAGAAACGGTCGGGCGCCAGTTCGCGCATGCGCCAGAACCCCTCCTTGCGCTCCACCGCCGCGTGATGAAACGGGTCGAGCAGATAGGGCCCTTCTTGATAGAGCGTGACGAAGACATGGCTCTCGGCCGGCGAGAAGGTTTCGAACAGCAGCGGCGGTCGTGAGGCGCCGCGATAACCGAAGATCACGCAGTGGTCGAAGCTGACATGCTGTCGCAGCCAGCCGACCATCGCCCTGCCGAACAGGTCGCCGCTGGTCTCTCGCGTTGCCGCGACAAGCGCAGCGAGTTGGCTGTATTCGTCGCTGCGGGACGCACTCAAACCATACCCCCTTAAACGAGAAAATAGATCTGATATACCACCTGCGAGGTATATACTAGCCGCCATTGGCTCTGGTAGCGTCCGGAAATAGCCCTGTTGCTGGAGCCAGCACGTTGACCGCAGTGCCCGACATCGAGTTTCGCGGCGTCACCAAGCGCTATGGCGCCGTGACCGCTGTCAGCGGCATCGATCTGACGGTCCCTCCGTCCGCCTTTGTCGCCCTTCTCGGACCGTCCGGCTGTGGCAAGACGACATGCCTGCGCATGATCGGCGGCTTCGAGCAGCCGAGCGAAGGCCAGGTGTTCATCCGCGGCCGGGACATGGCCGGCACGCCGCCCTATCGCCGGCCGGTCAACATGGTGTTTCAGCAATATGCGCTGTTTCCGCACCTCGATGTGGAAGCCAACGTGTCTTACGGACTGCGTCAGGCACGGCCGCGCCTCGCGTCGCAGGAAATCGGCCGCCGCGCCGGCGAGGCGCTCGAAATGGTGCGGCTCGCCGGCTATGGCGGCCGCAAGATCCACGAACTCTCCGGCGGCCAGCAGCAGCGCGTGGCGCTGGCGCGCGCGCTGGTGAACAAGCCGGCGGTGCTTTTGCTCGATGAGCCGCTGGCCGCGCTCGACAAGAAACTGCGCACCGACATGCAGATCGAGCTGCAGAACCTGCAGCGTGAGATCGGCATCACCTTCGTGCTGGTCACCCACGACCAGGAGGAGGCGCTGTCGATGAGCGACTTCGTCTGCGTCATGAACGGCGGTCGTATCGTCCAGCTCGGCCAGCCGAGCGAGATCTATGACGAGCCAGCCGACCTGTTCGTCGCCGACTTCGTCGGCAAGACCAATCTGCTGAGCGGCAAGGTCGCTGGGCATACAGGAGACCTCGTCAACGTGGTGCTGGCGGACGGAACCGTTATTGCCGCGCGCAAGCGAACCGCCTTGCAGCAGGGCGAGACCGTTTCGGTCAGCCTGCGCCCTGAATCGCTAAGCCTCGGCGCCCCGGGAGGCAGCCCATTCAAGGGCATCGTGCGCAACCGGATTTTTTTGGGCTCGACCGCGGAATACGCGATCGAGGTGCAGGGCATCGGAACGCTGCTGGCCAAGGCCGACCATGTGATCGGCCATGGCAATCTCTTCAAGCCGGGTGAACCCGTCGCCATCGGCTTTGCCTCCGGGACGCCGCTGGCGTTTCCGGAGAACAAGAACAACGGGACCAACCAGAGGGTAGCAAAAAATGTCGAAATCATATCGTGACGGACTGCCGATAAGCCCTGAGAACTTCGTCGACCAGCTGATGCGTTTGAAGCGCGGCTCGATCGGCCGCCGCGACTTCCTCGGCCTCACCGGCCTGGGCATCGCAACCGCGGTCATGGCGCGCGAAATCGGCATCATGCCGACGTCGGCCTTCGCCGCCGAAAACCTCGGCGACCGCATGTCGATCGCCACCTGGCCGAACTATCACGACCCGCAGACCTTCGAGAATTTCAAGAAGGACACCGGCGTCGCCGTCGAGGTCAACGTCTTCGGCTCCAACGAGGAGATGCTGGCCAAGCTGCAGGCCGGCGCCTCGGGCTGGAGCCTGTTCGTGCCGACCAATTACACGATCTCGACCTACAAGAAGCTCGGCATCATCGATCCGCTCGATATGGCGAAGCTGCCGAATTTCGACGGCTCCCAGGAAGACCCACGCTTCACCTCGGAAGGCACGATCGACGGCACGACCTACGCGGTGCCGAAGAACTGGGGCACGACGGGCTTTGCCGTCAACACCAAGAAGCTGACGAAACCGATGACCAGCTGGAAGGAGTTCTGGGATGTCGCCATGGCCGAGGGCGATGGCCGCACCATGGTCCACGACTACCAGCTGACCACCATCGGCAACGCGCTGAAATATTACGGCTATTCCTTCAACTCGTTGAAGCCGGACGAGCTCGCCAAGGCGGAAGAACTGCTGCTCAAGGTCAAGCCGCATCTGTTTGCCGTCTCGTCCGACTACCAGCCGGGAATGCGGGCGGGCGACGCCTGGATGACCATGTGCTGGACCAATGACGGCGCGCAGCTCCACCGCGATATCCCGGAGATCGCCTATGTGCTGGGCAAGGAGGGAGGCGAGATCTGGACCGACTTCTACGCCATCCCGAAGGACGCGCCGAACAAGCCGGCCGGCTACGCCTTGCTCAACTATCTGATGACCCCTGAGGTCGCGGTGAAGGAGCATCTGGCCAATGGCGCGCCCTCGACGGATGCGCGGGTCAACAAGCTGCTGCCCAAGGAAGTGCTCGACAATCCCATCCTCTATCCGGCGGCGGATCTTTTGACTCCCTTGGAATTCGGCGCGGCGGCGACGCTGACCGATCCCGGTCGCGCCGAGCTGATGGCCCGCTTCAAGTCGGCTTGAAGCCGGCTTGGATGAGACAAGCAACCGGCGGGCATATGTCCGCCGGCATCGGGGCGGTTTCCATGCACGGCAACAGATTTCGGCATAATATCCTGACAGCGCTGCTGCTCGCTCCGGCTACAGCGTGGCTGGTGGTGTTTCTGGTATTGCCGTTCATCGCCATTGCAGTATTCAGCCTCGGCGAGCGGGCGCCGGAAGGCGGCTACCAGGCCGCCTTCACGCTGGCGCAATACGCCAACCTTCCGGCGCGGGCGACCGCCTTCTGGAACACGATGATGCTGGCGCCGGTGGGCGCGCTCGCCTGTCTGCTCGTTGCCTACCCGGTCGCCTACTACCTTGCCTTGAAGGCACCGCAGCGCTGGCGGCTGATCCTGCTTGCGCTCGTCGTCATTCCGTTCTGGACCAGCCTTCTGATGCGCACCTATGCCTGGATGTACATTCTGGGCGGACGCGGCATCCCGGCGCTGCTGGCCTTTATCGGCATCGAGGATGTCAGGCTGATCAACACGCCGGGCGCCGTCCTGCTCGGCATCGTCTACGGCTATCTGCCGCTGATGATCCTGCCGATCTATGTCAGTCTCGAGCGGCTCGACCGGCGGCTGCTGGAAGCCTCCGCCGATCTCGGCGCGACGCCGCTCTCGACATTCCTGGGCGTGACGCTGAAGCTTTCGCTGCCCGGCGTGATGACCGGCTTCTCGCTGGTCATGATCCTTCTGCTCGGCGAATACCTCATCCCGACGCTGCTTGGCGGTGGCAAGGTGTTCTTCATCGGCAACGCGCTGGTCGACCTGTTCCTGCAGTCGCGCAACTGGCCGTTCGGCTCGGCCATCGCCATCACGCTGGTGGCGGTTTCGGTGGTGGTGCTGATTGCCGCCAACCGCATTTCGACACGGGTGTCGGGCGCCCGCAGGGTGGATCTGATCTGATGCGCGCCTTCGTCACCGCCGTCTTCGCCTTCCTTTATCTGCCGATCGCGCTGGTCGTGCTGTTCTCCTTCAACGCCGGCCGTCACGCCAGCGAGTTCACCGGCTTTTCGGTGCAGTGGTACGGCACGGCGCTGTCGAACCCGTTCCTGGTCGAGGCGCTGAAGAACAGCCTGTTCATCGCCACCACCAGCGCGCTTCTGGCGGCGGTGTGCGGCACGGCAGCAGCGCTCGGCCTGGCACGGGTCGGGCTCAGAACCCGTGCCATCTTCGACGCGCTGATGGGTGCCGCAATCGTCGTTCCCGGCGTCGTCATCGGCATCTCGACGCTGGTGGCGCTGGTCCAGCTGCTTGGCGTGCTCAACCCGTTCCTGGCCTCGATCTGGCCCGACGACCAGCCGCCGCGCCTGTCTCTCGGCTATGGATCGATCATTGCCGCGCACGGCCTGTTCTCGATGGCGCTGGTGACGATGATCGTCGGCACGCGGCTTGCCAGCCTCGACCGCAATCTGGTCGAGGCCTCGAGCGATCTCTACGCCACGCCGCTGACGACGTTCCGCTCGATTGTCCTGCCGCAGATCATGCCTGCGGTGGTCGCCGGCTTCCTGCTCGCCTTCACCTTCTCCTTCGACGATTTCATCGTCGCCTTCTTCGTCGCCGGCGCACAGACGACGCTGCCGATCTATGTCTTCGCCTCGATCCGGCGCGGCGTCACGCCGGAAATCAATGCCATCGCCACCATCGTGCTCGTCGCCTCGGTCCTGCTCGTTGTGCTTGCCCAATGGCAGCTGCGCCAGCGCAAGCCATCCAGCTGAAAGACGCATCATGATCCTCAAAGACCGCATCGCCGTGGTGACGGGCGCCGGCTCCGGCATCGGCCGCGCCGGCGCCATGATCATGGCCAGGGAAGGCGCGCTGGTGGTCATAGCAGACCGGGATCTGGCAAGCGGCGAGACGACGGCGGCCGACATCCTCGCGGCAGGCGGGCAGGCTGAGGCGATTGTCACCGAGGTCTCTGACGACGCGGCGGTAGGACAGCTCATCACGGCCACGCTTGGCAAACATGGCCGCATCGACATCCTGCACAATCACGCTGGCATCCAGGTCGGCGGAGCACTGACCGAAGTCGAAGTCGATGGCATGGATGCGTCCTGGCGCATAAATGTACGGGCGCAGTTTCTGGCCGCGCGGCTGGTCATGCCGGCGATGGTCGCGCAAGGCGGCGGCGTCATCCTCAACACGGCCTCGAATTCCGGCGTGTTCTACGATCGCGAGATGATCGCCTATGCCACCTCCAAACATGCGGTGGTGGCGATGACCAGGCAGATGTCGCTCGACTATGCCCGCCACAATGTGCGCGTCAACGCGCTCTGCCCCGGCTGGGTCGACACGCCCTTCAACGAGCCGTTCATCGCCCAGATGGGCGGCCGTGAGGCGATCGAGACCTACGTCCGCACCAAGATCCCGATGGGGCGCTGGGCCAGCGCCGAAGAGATCGCCGAAGCGATCCTGTTCCTCGTCTCCGACCGCTCATCCTTCATGACCGGCCAGGCGCTGGTCATCGACGGCGGTGAGAGCATCGGCTGAGCAAGGGGCTCTTTGCCCAAGCGAGAAGGCGGAATTTGCCTTCTGGCTCAATCGCTGCCCGCCCGTCCTCCCTTGCCTTCATGTCGCGTTTCGTTCATGGAGATGCCGCAAACGCCGCAAAACCGAAGGTTTCGCCGTTTGGAAGTGCGGCTTCCGGCCAATTGCCGACGCGCCGCAATCGGAAAGAGCAGGACAATGTCTGCGATCGAAGCCGGCGCTCGTGCGCCGGAAAATCTTTGGCGTCAGGAAATCAGGGCGACGCTGGCGCTCGCCTGGCCGATGGTGCTGACCAATCTTGGCCAGACGGCGATGACAGCCACGGACGTGATGATGATGGGGCGCCTGGGCGCCGACACGCTGGCCAGCGGCGCGCTCGGCGCCAACCTCTACTTCATGCCGCTGATCTTCGGCCTCGGCCTGATGCTGGCGACCTCGCCGATGATCGCGACAGAGCTTGGCCGCCGCCGCCATTCCGTGCGCGACCTGCGCCGCACTGTGCGACAGGGTCTGTGGCTGGCGATCCTGATCGCAATCCCGATCTGGATCTTCCTGTGGCATGGCGAAGCCGTTCTGCTGGCCATGGGCCAGGAACCGGCGCTGGCTCACCAGGCCGGTATCTACATGCGCTGGCTCGAATGGGCGGTGCTGCCCTTCTACGGCTATATCGTGCTGCGCTCGTTCATCTCGGCGCTGGAACGGCCGGGCTGGGCGCTGGTCATCGTCTTCGTCGCCGTCGCCTTCAACGCCTTCTTCAACTGGGTGTTCATGTTCGGCAATCTCGGCGTCACCTCTATGGGCATTGCCGGCTCGGGGCTTGCCACCACCCTCTCGAGCACGCTGATGTTCTGCGGCCTGGCCGCTGTGGTGATGCTTGAGAAGAAGTTCCGCCGCTACCGCCTGTTCGGCCGCTTCTGGCGGTCCGACTGGCCGCGTTTCAAGGGCCTTCTCCGGCTTGGCCTGCCGATCGCCGGCATCCTCGCCTTCGAGGTGACGATCTTCAACGCGGCAGCTCTGCTGATGGGCCTGATCGATGCGGATTCGCTGGCCGCGCACGCCATCGCCATCCAGATCGCCTCGATCTCCTTCATGGTGCCGCTCGGCCTCAACCAGGCTGTCACCGTGCGCGTCGGCCTGGCCCATGGCGCCGCCAATCAGGCAGGCGTTTCGCGCGCCGGCTGGACCGCTTTCGTCATCGGCGTTTCGTTCATGGCGCTGATGGGTCTGGTGATGGTCCTGTGGCCGCATCTGCTAATCAGCGCCTTCATCGACCTGACCGATCCGGTCAATGCCCGAGTGATCGCGCTTGCCGTGTCGTTCCTGGCCTTTGCCGCGCTGTTCCAGATCTTTGACGGCGCGCAGGCCGTTGCCGCCGGCATGCTGCGCGGCCTGCACGACACCAAGGTGCCGATGATCTATGCCGCGATCGGCTATTGGGGCATCGGTCTGCCGCTCGGCGTGCTGCTTGCCTTCCATTTCGGCTTGCACGGCGTCGGCATCTGGATCGGCCTAGCCTCCGGGCTGGCGGTGGTGGCGGTGCTGCTGCTCGCGCGCTGGCTCAGGCGCGACCGCATCGCGCCGCCGCTCGTCTTCAGCCATTGAAAACAAAAAGCGGACCGTCCAGTTGCCTTTTTGAGCTATAGCGGGAGCCCCCGTTGGCTACTGACCCCAACTTACGCCTGCCGGCTTTCGGGCCAGCCCTCTCCCATAGTCGAAACTGATAAGGTAGATTGTTGCATCGGAAAGGGGCGATGCAACACGCATTTGGACAATTCGAACTTGATGAAGCTGCGCGCAAGCTGTCGTTAAGCGGCGTTGGGCAGAAGATCCAGCCGCTTGTCTTCGATTTGCTGGTGTACCTGGTGCGCAACGCTGGCAGGGTCGTCCCCAAAGACGAGCTGATGGACGCTCTTTGGCCGGATGTCATCGTGACCGAAGCATCGCTTCAGCGCGTGGTCAGCCTCACTCGAAAGGCGCTTGCAGCTGGCGGCCTGCAGGACGCGATACACAGCTACGTTCGCCATGGCTATCGCTTCGCCATCGATGAGCCGGGACTGGGATATCTGCAGCCTGTCTCGTTAAAAGGAGCCGACGATATTGCCGAGGCTCGCAGGCTTGCAGCCTCGCGCGACTGGAGCGCGGCCGCAAAATTGTTCGCGCATTTGGCGGACAATGGCGATCTCTCTCCTGCGGACGTCGATCTCTGGGCTCTGGTCGTCGAATGTGGCGGGCGACCGACCGAGGCGATCCCTGTGCTGGCCCGTGCGGTGGCTGCCCATATCGAGGCCGGCGACCTCGCCCGCGCCGCAAGATCGGCAGTCACGCTCGCAAAGATCCAGGCCGAGCGCGGATCGGGGGCCGTGGCAGAGGGATGGCTGGAACGTGCGGCGTCGCTTCTGTCTCAGTCGCCAGACGATGATACGCAAGCCTATCTGCTGTGGATGAGGTCGCGCCTGGCATCCTCGGGCGGCCGCCCTGAGGAGGCGCTGCAACTAGCGTCAGCCGCTTACGCGATTGCTGAAAATTGCGACGATCCCGGCCTTCGGGCTCTGACTTTGACCTACAAGGGATTTTTCAATCTCGCCCTCGGCAAGATCGAAGAGGGCAGCGAGCAGCAAAACCATGCGGCGGCCATCGCTTTGTCGAGCCAGGTCGACCCGATCACCGGTAGTCTGGTTTACTGCAATATCCTCTGGAGCTGCAGGACGTACGCCGATTGGCCGCGTGCTCGCCAGTGGAGCGAAGGCTTCGAAAGCTGGTGCACCGCAAGTTTTGCGCAGACCTCGGGCGCGTGTGACCTTCATCGTGCCGAAGTGGTCGCGGCGCAGCAAATATTGCCTGAAGCCCTGAGCTGCATAAACGAAGCGCTTCCCAAACTCTCCGCCGAGGAATCCTGGTCGCTCGGCGAAGGCTTCCGCGTCCGCGGCGATATCTTTGCCATGATCGGCGACCTTGCATCGGCGCGCGCCGACTACGACCAGGCTTATGCGATGGGCTGGGACGCGGAGCCGGGCAATGCTGTGTTGTTGTTCGAAACAGGCGATCTGGACGGAGCGCTTGCCGCGCTCGATCGGGCTCTGCAAGGGATGTCGTGGTTCCATCTGCAGCGGCGCGGAAACCTGCTGGTGAACGCAGCCTGCATTGCGGCGCGCGGCGGGCGCTCTGCCCAGGCGTCGATTTATCTCAACGAAATCGATGCCCAGCCCGAACGCTGGCGGCAACCCGCAACGCAGGCATTGATAGCCGAAACCAAGGCGGCGCTTTGCGAGCCAGGCGACCCGAACGGCAATCGGCTGCTGCTGTTGGCCCGGCAGCTCTGGACCAGCGCAGGCGTCGAGTATCACGCGGCAAGGGTTCGGCTGCGGCTCGCAACTGCCTTGTTGCGGTCGGGCGACGTCAGCGGGGCGAAAGTGGAAATCACCGCAGCAGAGAGAGCGGCCCGCCATCTGGGATCTCGGCGCCTGGAAGAGGAAGCCGCAAGGCTTCGCCACAGCTTTTCGCGCGAGACCCAGCCTCTTGTCGATGGCTCTACGCAAGAACTCACCCTCTGACCCATGCCTCCTTTGACAGGACGAGCTGCTGATCGAGCCTATCGGCAGTGGCAGCGAAAGATCAGCCAGAGATCAGGTGCCGATAAGGACGATCAGTCCCCTCGACGGTAATTTTTCCCCAGCCAGGCAGACACGCCTGGCACTCAATAGCGCCGACGACGGTTGGCGCGAAATCGAAAGGGAAAGATCATGAACCTGTTTGTTATCCGCCGCCCCAGCGCCTGGGCATCTTTGCAGGAACTCGAAGCCGCCGGTGCCAAATCGGCAAAGGTCGCCAAGGAACAGATGTCGGGCACGGTCAGCTGGATCCGCAGCTATGTCGTGCACGAACCCGATGGGCGCATCGGCACCTTCTGCATCTACGAGGCCAAGGACGGCGAGGCCATCCGGGATCACGCCAAGCGCGTCGGCATGCCCGGTGAGGAATTCTACCCGATCGCCGACACGGTCATCATTCGCAATGATCCGATGACGGCGGCGGCCTGACGACCTCCAGTCGCTGCCTCGCGCAACCAGCGGGGCAGCGTCATCCAACCAGCAAGCATTAACAACACGGCGTTTGGAGCGGGATTCCCGTTCCATGCGCTGCGATTCCCCACGAATGCTGCGATTCCCCACGAATGGAGAAACCAATGTTTCACTACCTAAAACGCGTTTCGATCGGGCTGAGAGCACGCAGGGCCGAGAGGACCTTGCAGGAACTGCCTGACCACATCCTGAAGGACATAGGCATTCGCCGCGGTGCGATCTCCTATGCCGTTCGGGAACACTTCAAGGACCGTCTCGTCTGAGTGGCCAGCCCAATTGGAAACCAGGGACATGGAACTTCTGATAAACATGGCGAACATCATGTATGTGATCGCCTACTTCACGCTGGACATTTTGCGGTTGAGGATTCTCACCACCGCGGCCGCAATCTGTCTTGCCGTGTATTTCTATAGCCAGCCGGCGCCGCTCATGAACGTCGTCGGCTGGAACGTTTTCTTTGTGCTTCTGAATCTGGTCCAGATCGGCCGCATTTTGAAGGCGCGCTACGCGCCGGCCGGCGGCGCCTTTTGGCGCGGTCGAGCTGGATAGGCACTGCGTCCATGGCGCAACGGTATCGCCATTCTGCCAATCTTGCTCCTGTTCATGACCGGAGCCGGACATATCTACCAGCCATCGCCAGGTGCCCAATCAATGAGGAGGCAGTTCTGATGAAGGCAATCGTAGTAACGGACCAGGCCGCGGGAACGCCGGGGATGAAGCTTGCGCAGCGACCCGAGCCACAGGCAGCGATAAACGACGTCGTCGTCCAGGTTCATGCTTCGGGGTTCGTGCCGACCGAGCTGGCGTGGCCCTCGACCTGGACTGACCGCGTCGACCGCGACCGGACGCCATCGATCCCGGGGCACGAGTTGGCCGGAGTGGTCACCTCCCTTGGCTATGGCACCACGGGGCTGTCGGTGGGACAGCGGGTCTTCGGCCTTGCGGACTGGTATCGCGACGGCACACTCGCGGAGTATGTGGCCATGGAAGCACGAAACCTTGCGCCATTGCCAGGCGACGTGGACTTCACGGTGGGCGCTAGTTTGCCGATCTCAGGCCTGACCGCATGGCAGGGTCTGTTTGACCATGGCCGCCTTAGGGCGGGGCAGAGCGTCCTTGCACATGGTGCGGCCGGCGCGGTCGGATCGATGGTGACGCAACTCGCACGAGAGGCTGGCGCCTACGTCATTGGCACCGGACGCTCTGCCGACCGGCAGAAGGCGCTCGACTTCGGCGCGAACGAGTTCGTCGACCTCGAGAACGACGTCCTGGAAGACGTCGGCGGCGTCGATCTGGTGTTCGATGTCATCGGCGGCGACATCCAGAAGCGATCCGCTGCTCTGATTCGAGCCGGAGGAACACTGGTGACCGTCGTCGGGCCGCCCGAAGCGCGGCCCGCCAATGGCCTGGCGATCGACTTTGTTGTCGAGTCCGATCGCGCCCAACTAAGTGAGATTGTCCAGCGGGTGCGGGACGGACGACTGCGGACAAACATCGGCCACATCTCGACCCTGGACGATGCAGTTTCCGCGTTCAACCCGACCGAGCGACGCTCGGGGAAGACAATCATCCGCATTCGTTCGTGAACGACATGTCTGTCGATGCACGCGGCCGGTTGCTATTGCACAGATGCGCTCAGTTGCCGTCCGACGACATCGCGCCGAGCAGCCGGCGTATATCGCCGAACCTGGCGATCGAGCCGAACACCAATGCCGCAACCGCAACGAAGAACACCGACACAGCGGCCATGGTCGGCGTGTAGCCATAGCGCAGTGCGTTGAAGATCTTGATCGGCAGCGTCTCGGTGGTGAAACCGATCGTCATATAGGCGACGATGTATTCGTTGAGCGACAGCACGAAGGCAAAGGCATAGCCGGAGACGAGATAGGGCAGGATCAGAGGCAGCACCACGGTCTTCAGCACCGTGCGGTCGTCGGCGCCCATGGTGGCCGCGGCCTCGACCAGCGAGCGGTCGATCGAGGCAAAGCCCAGCGACAACGTCACCAGCGGCAGCGTCACGAAGAAGATGGCGTGGCTGATGATGGCGGTGAAGAACTGGCCGAACAGCCCGACCGTCGCCCAGAAGGAGAGGAAGCCGAGCGCGGTGATGACAGGCGGCAGGATGAAGGGCGCCAGCCCCAGCACCTGAAAGATGTTTGCCCATGGCGCGATGCGCCGCCACAGGAACCAGGCCAGCGGCAGCGCGACTGCAACGGCAATCGCCGCCGAGCAGACGGCCAGCGTCACCGAATGGACCAGCGCCAGCCGCCATTCCGGGTCAGTGAAGATTTGCGCATACCAGCCGAACGAGAAGCCGATCGGCGGGAAGGTGAGCTCCTGCCGCGAGTTGACCGACACGCCGGCGACGACGATCAGCGGCGCCGCTAGAAACAGCGCAATGACGGTGAAATAGACACGGCGCAGCAAGGTCGCGGTCATAGTGCATTCTCCCGGCGTCCGACGAGCAGCGTCAGTCCAACCAGCGCCAGCGAGATCAGCACCAGGAACACGGCCATTGCCGCGGCGAACGGCATGTTGGACTGGTAGATCGCCTGGTCGGTGATTAGCACCGACAGCGTCCAGTGTTGCGGCCGCCCAAGGATCTGCGGCAGCAGGTAGGAACCGAGGGCAAAGACGAAGACCATGATCAGCGTCGCCACGATGGTGTTGCGCAGCGCCGGCGCGACGACGTTGAAGAAGGCCCGCACCGGCGAGGCGCCGAGCGTGCGCGCGGCCTCGAGCAGCGTAGGGTCGAGGCGCACGAGAGCGGGGTAGAGCACCAGGATGGTGTAGGGCAGCGCCTGGTAGACCATGCCGGTCAGCACTGCGCCGAAGGTCGGCAGCAGCGCCACCGGCTTGTCCATCAACCCGATCGCCACGAACAGGTTGGTGATTCCGGCGGTGCGCGAAAACAGTGTCGACCAGGCAAAGCCGATGATGACTTCCGACAGCGACAGCACCGACAACAGGCCGACCAGCCACAGCGTCTGCACGCGGCGCGGCCGGCGGGTCAAAAGATAGGTGAACGGGAAGGCAATAGTGACGCAGCAGACGGCGACCAGCACCGCCAGCATCAGCGAAAAGCCGAGCACGCCGCCGAAGAACACCGACAGGAACCGGGCGTAATTGTCGAACACGAAATCCGGCGTGTAGAAGCCGGAAGGATTGCGTTTGAAAAAGCTCACCGCGATCATCGTCGAGAACGGCACGACGAAGAAAACGATCAGCATCAGCGCCGGAAAGAACAGCGGCGTGTAGTCGGCTACCGACTTCGGAGCTTCGCGTCTCATGCCCCAAGCACCACGCAACTGGCCGGCGGCAGCGTGACGCCAACCTTGGCGCCGACCGGCACGTCATGCCGCTCGCGCGGCGTCGTCACCGCAATGATGCTGGTGCCGCCAACATCGACAAAGGTCTCGATGGTGCCGCCGAGATCGCGCACGAAACTGACCTCGCCGGTAATGGCCGAGCCGCCGGGGCTGCCCAGATGCACGTCCTCGGGGCGGACTGACACCGAAGCCTTGGTCTGACCCGCCGGCATGGCAAGGCCCGGAATGGCGGTGCCCAAAATGGTGGTGCGCCCGGTGCTGTCGACTTCGGCCGGCAGCAGATTGGTGATGCCGATAAAGTCGGCGACGAAGGCGTCGGCCGGCTTGCGGTAGATCTCGATCGGCGGCGCCGCCTGCAGGATTCTGCCATGGCCCATGACGACGACGAGGTCGGCCATGGTCATGGCCTCGCGCTGGTCGTGGGTGACGACGATGGTGGTGATGCCGAGCCGCTGCTGCAACTGGCGCAGTTCCACCTGCATGGCCTCGCGCAGCTTGGCGTCGAGCGCCGACAGCGGCTCGTCGAGCAGGAATAGTTTCGGCGACAGGGCGAGTGCCCGCGCAATCGCCACGCGCTGGCGCTGGCCGCCCGACAGCTTTGCCACCGGACGGTCGGCAAAGCCGGGCAGATGGATCAGGCTCAGTAGCTCGTCGACGCGTTTCTTCTGCTCCTCCTTCGAGGCGCCGCGAATGCGCAGCGCATAGGCGATGTTGTCGCCGACGGAGAGATGCGGAAACAGCGCCAGCGACTGGAACACCATGCCGAGATTGCGCTTGTGCGTCGGCAGCGGCGTGATGTCCTCGCCGTCGAGCACGATGGCGCCGCTGGTCGGCTCCTCCAGCCCGGCAATCATGCGCAGCAGCGTGGTCTTGCCGCAACCCGACGGGCCGAGCAGGCACACGAACGTGCCATGCGGAACGTTGAGCTGGACATTGTCGACGGCGGCGAAATTGCCGAATGTCTTGGTGATGGCGTTGATGTCTAGTCCGGACATGCTCATCCCTCTCAGGCAGTGCACTGGAGCAATTCCAGGAAAAGTGTGTAGCGGTTTTCCGTCCGAAATTGCTAAAAAGCAGGAAGTAGGCCGCCGTTTCCATGAAACGGTGAACTGCTTCTAACGTGGCCGCCGGAAGAAATCCGGCGGCCAGTCAGTTTTCAAGCGAATCGAACGGCTCAGCCTACGATCAGCTCGGTCCACTTCTGGTTGATCCAGTCAGCCTTCGACGTATAGAGGTCGTAGCGCGGGATGATCGGATCGATGTCCGACGACACCGAGGCGAACTCTTCCGGCTTGAGGTCGAGCACCTCTTTCTTCAAGGTCGGCGTGGTGCCGACCTTGCGCGACATGACGCCCTGCATCGACGGCTGGCTCATATAATCGATGAAGGCATGCGCCTCGTCGACCTTGGTCGAGGCGCGCGACAGCACCCAATTGCCGGAATCCTGGATGCCGCCTTCCTTCGGGAAGGTCGAGCGGACATGGAAGCCATCGGCGGCCGCGAGCCCGGTGACGTCGTGATAATACTGGCCCATCGGGATTTCGCCCGATTTCAGCGCCTGCTCGAACTGCGCCTCGTCGCGATACCACAGGCGCACATTCGGCTTGAGCTCGGCGAGCTTCTCGAACGCCTTGTTCAGCCCGTCCTCGGTGTCGAGGGCGTTGGTGCCGCCCATGAACGTCTTGGCCGTCACTTCGAGCAGGAACGAGTTGGAGGCAAGCGCCAAAAGACCGAGCTTGTCTTCATTGGCCTTGTCCCACAGCGCATCCCACGATGTCGGCGCGTCCTTGTAGACGTCGGTGTTGGAGACCAGCGTGATCCACCAGGCGACGGCGCCGATGCCGGCGACGCGGCCATCCGGATATTTGTTGATGAAGCGCGGTAGCAGGTCGCCATAGTGCTTGAACTTGGACGTATCGAGCGGCGTCCACAATTCCGTCGACTGGCCCTTCAGCGTAGAAGTCTGCGACATCATCGAAAGGTCGGCCGGCGCCTGACCGGCCTTGGCCGCCTGTTCCAACTGCACCAGCCAGGCTTCGCCGGTCGGCTCGGCGACCGATTCCACCGCAATGCCGGTGGCCTTGGTGAAGTCGGGGAAGACGTTCTCGTCGAAGGATTTCTTGAAATAGCCGCCATAGACGCCGACCTTCAGCGACTTGTCCTGCGCCCGCAGGATGGACGGCATGGCAAGCACGCCGGCTGTTGCGAGGCCCGCGCCAAGCACGCCGCGCCGTGTCATGGATTTTCCGATCAGTCTGTTCATCCGATTTCTCCTCAGTTGATGCCGGCCTTTCCGGCAGGTTCCCTTCACACGACTGTCGCCGCTTGGGCGTCAGTGGGCCGCCGCTCGTTGTTCGAGCGTACGGGCGTATTGCGTCAGTGGAAAGCACATGACGAAGAAGATCAGCGCCACCAGCCCGTAGACCTTGAACGGTTCGAAGGTGGCGTTGTTGATGGCGTTGGAGGTCCTGACGAGCTCCTCGAAGCCGATGATCGAGGTCAGCGCCGTCGATTTGATCAATTGCACCAGGAAGCCGACGATGGGCGCCCTCGTGATCGAGAACGCCTGCGGCAGGATGATCAGCCTGAGCTCCTGCAGGCGGTGCAGGCCGAGGCTGGCGCCGGCATCCCACTGCCCGCGCGGCAGCGCATCGACGCCGCTGCGCCAGATCTCGGCCAGATAGGCGCTGGCGAAGAAGGTGAGGCCGAGCACGGCTGCCGTCCACGGCTCGATGCGCAGGCCCAGCATCGGCAGGCCGAAGAACATCAGGAACAGCTGCATCAACAGCGGCGTGCCCTGGAACAGCGCGATGTAGCCGGAAGCGATGCGCCGGCTCCATTTATTCTGAGCGATGCGGAAGAACAGCACGATCAGCCCGACCAGCGCCCCGCCGACGAAGGCGGCGAGCGACAACAGCACCGTCCAGCGCGCGGCGAGCACAAGGTTGCGCACGATATCCCAGAAGGTGAATTCGATCATGACACGCCGGCCCCCAAGACGCGGCGCCCGCCTGTGACCAGCAGCCGGCGCAAGGCCATCGACATCAAGAGATAGACCAACGTCACGATGAAATAGGTCTCGAAGGAACGGAAGGTGCGTGCCTGCAGCATGTCGGCCTCATAGGTCAGTTCGCGCACGGCGATCTGCGAAACCACGGCTGATTCCAGCATCATGATGACGATCTGGCTGGTGAGCGCCGGATAGATCACCTTCAGCGCCTGCGGCAGCACGATCTTGATGAACACCTGTCGTGGCCGAAGCCCCAGTGAAAGAGCGGCTTCCGTCTGTCCGCCGGGCACGGCATCGAGGCCGGCGCCGACAATTTCAATCGTGTAGGCCGCCATGTTGAGCGTCATTGCCAGCATGGCGGCCAGGATCGGATCGAGCCTTATGCCGAGGCTGGGCAGACCGAAGAAGATGAAGAACAGCTGCACCAGGAAAGGCGTGTTGCGCATCACCTCGACATAGACCGCGATGGCGCGCTTCACGAATACCGGGCCGTTGCGCCGACCGGCAGCGCCCAGGATGCTCAGCAGCGTACCCACGAGCGTGGTCACGACGATCAATAGGATCGTCGTGAGCGCGCCGCGCGTGATGTCGCCCAGAGCAGCTGGAAGCCAGGCAAAGGCCACGGAAACTCAATCCTTGAGGTTGTCGGGATTGAGCGGCGTCTTCAGCCAGGCCTTCGAGCTCTCGTCGAGCTTGCCGTCGGCAAGCATCTTGGCGACCGCATCATTGACCGCCGTCTTCAGCCGGTCCTCTTTTTTGTTGAGGCCGATATGCGAGGGCGAGGTTAAAAGCTGGAACTTCTGCTCCGGCTTCAGCGCATCCTGCTTGGCCAACACCTGGGCGCCGACGTCGTTGCCCACCACCATCAGCTGGGTCTGGCCGGAGATGAAGGCCTGGATGACGGAGTTGTAGTTGTCGAAGCGCTTGATGTCGGCCGATGCCGGCGCAGCTTCGGTCAGCGACGTATCCTCCAGCGTGCCGCGGTTGACGGCGATCGACTTGTCGGCAAGGTCTTCCTTGCCTTTGACCGAGAGCGCTGCCGGACCGATTACGGCGATGTAATAGGGCGCATAGGCGGCGGCGAAATCGATCACCTCCTCACGCTCCTTGGAATAGCCGACGCTCATCAGGATATCGACGCGCTTGTCGGTGAGATAGGGGATGCGGTTCTGACCGGTGACGCTGACCAGGTTGAGCTTCACTTTCAAGGCATCGGCGATTGCCTGCGCCACGTCCACGTCATAGCCCTTGATGCTCATATCGGCGCTGGCCGAGGAGAAGGGCGGGAAGTCGGAGAAGATGCCGACATTGATAGCGCCGGCCTTGGTGATGTCGTCGACGGCGTCGGCATGAGCCTGGGAGGCGAGGCCGAGGCCGGCGAGCATCAGCGCGGCGGCTACGGAAGATTTGAGTTTCATGTGGAGTGTCATTGGTATTCCCCTTCTGGATGCTTGTTTGTTTGAAACGGCCGCCGGCTCCAGCGCGGCGGCCGCCTTGCGATTGAAGTCAGGCCCCCTTGCTCGTAATGGCGGGGCTGAACACCATCAGGCTCAGGATCTCGAACAGGACCTGCGCGCCGACATGGGCGGTGTTGGTGGTGGCGTCATATTGCGGCGCCACCTCGACGACGTCGCCGCCGACAATGTTGAGGCCCTTGAAGCCGCGCAGCAGTTCAAGCACCTCACGTGTCGTCAGGCCGCCGACTTCCGGTGTGCCGGTGCCCGGCGCAAAGGCCGGATCGACGCTGTCGACATCGAACGAGATGTAGGTCGGGCCGTCGCCGACAATCTTGCGCGCCTTCTCGATGATGGCGGGGATGCCGAGCCCGGTCACCTCTTCGGCATGCACGACCGTCATGCCGGATTCGTAGGTGAACTCCCACAGATATTCGGCCGAGCCTCTGATGCCGATCTGGATGGTGCGGGTCGGGTCGAGCACGCCGTCCAGCACCGCGTTGCGGAACGGGCCGCCATGGTGGAACTTGGTCATGTCGAACAGCCCGCTGGTGTCGCAATGGGCGTCGATATGGATCATGCCGACCGGCGCCTTCTTACCGACCGCCTTCAGGATCGGGTGGCTGATCGAGTGGTCGCCGCCGACCGAGAGCGGCAGCACGCCGGCATCGACGATCTGGTTGGTGCGCTTCTCAATGTCTTCGTGGCTGATCTCCAGCCGGTAGCGGCTGCGGAACGGCGTATCGCCGATGTCGGCGACTCGCAGCTCATGCGTCGGCGCGCATTCCAGCACATGATTGTAGGGGCCGATGCGCTCGATGGCGCGCAACGCCCTCGGTCCAAAGCGTGAACCGGGACGGTTGGTGACGCCGAGATCCATCGGCACGCCGATGATCGCCACCTGCAAATCGCCGAAATCCGGATTGTCGGCAGCGACTTCGCGGTAGGGTGCGGCGAGGAAGGTGGGGATGCCGGAATAGGGCGCCAGCCTGGTGCCGCTCTTGGAGAAGATCTTGTCGGCAACCTTGCGGAATTTAGGGTCGAACATCTCGCCGCCATGGCTCTCGCCATATTTGCGGCGCAACGCGTCGAGCTTGCCACGATCGTAACCCATGTCGGTCTCCTCCTGCCGGGCTTGTGCATGCGGCAGCGTTTGCGAACTGACCGTCATCCGGCCGGGTCGCTGTCCCGCTGGCTGCCTGCAGATTTCACGTCATTGATGCTGTTGACCTGCCAAAGTGTCCGGCAGCCGCATTGAAAAATCAATTGATATTGTTACGGTGTTGATTGTGAGAAAATCTCACAGAGTATCCGGTTACTCATGGCCAAGCGTCTACCGCCCCTGAATCCTCTGCGTGCCTTCGAGGCGACGGCGCGGCACGCCTCGCTGACCAAGGCGGCGGCCGAGCTCAATGTCACCCATGGCGCGATAAGCCACCAGATCAAGGCGCTCGAGCAATCACTCGGCGTCAAGCTGTTCGAGCGCACCGGACAGCGGGTAAAGTTGACACCGCACGGCGCCGAACTGCTGCCGGCGGTGTCGACCGCGTTCGACGGCATCGCCGCCGCCACCCAGCGCATGACCAGGCCGGCCAGCGCCGGCACGCTGTCGGTCTCCTGCGTGCCGGCCCTGCTGCTTCTGTGGATGACGCCGAGGCTCGGCAGCTTCATGGCGCAATATCCCGACATCAGGCTGACGCTGATCCCTTCCAACGACCCCAAGGATATTCGCGCCCCGCAGGTCGATGTCTGCGTGCTCTATGGCGACGGCAGCTGGACCGACTGTTGGATGCGCAAATGGTCGGGCCTCGAACTGTTCCCGGTGGTCAGCCCGACGCTGATCAACAACCGGCCGATCCGCATCTGCCGGGATCTTGCCGACCACGTCATCCTGCATGGCGATGACGGCCGCGAATGGCACACCTGGCTGGCCGCCGCCGACGGGCTGGATCTCGAACGTGGCCGCCGTCACCATCTCGGCGATGCGCGCACGGCTATCGAGGCCGCGGTGCATGGCCATGGCGTGGCGCTTGGCGATTCCGTCACCGCCAGCATGCTGCTCGCCAGGGGCCTGTTGGTGGCGCCCTTCAGCCTGTCGGTGCCGGCGGTCGACGATTTCTATGTCGTTTGCCGCAACGAGATGCGCTCGGCGCCGATCGTGCAATTGTTCATCGACTGGCTGTTCGCCGAGAAGGAACAGGCCGACAGCCGCGCCGATGCGCCGGTGGCCGGCCGCATCGGCATCCGCAGGAAGCGCCCGGCGCTGAAAGTGATTGGCGCCAAGGCCGCATCCTAAGAGCCGTAAGCACCACAACAATACTGCCGCAGCGTCCTCTTTTTGTCGGGCCAGCCCGGAAAGCGGGAAGCGCGTTCAAAAATTCAATGCTAAGAGGCATTTGGCCAAGAGCAATTCCAGGAAAAGTGCCTAGCGGTTTTCCGTCCGGAATTGCGTAAGACAAAAGCTAGAGCCAGCAGCGAAGGCGGCAACAGACATGGCAAAGACCGATATAGCGCGGCGCGTCTACAACCACACCTGGAAGCTGGATCCGATCGTCCGAAGCCTGCTCGACACCGATTTCTACAAGCTGCTGATGCTGCAGATGATCTGGGGGATGTATCCCAAGGTCGACACCACCTTCTCGCTGATCAACCGCACCACCTCGGTGCGCCTTGCCGATGAGATCGACGAAGGCGAACTGCGCGACCAGCTCGACCATGCCCGCACGCTGCGCTTCTCCAAGAAGGAGATGATCTGGCTCGGCGGTAACAATTTCTATGGCCGCAAGCAGATATTCGAGCCGGAATTCCTCGCCTGGCTGGAAGGTTTCCGGCTGCCCGAATACGAGCTGTCCAAACGCGACGGCCAGTACGAGCTCTCCTTCAGCGGCCCCTGGATGTACACTACCCTGTGGGAAATCCCGGCGCTGGCCATCATCAATGAGCTTCGTTCCCGCGCGGCGATGCGCGCCTTCGGCCCGTTTGCGCTCGACGTGCTCTATGCCCGCGCCAAGGCCAAGATGTGGGCCAAGACGGAGCGGCTGAAGGCGCTGCCCGGCATCCGCATCTCTGATTTCGGCACCCGCCGTCGGCACTCCTTCCTGTGGCAGCGCTGGTGCGTCGAGGCGCTCAAGGAAGGCATCGGCGAGGCCTTCACCGGCACCTCCAACGTGCTGCTGGCCATGGACAACGACCTCGAAGCGCTCGGCACCAACGCGCATGAACTGCCGATGGTGTTTGCGGCGCTTGCCAAGACCGAAAAGGAATTGAAGCAATCGCCCTATAAAGTGCTGCAGGACTGGCAGCGCTATTACGGCGGCAACCTCTTGATCGTGCTGCCTGACGCCTTCGGCACCGCATCCTTCCTGCGCGATGCGCCGGACTGGGTTGCCGACTGGACCGGCTTCCGGCCCGACAGCGCGCCGCCGATCGAAGGCGGTGAAAAAATCATCGACTGGTGGCGCGAGAAGGGCAAGGACCCCAGGCAGAAGCTGCTGATCTTCTCCGACGGGCTCGAGGTCGAGACCATCGAGGAGACCTACAAGCACTTCCAGGGCAAGGTGCGCATGTCCTTCGGCTGGGGCACCAACCTCACCAACGACTTCGAAGGCTGCGCGCCGACCGAGACCAACAGCCTCGATGCGATATCGCTGGTCTGCAAGGTCACCGAGGCCAATGGCAGGCCGGCGGTCAAGCTGTCGGACAATCCGGCCAAAGCGACGGGCGACCCCGAGGAGATCGAACGGTATTTGCGGATTTTCGGGGCGAAAGATCGGGTGAGGCAACTGGTCAAGGTTTGAGATGGCGGATCATTTCGCCAGGCAAATGGAAATCCGGATAAGTTGAGTTCCCGCCCACCCCCCTCTGTCCTGCCGGACATCTCCCCCGCAAGGGGGGAGATTGGCGGCGTCGGGCGCCGCGCCTCTTTCTTCGCCGTTGAAAATCGGCGAAAGCCTAAGCGAAATCCAATCTCCCCCCTTGCGGGGGAGATGTCCGGCAGGACAGAGGGGGGTGTGAAGGATCGCGGCCGGCTGACCTACGCCGCCTGTTCATTTTTCCTCCTCCCCACCTCCGCTTTCGCCCATGCCTCCGATCGCGGCCACGTCCTCCTCCTCCCCACCGGCTACTACATCGCCGGCGGCGCTGTCGCCGTTGCCGTCAGCTTCCTCGTCCTCGCCCTGCTGCCACCCGGCGCCCTCGACCGTTTCTGGCGCCGTCGCCTGGAACTTTTCACGTTCAGCGCAGCCCCCCGCACAGTCGTCAGCCTGCTCTCCTTTGCCGGCTTCGCAACGCTCATCGCCGCTGGCCTGTTCGGCAGCCGCGACCCTCTCTCCAATCCGCTCCCTCTTGTCGTATGGACACTGCTCTGGGTCGGTCTCGTCCTCCTGCAAGGTCTGCTTGGCGGTCTCTGGTCCTGGCTGAACCCCTGGTACGGCCCATGGCGGATCGTGACCCGCCTGCTTGGTCAGCGCGATGCCGAGGTGCCGAAATCGCGTTTGCCTGCATGGCTCGGTAGCTGGCCGGCCGTCATCCTGTTCTTCACCTTTGCCTGGTTCGAACTGATCGATCCGGCGCCCGATGACCCGGCACGGCTGGCCTATGCCGCTGGCCTCTATTGGCTTTTCACCTTCATCGCCATGCTCGCCTTCGGCTATCCCGGCTGGAGCCAACGCGGCGAATTCCTGACGGTGTTCTTCAGCATGGTGGCGCGCTTTGCGCCTGTCGAGCGAGGTGAAGAAGGCCGCCTCAACCTTTGCTGGCCGGGCGCGAAACTGCTCGCCGCCGTGCCTCTGCCGGCCAGCGGCATCGCTTTCCTGCTGCTCAGCCTATCGTCTGTCTCCTTCGACGGACTGTCGAAAACCTTCTTCTGGCTCGGTCTGTTCGGCATCAATCCGCTGGAGTATCCCGGCCGCACCGCGCTGATCGGCATCGGCAGCTTCGGCCTCGTGCTCACTTTCGTGCTGCTGGCGGCTGCATTCATGCTGGCCGTCATCCTCGGCCAGCGCCTTGCCGGCAGCGGGCATGCACTTGGCGAGGCGGCAGGACTGCTGGTCTGGTCGATCGTGCCGATCGCGCTCGCCTATCATGTCGCGCATTATCTGACGGCGCTGCTGGTCGACGGCCAGTATGCGGTGGCTGCTTTATCCGACCCGTTAGGACTGGGCTGGAACCTGTTCGGCACCGCCGACATGCGGATCGAAGCCGGCATCGTCGCCGGCGCCGGCTCCGCCTGGTGGCTGTGGAATGTGCAGGCCGGCATCATCATCGCCGGCCATAGTTTGGCGGTGCTCGTCGCCCATGGTCTGGCCTGGCGGCTGCACCCGGTTCCATCGCGCGCCGCACTCAGTCAATTGCCGCTCACCGTGCTGATGGTCGCTTACACCATCTTCGGTCTCTGGTTGCTTGCCACGCCGACTGCCGGATGACAAAAGGTGACCGGCGTGCCAGCGCATGACCCCGAAAATCGGGTTCGATTTTCGGAAAGGATCATGCGCAAAGCAAAAAATGCTCCAGCGTCCTTTGCGCGTCCTGATGGACGCGCGGCGCTGGATGCGGAAAGCCCGCTTGCCACGTCGAGGCTTTGATGATTTAGTTTGTATACATGCGATTTCTGCCCCTCCCACAAGGGAGTGGCCTTGCCTCGTTACAGACAGTCAAAACTCGAAAACAGGGGAACTGCCGTGACTGACAAGAATGGGTTTTTCGATCTCTCCAAAAGCACGCTTAGCCGCCGTACGGCGCTAAAAGGTCTCGCTGCCGGGGCCGGCCTGACGCTCGCGCCGGGCTTCGTTCGTTACTCGCAGGCGCAGAGCTCGGCGCCGATCAAGATCGGGTTCCAGTCGCACCGCACCGGCATCGGTGCCGCCTATGGCCGCTGGTACGAAAAGACCAGTGCGGCCGCGGTCAAGGCGATCAACGATGCCGGCGGCATCAACGGCCGCCCGGTCGAACTGGTGATCGAGGATGACGGCACCGATCCCGGCCGCGGAGCCGAAGTGGTCGGCAAGTTCGCCACCCAGCACAAGACCGACATCGTCTTCGGCACGCTGTTCTCGCATGTCGTGATCGGCTCCGCGCCGGCCGCAGGTGAAAACAAGATTCCCTATTTCGTCGTCAGTGAAGGCCACCATGTCGCCTCGACCAAGTTGAACCGCTACGTCTTCCAGCCCGGCATCACCGACGTGAAGAGCCAGATCCAGTCTATGGCGCCGTGGATCGCGGCCAATGCCGGCAAGAAGGTGACGCAGATCTTCCCCGACTTCGCCTTCGGCTACGACCACCGCGACTACCTGCCGCCGGCGTTGAAGGCGCAAGGCGCCGAGGTCATCGCCCAGATCGCCATCCCGCCGACGGAATCTTCCTTCACCAAATATTTTCCGCAGATCCCGGCCGAGACCGAGGTGATCTACCACGTCATGGTCGGTCCGGCCGTGCTGACCTTCGTCAAGGAACTCGGCGAGTTCTACGGCTCGAACCGGCCGCAACTCTTCGGCTTCATGGATTCGCTCGAAGCCACCGACATCAACAGCCCCGGGCTGGAATTCCTCGACGGCAGCCATTTCTGGGAAGGCTCGCCGCGCTACGCGCAGGCGGACGACAGCGCCGCGCAGAAGGCCTATCGCGCCGCCGTCGGCATCGACGACAATGGTGCGGCCGTCGGCGACCCCAAGGACGTCTCCACCGCCTCGCACATGTTCGGCTGCTGGGAAACGCTCTACGTCGTCAAGAAGGCGATGGAAGACGCCGGCTACAAGGGTCCGGAAGACCGCGCCAAGCTGGTCGAGGCGACCGAGGCGCTGACCGAATTCGCCGAAGGGCCGGAGCATCCGCAGGGACCGAAGACCTTCAACGGCAAGATCCACCAGTGCTTCGGCATCCAGAACATCTCCAAGGTCGAAGGCGGCAAGCTGACGGTCGTCCACAAGACCAAGATCGAGGATGGGCTTTACGAGGCCGAAGGGGATTACACGACGCAGGCGCTGTAGGTTTTGCTCGCCTGTAACGTGGGAGCCCAGCCACCCCCCTCTGTCCTGCCGGCCATCTCCCCCGCAAGGGGGGAGATTGGAGGTCGCCCAGGGTTTCGCCAATCGCCAAAGTCGTCGTCAAAAAGGCGCTGCCACACGTACTGCCAATCTCCCCCCATGCGGGGGGTGAGGAGCGGTCCGCGAAGCGGACGGAAAGCCAATTGCTTGGCTTTCCGAGCGACGAACGCCCGGAGCGATAGCGAAGGGCCGAGCCCGGCAGGGGTGCACTTGGCACCGACCAGCGTGTAGCCCATGCATTTTGGACCCCATCTCCTCCTCGCCGCGCTCGAAGGCCTCGTCACCTCCGCCGTACTGGCGCTGACGGCGCTGGGCCTGTCGCTGGTGTTCGGCGTCATGCGCGTCGTCAATGTCGCCCATGGTGAGTTCTTTATGCTCGGCGCGGTGCTCGCCTGGGCAATCTCGACGGCCATCCCCGGCCATCCCACGGTCGGCTTCCTAGCGGCATTGGTGATCGCGCCGCTGATTGTCGGCGCCATAGCGCTGGGGGCAGAAAGGCTGGTGCTGCGCCGGCTCAATTACAATCCGGAAGCCACCATCGTCGCCACCATCGGCATGCTCTACATCATTCAGCAGCTGGCGCTGAGCTTCTACGGGCCGGAGGCGCGGCCGGTGGAGTCGCCCTTCAGCTACCGCATCCTTTTGCCCTGGTTCGGCTATTCCGGCTACAAACTGTCGATCATCGTCGCTTCGGCGCTCCTGCTGGTCGCCACATGGCTGGTGCTGACGCGCACGAAGATCGGCCTCATCATGCGCGCCACCCAGTATGACAGCGAGACGGCGCAGGCCTTCGGCATTCCGGTCGACCGCGTCTATGCCGGCGTGTTCGCCCTCGGCGCCATGCTGGCGGCTATCGCCGCCGTGCTGATCGTGCCGATCAGCCAGGCGCACTACCTGATGGGACAGGACCCGCTGCTCTTATCCTTCATCGTCGTCATCATCGGCGGCCTCGGCTCGCTGCGCGGCACGGTCGTCGCCGCCGTGCTGATCGGCCTCTCCGACGGCATCATCTCGGTGTTCTTCTCGCCGACCTTGGCCAAGATCATCGCCACGCTGCTGGTCGCCATGGTGCTGGTGTTCCGGCCGCAAGGCCTGTTCGGGCAGGCGCCGAGATGAGCGAAGCTTCGCCGGCAAAAGCCTATGCACTCCACCTCGGCGTCATCGCGCTGCTCTTCGCACTGAGTTTCGTCCTGCCCGACTATCATCACGGCCTTATCGCCCGCATCATGGTGCTGGCGGCGTTCGCCATGGGCTACAACATGCTGTTCGGCTATGTCGGCCTGCTCAGCCTCGGCCACGCCATGTTCTTTGCCGCCGGGCTCTATGGCGCAGGTCTTGCCGTCATCCATCTCGGCTGGAGCGTGCCTTTGGCCTTCCTCGCCGGCATCGCCTGTGGCGCGTTGCTGGCGCTGGTAATCGGCCTGCTGGCGCTGCGCACTACGGGCGTTGCCTTCATGATCGTCACCATGATGTTCGCGCAGGTCTTCTACCTCACGATTCTCTACTTCGCCGCCTGGACCGGCGGTGACCAGGGCCTGGTGGTGCCGCAGCCGGCGCGGGTTCTGAACCTCGGCGCGACATCGCTCGACCTCACCAACCCGACCGTGCGCTACATGAGCGCGCTGGCGCTGTTCTCGGTGGTGCTGCTCATCACGCTCGCCATCGTCCGCTCCCGCTACGGCCGCGTTCTGGTCGCCGTGCGCGAAAACGAGGAGCGCACGAAAATGCTCGGCTACGACACTTTCTCGAACAAGCTCATCGCCGTCGTCGTTTCCGGCGCCATCTGCGCAGCGTCCGGTGCCGTCTATGCGCTGCTGTTCGGCTATGTCGGCTCGAGCTTCGCTTCGGTGCAGTATTCGATCTTGCCGCTGCTTTGGGTGTTGCTCGGCGGCGCCGCCACGACGCTTGGCGCCCTGATCGGCACGGTGTTCATGTACTATGTTATCGACGTCGCCAGCGGCTACACCTCCGCCTACCTGTTGATCGTCGGCATCGCACTCATCCTCCTGGTACTGTTTTTCCCCAAAGGCATTTTGGGCACCATCCGCCAGCGCTGGCTCGGGTGGCTGCCATGATGCCGCTGCTGACGACAAAGAACCTGGCGCGCAATTTCGGCGGCCTGCGCGCCGTCGACGGTGTCGACTTCCAGCTGATGCCGGGCGAGATCCGCGCCGTCATCGGCCCCAACGGAGCCGGGAAAACCACCTTCGTCAGCCTGATCAGCGGCCGCATCCAGCCATCCGCCGGCATGATCCTCTTCGACGGGGCCGACATCACCAGCCAGCCGGCCTATCTCCGGGTGCGCCAGGGCATTGCCTACACATTCCAGATCACCAGCGTCTTCGCCAACCTCTCCGCCTACGACAATGTCGCGCTGCCGGTGCAGCGCACGCTGACCGACGGGCGCTCGAAGGGTGCGGTGCGCACCGGCGTCATGGCCGCGCTCGAGCGCACCGGCCTTGCCGACCGCGCCCATATGCCGGCCGGCCAGCTCTCCTACGGCCATCAGCGCCTGCTCGAAGTGGCGATGGGCCTGGCGCTGAAGCCGCGGCTCCTGATCCTCGACGAGCCGACGCAAGGCTTGGCCGACAGCGAGATCGACAATTTCATCGAGCTGGTCCGCGAGATCGCCAAAAGCGCCACCGTGCTTTTGATCGAGCACAACATGCCGGTCGTCATGCAGCTGGCCGATCGCATCACCGTCTTCAACGCCGGCAGGATCCTGGCCGAAGGCACGCCCGAGCAGGTCCGCGCCAACACGCAGGTGCAGGAAGCCTATCTGGGGACGGCGCCATGACCGGAGCAGTCACAGGGACAAGCGTGTTGACCATCTCCGGGCTCGACTGCTTCTACGGCGAGGTGCAAGTGCTCTACGGCCTCGACCTTGTGCTCAACAAGGGCGAGGTGCTGTGCCTGTTCGGTCGTAACGGCGCCGGCAAGACGACGACGCTGAAGGCGATCATGGGACTGGTGCCGGCGGTAGCCGGCTCGATCCAGCTCGCCGGCAAGGAATTGACGGTCCTGCCGGCGCATGACGTGCCGAAAGCCGGCGTCGCCTATGTGCCGCAGGGCAGGCGTCTGTTCGCTGAGATGACGGTCGCCGAAAACATCGAAATCGGCCTGATGACTCGTGGCAAGGGCAAGGTCGTGCGGGAAAACGTCCTCGACCTTTTTCCATTGCTGCGCCAGCGGCTGCGGCAGCGCTCCGGCACGCTGTCGGGCGGCGAGCAGCAGATGCTGGCCATGGCGCGGGCGCTGTGCATCGAGCCGCAGGTGCTATTGCTCGACGAGCCGACCGAAGGCCTGATGCCGTCAATGATCGCCAAAATCCGCGAGACGGTGGTGCAGCTGCGGGAGCTGGGTGTCTCCACCATCCTGGTCGAGCAGCGCGTCGATGCCGTGCTGTCGGTCGCCGACCGCGTCTGTTTCATCGAAAACGGCCGCAACCGCGAGACCGTCGATGTAGAGGAACTGCGGGCCGATCCGTCGGCGGTCAGGCGGTATGTTGGGGTCGGCTGAGCTCTACCCTCCCCCTTGTGGGCCCACAAGGGGAGGTAAGGCGCAGCGCCGCTTCAGCTAAAGAAAAGAAATCCCGCTATCAAAAACGTCGGGATCAGCACCAGGCCCGACCACGCCATATAGCCGAAGAAGCCCGGCATTTTCACGCCGCGATGCCTGGCGATGGCGTAGACCATGAAGTTGGGCGCATTGCCGATATAGGTGTTGGCGCCCATGAACACGGCGCCGGCGGAAATCGCCGCCAGCGTCGAGACGAACTCCGTCATCAGATGGCTGGGATCGCCGCCGGCAAGTTCGAAGAACACCAGATAGGTCGGCGCATTGTCAAGGAAGGACGACAGCCCGCCGGTCAGCCAGAAATAAGCGAGATCATTGGGCTGACCCGACGGCGAGGTGACCAGTCCGACCAGCGGCGCCAGCGCCCCGTCATGGCCGGCCCGAAGGATGGCGATGACCGGCACGATGCAGATGAAGATGCCCGCAAACAGTTTCGCCACTTCGGCGATCGGGCCCCAGATGAAGCCATTGGCATGACGGTTCTCCTTGCGCGAGACAGCCAGAGACAGGAAAGCCAGCGCCAGGATGATTGCGTCGCGCACCAGGTTCTGCAGCTCGAGGGTCACGCCCACCGGGGAAAAGCTGATGCCCGGCTTCCAGGCCGCCGACAATAGGATCGCGCCGATGACGCCGGCCAGCAGCGGCAGGTTGGCCAGGCCGCGAATCCGCACCTTCGTATCCGGCGTCGGATCCTTGATCTTTGGCGCACCCTCTTCGCGGCGATGCAGAATGATATCGATGGCCACGAAGACAAGCAGCACAAGGCCGCCGGTAAACAGCGTCTCGCGCCAGAGGTTCGTCGTCGTCCAGAAGAAGTCGACGCCGCGCAGGAAGCCGACGAACAATGGCGGGTCGCCCAAGGGCGTCAGCGAGCCGCCGATGTTGGAGACAAGAAAAATGAAGAAGATGACGACATGGGCGTTGAACGGCCGGTTGTCATTGGCGCGCAGCATCGGCCGGATCAGGATCATCGAGGCACCGGTCGTGCCGATCACCGAGGCTAGCATCGCCCCGACAAGCAGCAAGCCGGCATTGACCAGCGGCGTGCCATGGATGTTGCCGGCAACAAGGATGCCGCCCGAAATGGTGTAGAGGGCAAACAAAAGGATGATGAACGACATGTATTCGGTGAGCAGCGTGTGCAGCACCGCCTCGGACGCCGAAGGCATGCCGAAGGCAACCATCAGCGGCACCACCACCAGCACCGCCCAGCCTGCGGCGATCTTGCCGTAATGATGTTCCCAGACGTGGTGGAACAGCAGCGGTCCCGTGGCGATCGACAATAGCAGGCCGGCAAACGGCAGCCCCCACCACAGCGACATAGAAGCGCCAGGCAGTTCGTGGCTCTCAGCCGCAAGCGCCAGTCCGGGAAAAACCAAAATGGCGACCGTCAAGGCCGCCAAAACTACCGGCGATTGTATGGAGCTCTCCCGATGCCTCACGATCTAGGCCGAGGTCTTGTCTTCGAGCCTCACACCCGCGTCTCGCATGCGCTTCAGCATCGCCTCGACCGAGCCGTTAAGATCGATGCCGCGGCAGGCATCGAGGCGCACCGTCGTCTTGAAACCCTGCTTTACCGCGTCGAGCGCCGAAAAGGCGACGCAGAAGTCGGTCGCCAGGCCGACCAGGGTCACAGTATCGATGCCGCGCTCCTTGAGGTAGCCGGCGAGTCCGGTCGATGTCTTGTGGTCGTTCTCGAAGAAGGCGGAGTAGCTGTCGATGTCAGGGCGAAATCCCTTGCGGATCACCAGTTCGGTCTTGGTCCAGGCGAGTCCCGAATGGAAGTCGGAACCAAGGCTGCCCTGAATGCAATGGTCGGGCCACAGCGTCTGCGGCCCATAAGGCATCTCGATCGCGCTGAAAGGCTGCGCCCCCGGATGGCTGGAGGCAAAGCTTGAATGTCCGGCCGGGTGCCAGTCCTGCGTCAGCACGACATGCTCGGCGTGCCGGATCAGATCGTTGACCAGCGGCACGATTTCGTCGCCGCCGGCAACCGCCAGCGCGCCGCCGGGGCAGAAGTCGTTCTGCAGGTCGATGACAACAAGCGCTTCGTCGGCCATGGCGCCTCTCCTCTTTTCGTCGTCTCGAGCGGGGATTCGAGTGAAAAACGCCGCGGATGCGACCGGATGCAGAAACTTGACCAGATGGCGGCCTGCGTCAACCTCCGGCCGCATAACAAATGCGTGGCGGCCAGCTTCCCTCAAACTCCGGCTTTGACAATTCCCTCCAGCTTGATATCATTTGCATACGAATGAATTTGGCCAGACCGAATACTGGCGGTGTCTAGGGAAGACCCCATTTTGGGAAGGCCCACTTTTAGGAAGGTAAAGCGTGATCCGTTACGCGAAACCCACCACGCTCGACGAGGCGCTCGCTCTTCTGGGCGAGGGCGCCTGGCGCGTTCTTGCCGGCGGCACCGATTTCTATCCGGCGCAAGGCGCCAAACCGTTCCGCGATGATGTTCTCGACATCAACGGACTGGCCTCGCTGCGTGGCATCGCCGAGACCGAGACACATTGGGTTTTGGGCGCCCGCACCACTTGGACCGACCTCGTCCGCCATCCCTTGCCGGCGGCGTTCGATGCGCTGAAGCAGGCCGCGCGCGAAGTCGGCTCCGTGCAGATCCAGAATGTCGCCTCCATCGCCGGCAACCTCTGCAACGCCTCGCCGGCCGCCGACGGCGTGCCGGGTCTGCTGGTGCTGGACGCCGAGGTCGAACTGCGCTCGGCGGCCGCAACACGCTATCTGCCCTTGCCAGATTTCATTCTCGGCAACCGACGCACGGCCTTGCTGCCCGGCGAAATGGTCACCGCCATCCGCATCCCCAAGCATGCGGCCGCCGGTGCCTCCGCTTTCGTCAAGCTCGGCGCGCGGCGTTACCTCGTCATCTCCATCGCCATGGTGGCGGCGCGCCTCGTCATCGACAACGGCATTGTCGCGGAAGCAGCCGTCGCTGTCGGCTCCTGTTCCGCAGTCGCCAAGCGGCTCTCCGATGTCGAAGCTGCGCTGCGCGGCAGGCCTGCCCTCCAGACACTCGCCGACACGGTCCTGTCCGCGCCGATGGCCGAGCTGTCGCCGATCGCCGATGTGCGCGGCAGCGCCGAATACCGGCTCGATGCGGCGCGCGAAATCGTCGCCCGCGCCGTGCTGCAGGCCTGTGGCCTCACGGACGACAACAGCATGGTGGCGGCATGAGCCAAGCTCGGTCTGAGGAAGTTCTGCCCGACCTCGTGCCGGCTTTCGGCCTCGAGCGCGCCGACATCGCTTTCGCGGTCAATGGCGCCGCCGTTTCGGTCAATGTGCCGCCGCTGCGCCGGCTGTCGCAGGTTTTGCGCGACGAATTGCAGCTGACCGGCACCAAGGTCGGCTGCGACGCTGGTGACTGCGGCGCCTGCACGGTGCTGGTCGACGGCGAAGCCGTCTGCGCCTGCCTGATGCCGGTGGCCTCCGCCGCCGGAACATCGGTGACGACCGTCGAGGGCCTTGCCAATGGCCGGTTGTCGGCGCTGCAGGCGTCATTCCTGGCGCATGGGGCGGCGCAATGCGGCATCTGCACGCCGGCGCTGCTGGTCGCGGGAACGGCGCTGCTGGAGACAACGCCGAACCCGACGGAGGTCGAGGTGCAGGATGCGCTCGGCGGCATCCTCTGCCGCTGCACCGGCTACAGAAAGATCATCGCGGCAGTGATGGATGCCTCCTTGCAGGCAGCAAGTCTGGATTTCCGCATGCCGCAGTCGGGTCATGCGATCGGCTCGTCGCCGGTTAGGCTCGACGGCGTGCCAAAAGTCACCGGTGGCGAGAAGTTCGGCGGCGATTCCTTCCCCGCCGATGCGCTGGCCGTGCTGGTGGTCCGTTCGCCGCATTATCACGCCAGCTTCACCTTCGGCGATCTGGAAGGTTGGGCAAAAAGACATCCCGGCATTGAAGGCGTCTTCACCGCCGCCGATATTCCGGGCAAGAACTGCTTTGGCGTCATCGGCCCGTTCGCCGATCAGCCAGCGCTGGCCGAAGGGTTTGCGCGCCTGCGCGGTGAGGCTGTGGCGCTGGTCGCCGGCGAGCGCGAGGCGATGCTCGATCTCGATTTGTCGGATTTCCCGGTCCACTGGACCGAACTGCCGCATCTTTTGCAGCCCGGCGAAGCGCAGGGCGACGGTGCGGCGCTGATCCATGCCAACCGCCCGGCCAATCTTTTGACCAAGGGCTTTGTTGAGCGCGGCGATCCTGAGGCGGCTCTTGCCGCCGCTGCCGTCACCGCGTCCGGCGCCATCGACACCTCCTATGTCGAGCACGCCTACATCGAGCCGGAAGCCGGCCATGCCTATATGGATGGCGACACGCTGGTCGTCGTCGCCTGCACCCAGGCGCCCTATATGGACCGCGACGACACGGCGAAAGTGCTCGGCCTGCCTGTCGAGAAGGTGCGCATCGTGCCAACCGCCACCGGCGGCGGTTTCGGCTCCAAGCTCGACGTCTCGCTGCAGCCGCTGATCGGGCTTGTGGCGCTGAAGACGGGCCGGCCGGCGGCGCTTGCCTACACCCGCAACGAATCCATGATGTCGACCACAAAACGCCATCCCGCCGAGATGAAGGCGACGATCGGCGCCGGTGCCGACGGCCATATCACCGGCATGGTTTTCGCAGGTGACTTCAACACCGGCGCTTATGCCAGCTGGGGGCCGACCGTCGCCAACCGTGTGCCGGTGCATGCGTCCGGCCCCTATGCGACGCCGAATTACCGGGCCGAAGGCCGCGCCATCCACACTCACGGGCCGATATCCGGCGCCTTCCGCGGTTTCGGAGTGCCGCAGGCGACGATCATGCAGGAGACGCTCTATGACGAGCTCGCCGGCAAACTGGGCATGGATCGGCTCGATTTCCGCTTGAAAAACTGCCTTCGGAACGGCTCCGAAACGGTTACCGGGCAGAGGCTGGAGTCGGGCGTCGGTATTTTCGAGTGCCTTGACTCGCTGCGGCCGCATTGGGCTCGCGCGACGGCCGACGCAGATACATTCAATTCCTCCAATACGAGCAAAAAGCGCGGCGTCGGCATCGCGTCGTGCTGGTATGGCTGCGGCAACACCTCGCTGCCCAACCCGTCGACCATAAGGGTCGGTATCTCGCCAACGGGTGACATCATCCTGCATCAGGGCGCCGTCGATATCGGCCAGGGTTCCAACACTGTCATCACCCAGATCTGCGCCGACGCGCTCGGCTTGCCGCTGGAAAGATTCCGGCTGAAGGGCGCCGACACCGCGATCAGCCCCGACGCCGGCAAAACATCGGCTTCGCGCCAGACTTTTGTGACCGGCAAGGCGGCCGAAAAGGCCGGCCGCACCTTGCGCGAAAAAATCCTGCGCTTTGCCAATGTCTCGGAGAACGCGGCCCTGCAACTGGATGGCCCGGCGATCGTCATCCGCGAAGGCGAAGCCACCCGCCGCATCGATCTCGCCGCCCTCGATGTCGATGCTGACGGTTTTGTCTTCCGTGCCGAGGAGACCTATGATCCACCGACGCTGCCGCTCGACGCCAAGGGCCAGGGCAAGCCTTACGCCGTCTACGGCTATGGCGCGCAGATCGCCGAGTTGGAGGTCGATCTCAAGCTCGGCACCGTCAAGCTGCTGAAAATCACCGCCGCGCACGATGTCGGCAAGGCGATCAACCCGCTGCTGGTCGAAGGCCAGATCGAAGGCGGCATCGCGCAAGGCATCGGCATGGCGCTGATGGAGGAATACATCCCCGGCCGCACCGAGAATTTGCACGACTATCTCATCCCGACCATCGGCGACGTGCCTGAGATCGAGCACATATTGATCGAGGTTCCCGATCCCGAGGGACCGTTCGGCGCCAAGGGCCTGGGTGAGCATGTGCTGATCCCGACCGCACCCGCCATCCTCAATGCCATCCGCCACGCCACCGGCGTTCTCATCACCAAGGTTCCGGCGACGCCGACGCGCATCCGCGCTGGCATCCGTCAAAAAAATGGCATCCGCGACAAGGAGGCACGCCCATGAGCGAGCTTGCCGAACGCTTCGAAACCCACGACCCCGGCGAGAAGCAGGTGGCGGAAAAGATCCGCTGCGATGCCTGTCCGGTGATGTGTTATATCGCGGATGGCCGCACCGGCGCCTGCGACCGCTACGGCAATGTCGGCGGCCGTATCGTGCGCATGGACCCGCTGACCATTCTCGACCACGCAGCCGAGACTGGCGCCGCAATGGTTCCCTTCACCGCCGAAGGCGAGCAATGGGATGGCGAGCTCGTCAACACCGGCCGCCGCTTCGTCACCGCAATAGGCGCTGGCACCACCTATCCCGACTACAAGCCGGCGCCGTTTATCGTCAGCCAGGAGGTCGAGGGCGTCGATCTTGTGACGGTGGTTACCGAGGGCATCTTCTCCTATTGCGGCGTCAAGGTGAAGATCGACACCGACCGCCATCTCGGCCCGGAGACGGCAATCGTGCGCTCGCAAGGCGAGGCGATCGGCCATGTCACGACAGGCGAATATGGCTCGCAGATGCTGTCGCTGGGCGGCGTGCATCATCTCACCGGCGGCTCCAAGGCCGAAGGCCGGGCAACCTGTGACGCGATGCTCAATCTGTGCAACCGCAAGCCGGTCGAACTGACCATTGACGGCGGCGCCACCATTATCGTCGAAGCCGGCAAACCACCTGTCATCGACGGCAAGCAGGAACACCGCATGCGCGTCGGCTGCGGCTCGGCCACCATCGGCATGTTCGCCACACAGTGGCGTGGCCTGGTCGACGAGGTGGTGGTGGTCGACGATCACATCACAGGCGTCGTGTCAGAGCATCAGGCCGGCAAGGTGCTTGGCTGGCAGGATACCGGCATCAAGATCATCGGCCGCCGGTCGACGCCAGGCCGCTATTTCAAGGTTTCCGAGCCCGGCCTCGGCTGGGGCGGCACCTCGATTTCCGACCCGCTGTCGATCCTTGGCGAGTGGAACGCCAAGAAGGGCGCGCGTCCCGGCCTGTCGCTGCTGATGGTGTCGACCACCGGCGAACAGTTCGCCTATTACGAACTCGACGACGAATTGAAGCCGGTCGAAAAGCCGTTCCCCGAGCGCTTGCAGAAATCGGTCGGGCTGATCGAGGACAATTGCGAGCCGGCGCTCTGCACGGTGCTGTTCATTGGCGGCGCCGGCGGATCGCTGCGCGCCGGTGTCACCGAAAACCCGGTCAACCTCACCCGCTCCGTCCAGGGCCTGAAGACCTACGTGACCGTCGGCGGCGCGCCGGTCTATGTCTGGCCGGGCGGCGGCATCACGCTGATGGTCGATGTCACACGGGTGCCGGAAGGCGCGTTCGGCTATGTGCCGACCCCCGCTTTGGTGGCCCCGATCGAATTCACGCTGCGCCGCGACGACTATGTCAGGCTGGGCGGCTACGAGGCCGAGATACGCAGCGTCGAGGATATTGTCGCCAAGGGTGGCGAATACCTCAACCCGCGCCGCGGTACAGGCGTCGAGGCCCGGAACCCGTGGCCACCGCTGGCGCAGTTGCGCCGTGCTGGTTCGAACGGGGCCGCCTGATGCAAGGTCCGCAAGTCCAGTGGCTGCAGGACGGCAAGCGGCTGCATCTCAACCACGGGCCGATCGACCTGATCGTCGAGGCCTTCGGCGAGGCGGATGAGTGTCGTGCCGCCTACGACCAGGCCGTCGCGCGCTTCCAGACGATCCTGATCGAGTTGGTCGAGGAGCTTCCCGAATTGCGACTGCCAGCCTTTTTCCTGGCGCCGCGCAGCTTCGCCGGGCCGACGGCGCGGCGCATGGAAGCAGCCGTCATGCCCCTCGCGGAATGCTTCATCACGCCGATGGCCGCCGTTGCAGGATCGGTAGCCGACGAAATGCTTGCCGCATTGCTTGCCGGCCGCAAGCTCGACCGCGCCTATGTCAACAATGGCGGCGACAGCGCTCTCCATATCGGCAAGGGCCAGTCGATGAGCCTGGCGATCGCCGGCACAGGCAACGGTATGGCCGACCGCATCACCATTGGCTCAGCAGACGGTGTGCGCGGCGTCGCCACCAGCGGCTGGCGCGGCCGTTCGTTTTCGCTGGGCATTGCCGATGCCGTCACCGTGCTTGCGCGCAGCGGCGCCGAGGCCGACGCGGCGGCGACGCTCATCGCCAACGCCGTCGACCTGCCCGGCAATCCCGCCATCAAGCGCACTCCAGCGCACGACCTTGCGCCAGACAGCGATCTCGGCGCGCGGCTGGTGACACAAGCCGTCGGCACGCTTGCGCTTGGCGACGTGGAGCGGGCGCTGGACAGCGGCCTTGCTGTCGCCGAAGATTTTCGCCGGCGCGGCCTGATTGACGCATCGGCGCTGTTTCTTGGCGGTGAGACCCGCATCAGTGGTTCCATGGCGCTTGCCGCGCCCAACAAAAGTCCAGGGAAGGAAGTCGCCCATGCCTGAGTTTCCGATCCGCAAGATCGCGGTTTTGACTGAGGAGATCTTTCACGATGGCGGGCCGGTCGCTGCCGCGCCGCGGCGTCGCGCTGCGGCCGTGGCGCTGGTGAAGAACCCGTTTGCCGGCCGCTACGTGGAAGAACTGCAGAGCGCCATGGACGATCTGAAGCCGCTTGGCCTGCTGCTCACCGACAAGCTCATCGCCGCATTGGGTGGCGACGTGAAACAAATCGACGCCTACGGCAAGGGCACCATCGTCGGTTCGGCGGGTGAGCTCGAGCATGGCGCGCTGTGGCATGTGCCTGGCGGCTACGCCATGCGCGAGCGGCTCGGCGACGCCAAGGCGATCGTGCCGTCGGCAACCAAGGTCGGCGCCTTCGGCTCACGGCTGGACGTGCCGCTCGGTCACACCAACGCCGCCTATGTGCGCAGTCATTTCGATGCCATGGAAGTCGGCATCAGCGACGGGCCGCGTGCCGACGAAATCCTGTTCTGCCTCGCCATGAGCTGCGGTCCGCGCGTGCATGACCGCATGGGTGGCCTGGCGGTTGGCGATATCAAGGCCTGGGACGGCTTGCGATGAGCGGCGGCGACAATCTTCTGAAGCTGGTCGAGGCCGACGAGCCAGACGATCATGATTACCGCCTGCAGGAGCAGGTCGGCTTCATCCTGCGCAAGGCGCATCAGCGCCATGTCTCGATCTTCGCATCGCAAATCGGCGACCTGACGCCGCCGCAATTTGCAGCGCTCGCCAAGCTGCACGATGTCGGCGAGACCTCGCAGAACCAATTGGGCACGCTGATCGCCATGGATGCGGCGACGGTCAAGGGTGTCATCGACCGGCTGAAGGCGCGCGGTCTGGTCGATCTCACCAAGCACGAGATCGACAAGCGCCGGCTGCTGGTCAACCTGACGCCGGAAGGACGCGAGGCGATCGAGCGGCTGATCCCGCTGGCGCGCGCCATCACTCAGGAAACGCTGGCACCGCTGACCGCCAAGGAAGCGGCAACCTTCATGCGCCTGCTGGCGAAACTGGCCTAAATATCAGGCGCGCAGCCGAGCGCCTTCGGGATCGAAGAACGGCATCGGCGCCACCACCGCACGGGTCGGCTTGCCGTCGACATCGATGCGAAGGTCCGTTCCAATCGCCGTGAACGGCAGCCGCAAATGTGCGGTGGCAAGCACCTTGCCCAGCGAATAGCCGTGATCGCTGTAGGTAACGATGCCGGCATCCTCGCCATCGGCCGTCACCCGGGCGTCCGTCGCCGCAGGCTTGTCGCCGTCCAGGATCAGCCCGGTCCAGCGGTCGTCCAAGCCCCCATTGAGGCACTTGTCTCGCACCTTCAGCAGCGCTTCGCGGCCGATGAAATCGCCCTTGTCGAATTTGATGAAACGGTCGAGCCCGACATTGAAAGGCGTGCGGCTTTCATCCATGTCGATGCCATGCGCCGGATAGGCCTTTTCCAGCCCGAGCGTGAACATCGCCAGCACGCCATAGGGCTTCAGGCCGAAATCGGTGCCGGCTTTCATCAGCGTATTCCAGACTGAAGCGGCCTCGTCGGCCGGCACGAACAGTTCGAAGCCGAGTTCGCCGGTGACGCCGGTGCGCGAGATCAGCACTTTCGTCTCGCCGACATGGCCCGACGTGAACGCCCAGCGCTTCAACCCATCGAGATCGGCATCGGAGATCATCGCTTTCAGAAGCTCTCGCGAGCGCGGCCCCTGTATGGTCGGGAACGCGACCGCCGCGGTGATGTCGGTGACATAGGCTTTCCGCGCTTCAGCATGGTGCTGCAGCCAGGGCAGTATCTTCAGCCGGTTGACCGAACCGGTCACCAGCATGAAATGCTCCGGTCCCAACCGAAACACGGTGAGGTCGTCCATGATGCCGCCATCCTCGCGGCACACGGTCGTATAGCGGACATGGCCGGGCTTCATCGCGGCGGCATCGTTGACGATGACGTGGTTGACCAGCGCCTCGGCGTCCGACCCCTTGATGTCCATCTTGCCCATGGTGCTGAGGTCCTGCACGCCGACATTCCTGCGCGTGTTCAGGTGCTCGTCGGCAATGCCGGAATAATATTTGGCCGAGACGAACTCGCCGCCGACTCGGCCCATCGTCGCGCCGAGACCGACAATGCTGCCGTAAAAGGGGGAACGCCGCTCAACCACAAATAGTCTCCATCATCAATGAAAAACGGCAGCGCCTGATGGCGCTGCCGGGGGTCAGGCTTGGGAGGGGATTAGCTGCCGTAGACGTCGAATGAGAAATATTTATCGTTGATTTCCTTGTACTTGCCGTTGGCGCGCAGCGCGTCGATCGCGGCGTTGAACTTGTCGGCCAGCTCCTTGTTGCCCTTCTGCAGTGCGATGCCGACGCCGGGGCCGTGAATGGCAAGGTCGGCGGTCATCGTGCCGAGCAATTTGCAGCAGGCGCCGTCGGGCTTCTTCAGCCACTCGGTCAGGATGATCGAGCCGTCCATCATCGCATCGAGCCGGCCATTGGCCATGTCGGTGCGGGCGTCGTCGCCGGTCGGATAGGCCTTGACGGTCGAGCCTGAATATTTCTGCTCGGCGAAATTCTGGTGGATGGTGGCGTTCTGCACGCCCAGCACCTTGCCCTTCAGATCGGCCGGCGAGGTCCCGGCGATGGTCGAATCCTTCGGCACGGCGATGGCCGGTGGCGTCTGGTAGTATTTGTGCGTGAACTCGACCTTCTCGGCCCGTTCCGGCGTGATGGTGATGTTGATGATGGCGTCGAACTTGCCGGCCTGCAGCGCCGGAATGGAACCATCGAAATCCTGCACGGAGAATTCGCACTCGGCCTTCATCTCGGCGCACAGCGCCTTGCCGAGGTCGATGTCGAACCCACCCAGCGTGCCATCCGAATTGGCATAGTTGAATGGCGGATAGGCGCCCTCGGTGCCGATCCTGAGTTTCTCGGCAGAGGCAGCACCGGTGGCAAGCAGCAGGGCTGCGGAAGCGGCAAGCACGAAACGACCGAAAAGACGCATGTTCTGGGTCCCCGTTGATGAAGGAAGTCTATGGTCTTTTGCGGGCTTCACGGAGACGGAAACGACACGCTCTGCGGCGATCACGGCGCGGCAAGGCGTCCTTCCCCAGGAAATCTTACTGTGATCCAAATTACAGATCGATCATGGACATAGGCGTATGCTCAGCCAGTCATAGACGGTCGGGGGAGGGACCTGGGGATGGACCAGCAGGAATTCGTGCAGGAAGCCGCGCAGCGGCGCATCGATGAAGACATCGCCAAGCGCATCAAGGCCCACCAGGCCAATATCGAGCGGCTCGAAACCGCAAGGGAAAGTGCAGGCAATCTCGAAGCGGCCGTCGCCAACCGCCCGCTGGTCATGCTGGCGCAGGGCGATTCCTGGTTCGACTATCCGCTGACCGGCAACGGATTTCCGTTTGTCGACACCGATGTGATCGCGCAGCTGCGCCGGATTGGCCCGATGCCGCCGACCATCCTCAACCTTGCCCATCATGGCGATGCCGCGACCGACGAGATGTCATTGCCCAAGCAGCAGCGGATGATCTCGGCGCTGCGCAACAAGGCGAACTGGCTGGACGGCAAGCCCGACGCGATCCTGTTTTCGGCCGGCGGCAATGACATCGCCGGCGACCAGTTCTGCATCTTCCTCAACTTCAATGACGGCCATGCCGCCGGGCTGAACAAGGACCGTTTCACCAAGGCGCTCGGCATGGTCGAGGCCTGCTATCTCGATTTGTTTGCGCTGCGTGACCGGGTCGCACCCGGCGTGCCGATCTTCGGCCATTGCTATGATTTTCCCATCCCGAACGGCGCGCATCCGTCCTGTGTCGGTCCATGGCTGAAACCGTCGCTCGATTTCTGCAACTGGTCGGTCGCCAAAGGCACGGTCATCGTCCACGACACGCTGGCGGCGTTCCGCGATGTCGTCAAACGCCTGGCCGACGAGCCGCGCAACAATTTCCATCTGGTCGACACGCAGGGAACGCTGAAGCCGGCCGACTGGGCCAACGAGCTTCACCCCGATCCCGCCGGCTTCAAGAAGATCGCGCAGAAATTTGCCGATGCGCTGAAGGCGACGTTGCAGACTTGACGACGGTGCCGAACTCGGGACCGTTGGCGTATCAGACTCCGAACAAGTGTTTGGCTTGCTCTTCGGTATAATAGCCAAGCCGGACATCCTCGGCGATCAGTTTTGGGTCGCGCTGGCGCGGATCGCCATAGCCGCCGCCACCTGGCGTGCCGATGCGCACGCGGTCGCCAGCCTTGAGCGCGATGTCCTGCTCCTTGGACAGATGCGGCGGCACATGTTCCTCGCCGTCACGGTAAACCGTCACTGTGTTGGGGGCGCCGTCCTTGCCGCCCAGCGCGCCCTGCGGGCCGAAACGGCCATGGTCCATGACGAAGGACGCACGCGCCTCGCCCCGCAATATCTCGACCTCATAGGCGAGGCCGAAACCGCCGCGCTGCTTGCCGGCTCCGCCCGAGCCTTCGCGCAAGGCGTAATGGCGGTAGAGCACGGGAAACGCCTGCTCCATGATCTCGACCGGCGGCGATTTCGAAATGCCGATGGTCGAGCAGCCATTGGTCAGCCCGTCATGGCCTGAATTGCCACCATAGCCGCCGCCGGAGATCTGGTACATCACATAGTCGCGCCCGCGTGCCGGGTCGTTGCCGCCCAGCGCGAAATTGCCGCTCGAGCCAGCCGGAGCCGCCGTCACCTTCTCCGGCAGCGCCTGCACCATCGCCGCGAACACCGCCTCGGCAATGCGCTGCGAGACTTCGGCCGCGCAGCCGGAAACCGGGCGCGGGTATTTCGCGTCGAGGAAGGTGCCCTCCGGCCGCTTGACGATCAGCGGCTCGAAGGCGCCGGCGCTGATCGGCACGTCAGGGAAGATGTGGCGCATGGCGAGATAGACCGACGACAATGTCGTCGCCAGCACGCTGTTCATTGGCCCGGCGCAGGGCTTAGATGAGCCGGCGAAATCGAAGGTCAGCGTGTCGCCCTTCTTCTCCACGGCGAGCGCAATGGTCAGCGGCTCGTTGACCACGCCGTCCGAGTCCACAAAGGCCTGCGAACTGTAGGTGCCGTCGGGAATGGCGGAGATGTTGGCGCGCATCTGTTCGGCGGCGCGGCGGCGCAGTTCGGCGATCGCCTCGACAACAGTTTCGTCGCCGTAACGATCCAGGATTCCATTGAGCCGATCCTGGCCGATCAGCAGCGCCGCGGCCTGCGCCCGGATATCGCCGATGCGCTGGTCTGCAACGCGGATGTTGGAGCAGATGATGGCGTAAATCTCGGGATCGAGCACGCCCTTCTTGAACAGCTTGACCGGCGGCAGCCGCAGCCCTTCCTGTTCGACGGCAGTGGCCGATGCTGAGAAGCCACCCGGCACCGAGCCGCCAATATCGGGCCAGTGGCCGGTATTCGATAGCCAGCAAAATATCTTTCCGCCGCGATAGACCGGCATGGCGAAGCGCACATCCATCAGATGCGTGCCGCCGAGATAGGGATCGTTGACAATGTAGATGTCGCCCGGCTCCGGCGCCAGGCAACGACCGCCGGCGATCATCTCGATCACCGTCTTGGTCGAATACTGCATGACGCCGACGAACACCGGCAGGCCCTGGCTGCCTTGTGCGATCAGCGAACCGTCGACAGCGGAATAGATGCCGTCGGAACGGTCATTGGCCTCGGCGATGACAGGCGAGAAGGCGGCGCGCGAAAAGGTCAGGTCCATTTCGTCGCAGACCTGCTGGAGGGCTGCCTGGAGGACCGAAAGCGTGATGGCGTCGAGCTTTTGCATCTCAGGCCTCGCCGATGTCGATGATGATGTTGCCGTCGGCGTCCGAGCGGGCGCTGTCGCCGGGTTCGAGCACGGTGGTGGCGTCCATCTGTTCGAGGATCGCCGGCCCCTCAATGACGGCATCGAGCGGCAGCTTTTCGCGTGCGTACACCGGCGTGTCGTGCCAGCGTCCGGCATACCAGACAGGCCTTGTCTCGCGCAGGGCCTCGTCGAGCGTCCTGGCGCGCCCGGCCGGGTCGATCAGCCGCGACAGGTCGATCGCCGGGCGTACGCCGGTGACCGATGTGTTGAGGTTGACCAGATTGGCGCGAATTTCCGGCAGTTCGACCTTGAAGCGGGCGAAATAGGCCTTTTCGAACAGCGCTTGCAATTCGTTCCGGGTCACCGACGAAGACGGCAGCGCCAGGTTGATGATGTGGGTCTGGCCGACAAACTGCATGTCGGCGGAATGGGTGACACGGATCGTCTCCGGCTTCACCGCTTCCTTGCCGATCAGCTCTTCGCCTTCCCCACGGTGGCGTTCCAGCACCTCGCGAAGCCCGGCTTCATCGAGCACGGCGACCGGCTGGTTGATGGTGTTGACGAAGTCGTGGCGCAGATCGGCGACGACGCAGCCGAGCGCGTTGGTGATGCCCGGACGCGCCGGCACCAGTACGCGGGGCAGGCCGAGTTCGCGCGCCAGCGCGGATGCGTGCAACGGCCCGGCACCGCCAAAGGCAAACAGCGCGAAATCGCGCGGATCGTGGCCACGCGACACCGAGACCATGCGGATGGCGCCGGCCATCTTCATGTTGCCGAGCCGCAGGATTGCGCCCGCCGCCTCGACGCCGGACAAGCCGGTGGCCTTGCCTATTCTGTCCTCGAAAATGCCGGTGACGCCCTCGACGGTGACCGGATTTTCGACCGCCAGCAGCTTCTTCGGCGCCAGCCGCCCCAGCACCAGATTGGCGTCGGTGATGGTCGGCTCCACACCGCCGCGGCCGTAGCAGATCGGGCCGGGATTGGCGCCGGCACTTTCGGGACCGATCTGGATCAGCCCGGCCGCATCGACGCGCGCGATCGAACCGCCGCCGGCGCCGACTGTATGCACGGCCACCATCGGCACATGGATCGGCATCGCATATTCGATCTCGATCTCGTTGGAGACGGCAGGCTCGGCATTGCGGATCAGCGCCACATCGGTGGAGGTGCCGCCCATGTCGTAGGTGACGAGGTTTTCGAAGCCGGCGCGCTTGCCCGTATAGGCGGCGGCAATGACGCCCGAGGCCGGGCCGGACATCACGGTCTTGGCCGATTCGCGAGTGACGAAACGGGCCGAGATCATGCCGCCATTGCCGTTCATGATAAGGAAGTCGCGGGCATAGCCCTTGGCCGCCAGTTCCTTGCGCAGCCGCTCGACATAGCGCTCGAGGATCGGCTGGACCGAAGCGTTGACCGCTGCCGTCACCCCACGCTCGAATTCGCGAGCTTCCGACAAAAGCGCATGGCCGGTGGTGATATAGCCGTTCGGCCAGAGTTCGGCGGCAATCTCGGCCGCGCGCCGCTCATGCGACGGGTTGGCGTAGGAGTGCAGGAAATGGATGACGAGGGATTCGCAGCCGATGTCGACCAACGCCTTCACCGCCGCGCGCATCTCTTCCTCGTCCAGCGCTGTGCGCACCGCGCCCGAGGCCTCGACGCGCTCCGACACTTCGAGCCGGAGATCGCGCGGGATGATCGGCACGAAGCTTCCGGTCATGCCGTAGGGCTGTGGCCGTGTGCGGCGGCCAAGCTCGATCACATCGCGAAATCCGCGTGTGGTGATCATGCCGGTTTTCGCCAGCCGGCGCTCCAGCACTGCATTGGTTGTGGTGGTCGTGCCGTGCACGATGAGGTCGATGCCGTCTATGGCAAAGCCGGTGGCGCCAAGCGCTGAAACGACGCCGAAAGCCTGGTTGTCGACCGTGGTCGGCGTCTTGGCGATATGCACCTTTCCGCCGTCTTTTCCGTCGATCAAAATGAGGTCGGTAAAAGTTCCGCCGACATCGATGCCGGCAACGACGTTACCCAGGGAATCCGGCTGTTGCACCGAAAAATTCTCTTTCATTGTCGAAACCCGAAATGGCAGGACTACGAATATGCCACAGTTTGGAAAGCTGTTTTAGCGTGGTATCTTGACACAAATATCGTTTGTATACTAATAAATTTGGGACACAAGAGCTTACCGCTTTGGAGTGTGTGAACGGCACGCCGGGACCTGAATGGTCCGGGCGCGCAGGAAATGATTTGGCGCCCGCATATGTGAGTGGGCAAGACTGAGTTGGATTTGATGAACACCACATCCGCGTTCAACACCGCCGGCGCCCGTCCGCTGCAGTTCCCGATTCCGGCCAATGTCTATGCCGAAACCGTCGTCTCGGTGAAGCACTACACCGACCGCCTGTTCTCGTTCCGCATCACCCGTCCGCAGTCGCTGCGCTTCCGCTCCGGCGAGTTCGTCATGATCGGCCTGCCCAATGCCGAAAAGCCGGTCTACCGCGCCTATTCGGTGGCGAGCCCGGCCTGGGACGAAGAGCTGGAATTCTTCTCGATCAAGGTGCCCGACGGCCCGCTGACTTCCGAACTGCAGAAGATCCAGGTCGGTGACACCGTCATCATGCGCCAGAAGTCGACCGGCACGCTCGTCGTCGATGCGCTGACCCCGGCAAAGCGCCTGTTCATGATCTCGACCGGCACCGGCATCGCGCCTTTCGCCAGCCTGCTGCGCGACCCCGACACCTACGAGAAGTTCGATCAGCTCATCCTCACCCACACCTGCCGCGACAATGCCGAACTGGTCTATGGCCAGGAGCTCGTGTCGGCGCTCGAAAGCGATCCGCTGATCGGTGAGCTGACCACCGGCCGCGTCACCCTCTACAATTCGACCACCCGCGAAGAATCCGGCCGCATGGGCCGCATCACCGCGCTGATCGGCTCCGGCAAGTTCTACAGCGATCTCGGCATCGAGAAGCTCAATCCGGAAACCGACCGCATCATGATCTGCGGCTCGATGCACATGCTGAAGGACGTCAAGGAACTGGCAGAAAGCCTCGGCTTCCATGAAGGTTCGCTCAGCCATCCCTCGACCTTCGTCGTCGAGCGTGCTTTCGTCGGCTGACATCAGCCGGCGCTTCGGCGCCTACGCCCTCGAATTTGAATTTTGACCATGTGGTCAAAATTCAGCTGCTTTCGTCGCCTTTTTCCGCTATGACCGCTTGAAGGACTCGTGAAGCATCGATTCACGGGCTATCTTCGGCGTGTGTCGCCCAAAACCGCCCTGCGGTTCGGGAGGAACGACACGGCGTAAAATCGTCGAGCGAAAGGGCAGGAGATGAGCAGCACAATCCGCGAAGCCGATCTCGGCGCGTCCAAGGTCACGCCCTTGCCGGCGCGGGCGGCAGCCAACACGCCTGTCCCACAGTCGCACGGCATTGCCCGCAACACCGGCATGCGGCTCGATTTGGGCTTCATGGAATCGGTGCGCTCAGTCAACCGCTCGGCGCTGGAGCGCCGCGTCGCCAGCCTGACCAAGCGCCGCTCGATCAAGGCCGACAACCAGGCTGCCTGGCTGTTGCGCGCCGTCTCCTGCATGGATTTGACGACGCTGAATTCCAACGACACCGAAGAGCGCGTGCGCCGGCTCTGCGCCAAGGCGATCAACCCGTTCCGCCGCGACATCGTCGAGGGACTTGGCATAGAGGGCGAAAAAATCCGCCCGGCTGCGGTCTGCGTCTATCATCCGTTCGTCGCTACGGCTGTTGACGCCGTGCGCGGCACCGGCATCCATGTCGCTGCCGTCTCCACCGCCTTCCCGCATGGCCTCGCGCCGCTGTCGACACGCCTTCAGGAGGTCGAGGCATCGGTCCGCGATGGCGCCGACGAGATCGACGTCGTGATCCCGCGCGGCCTGGTCTTCGGCGCCAAATGGCAGGAGCTCTACAACGAGATCGTCTCGATGCGCGAAGCCTGCGGCGATGCGCATTTGAAGGTCATCCTGGGCACCGGCGATCTCGCCACGCTGCGCAATGTCATGCTGGCCTCGATGGTGGCGATGATGGCCGGCGCCGACTTCATCAAGACCTCGACCGGCAAGGAGAGCGTCAACGCCACGCTGCCCGTTGGGCTGGCCATGGTGCGCGCCATCAGGGCCTATTTCGAGGAGACCGGCTTTCTCATCGGCTTCAAGCCGGCCGGCGGCATTTCCACCGCCAAGGCTTCGCTCGACTGGCTGGTGCTGATGAAGGAGGAGCTCGGACGGCCGTGGCTGGAGCCGGACCTGTTCCGCTTCGGCGCCTCAAGCCTGCTGACCGACATAGAGCGCCAGCTCGAACACCATCTGACGGGGCACTATTCGGCCAATCATCGCCACGCGATGGCGTAAAACCCCCACCCCGATCGGCTTTGCCGATCGACCCTCCCCACAAGGGGAGGGTGAAGGAGGCACCACATGAACATCCTTGAACGCTATCACGCCATGGAATACGGCCCGGCGCCGGAAGCCCGCAACGAGGCCGATGCGTGGCTCGCCGCGCGCGACTTCGGCAAGGCGCTGTTCATCGACGGTGCCTGGAAGGCCGCTGCGGGCGGCAAGACCTTTGACACCAGCGAGCCGTCATCCGGCAAACTGCTGGCCAAGGTGTCGGATGCCGGCGCTGCTGATATCGACGCGGCTGTTGCCGCAGCGACCAAGGCGCTGCCGAAATGGTCGGCGTCCTCTGGCTACCAGCGCGCCAAAGTGCTCTACGCCATCGGCCGCGCCATGCAGCGGCATCAGCGCCTGTTCGCGGTGCTTGAGACAATCGACAACGGCAAGCCGATCCGCGAAAGCCGCGACATCGACGTGCCGCTGGCCATCCGCCATTTCATCCATCATGCCGGCTGGGCGCAGGCGCTGGACAAGGATTTCCCCGGCCACAAGGGTGTCGGTGTCGTCGGCCAGATCATCCCGTGGAATTTCCCGCTGCTGATGCTGGCCTGGAAGATCGCGCCGGCGCTCGCCGCCGGCTGCACTGTGGTGCTGAAGCCGGCCGAATTCACCCCGCTCACCGCCATCCTGTTCGCCGAAATCTGCGAGCGTGCCGGCGTGCCCAAAGGCGTCGTCAACATCGTCCAGGGCGGGCCTGAAGCGGGCGTGGCGATCGTCAACCACCCCGGCATCCAGAAGATCGCCTTCACCGGCTCGTCCGAGGTCGGCAAGATCATCCGCAAGGCCACTGCCGGGTCCGGCAAGAAACTGTCGTTGGAACTCGGCGGCAAGTCGGCCTTCATCGTCTTCGAGGATGCCGATCTCGACAGCGCGGTCGAAGGTCTGGTCGACGGCATCTGGTTCAACCAGGGCCAGGTCTGTTGCGCCGGGTCGCGGCTACTGGTGCAGGAAGGCATCGCCGATGCCTTGATCGCCAAGGTTAAGGTCAGGATGAGCCGGCTGCGCGTCGGCAGCCCGCTGGACAAGAACACCGATATCGGCCCGCTGGTCGACGCCACCCAGCTCGACCGGGTCAAAGGCTTGGTCGCTGAAGGCGCAAAACAGGGCGCCGTCTGCTGGCAGCCGGATGCCGTGCTGCCCTCCTCAGGCTATTTCCATCTGCCGACGCTCGCAACCGGCGTTTCGCCGGCTAATATCCTGGCGCAGGAGGAAGTGTTCGGCCCGGTTCTGGCGACCATGACCTTCCGCAACACCGAGGAAGCGATCGAGCTTGCCAACAACACGCGCTATGGCCTCGCCGCCTCGGTGTGGAGCGAGAACATCAACCTTGCGCTGCATGTCGCGCCGCAGCTGAAGGCCGGCGTCGTCTGGGTCAACGGCACCAACATGTTCGACGCCGCCTGCGGCTTCGGCGGCTACCGCGAAAGCGGCTTTGGCCGTGAAGGCGGGCGCGAGGGCATGTTCGAATATCTCACGGCAAAGCTGCCGCTTGGCCCGGTGATCAAGCCGGCGGCGTCTTCGGCACAGCCTGTCGAGCAATCGGATGGCGGCGCCATCGATCGCACGGCAAAGCTGTTCATCGGCGGCAAGCAGGTGCGGCCCGATGGCAATTATTCGCTTGCCGTCGCCACCGCCAAGGGCAAGCTCGCCGGTGAAGTTGGCCTCGGCAGCCGCAAGGATATCCGTGATGCCGTTGCGGCGGCGCGCGCCTGCAAAGCCTGGCCGGATGCGACCGCCTACAACCGTTCCCAGGTGCTCTATTATCTCGCCGAAAATCTGTCCGGCCGAGCCAATGAGTTCGCCGCCCGGCTTGCCGAACTCACCGGCGCCAACGCCAAGGCCGCGCGGGAAGAAGTGGAGCAGTCCATAGAGCGCCTCTTCCTCTATGCCGGCCTCGCCGACAAGTTCGAGGGTAGGGTGCATCAGCCGCCCGCCCGCGCCGTCACGCTCGCTCTGCACGAACCGGTCGGTGTCGTCGGCATCGTCGCACCCGACAGCGCGCCGCTGCTCGGCCTGATATCGCTGGTGGCCCCGGCACTCGCCATGGGCAACACCGTGGTTGCGGTGCCATCGGAAAAATACCCGCTGCTCGCCACCGATCTCTATCAGGTGATCGAATATTCCGACGTTCCGGCCGGCGCCATCAACATCGTCACCGGCCGCACGGCGGAACTTGCCGGCGTGCTGGCCAAGCACGATGATGTCGACGGGCTCTGGGTTTTCGCCGACGCCGACACCTGCGCCAAGACGGAAGCCGACTCCATCGGCAATCTCAAGCGGGTCTGGACCGGCAACGGCCGCAGCCTCGACTGGGCGTCGGATGAGGTCGCGGGCGATGCCCTTCTGCGGCGCGCCGTCGAGGTCAAGAACGTCTGGGTTCCTTACGGCGACTGATAGGCACTTCGTGCCCTCAACAAACCAAGGCAGCGTGACTCATTGTCCTGTTGTCATACATGTTGTCGCGCCAGAGCAAGTGATATCCATTACATGGCGGTCACGAAGGTGATCACGTTCGGGGCTTGACGCCCGGGCAAGTGTTCTTTAACCAGAAAAAACATTTATATTCGTGAACCGCAGGCCGCATAGTCGCGCCTGTCTGGCACAGGACGCCCCGGTCAGCCTTCCGTAAATCCGGTTGACCAAGAGGCGAGGAGAAAAGCATGGCGGATCTGGCGGGCAAGGTCGTTGTCGTCACGGCGGCGGCGCAAGGCATCGGCAAGGCGAGCGCGCTGGCCTTCGCCAAGGCAGGTGCCGTCGTCCATGCCACCGACATCAACGAAGCGCTGCTGGCCGAACTCGCCAAATCATCCGGGATCAAGACACGCAAGCTTGATGTTCTCAATGATGATGCCGTGACATCGGGCTTTGCCGAAATCGGCCGCGTCGACGTTCTGTTCAACTGCGCCGGCTTCGTTCATTCCGGCTCGATCCTCGAGATGAAGGATGCCGATCTCGATTTTGCCTTCAACCTCAATGTCCGCGCCATGATCCGCACCATTCGCGCCGTGCTGCCCGGCATGCTGGAGCGCGGCGACGGCTCGATCATCAACATGTCTTCGGTTGCCGGCGCCGGCAAGGGCGTTCCCAACCGCTTCGCCTATGGCGTCACCAAAGCGGCCGTCATCGGCCTCACCAAGGCGATAGCCGCCGACTATGTCGCCAAGGGCATTCGTTGCAATGCCATCTGCCCCGGTACCGTCGAAAGCCCGTCGCTGCAGGACCGTATGCACGCGCAGGGTGACTACGAAGCTGCCCGCGCGGCCTTCATCGCCCGCCAGCCAATGGGCCGTCTCGGCACGCCCGAGGAAATCGCCGACCTTGCCGTCTATCTCGCCGGCGCCACCTACACGTCGGGGCAGGCCTACAATATCGACGGCGGCTGGTCGATCTGAGCAATAGTCTCGATCCGCGGGATCGAGCAGTCCATTAGTCCGGCTTGCCCGAGGTCGGATCCGATAGCCAGAGTCCGCCCCTCGTCGCTTTGGCAGAGTGAGTTTGAAAACGGCCCTGGGCCGCAATTTGGAGAGCAAGATGAAACTGCTGCGCTATGGCGAGATAGGGAATGAACGCCCCGGTCTGCTCGATGCGGATGGAACGATCCGCGATCTTTCAGGTCATGTCTCCGACATTGCCGGCAAGGCGCTCGATCCGGCGTCGCTCGAGACATTGTCGAAGCTCGATCCGAAGTCGCTGCCGGCGGTGTCGGGCAGCCCACGGCTCGGCGCCTGCGTTGCCGGCACCGGCAAGTTCATCTGCATCGGGCTGAACTATTCCGACCATGCAGCCGAAACCGGCGCCACCGTGCCGCCGGAGCCGATCATTTTCATGAAGGCCAGCTCGGCCATCGTCGGCCCGGATGACGACGTGCTGATTCCGCGCGGCTCGGAAAAGACCGACTGGGAGGTCGAGCTTGCCGTGGTCATCGGCAGAAAAGCAAAATATGTCAGCGCGGCCGAGGCGCTGGACTATGTCGCCGGCTATGCCGTCGCCCATGACGTCTCCGAGCGCGCCTTCCAGGCCGAGCGCCAGGGCCAGTGGACCAAGGGCAAGAGCTGCGACACGTTCGGCCCGACCGGCCCGTGGCTGGTCACCAAGGATGAAGTGGCCGACCCGCAGAACCTGAAAATGTGGCTGACCGTCAACGGCAAGACCATGCAGAACGGCTCGACCAAGACCATGGTCTACGGCGTTGCCTATCTCGTCTCCTATCTCAGCCAGTTCATGTCGCTGCACCCCGGCGACATCATCTCCACCGGCACGCCGCCCGGCGTCGGCCTCGGCATGAAGCCGCCGGTGTTCCTGAAGGCCGGCGACGTGGTTGAGCTCGGCATCGAGGGGCTCGGCCAGCAGAAGCAGACATTCAAGGCAGACGCGTAACAGCGTGATCTCCCAGGAGATGCATTAACCAATCGGCCGGGCCGTCATCGCCAATGACTGCCCGGCCGTATTTGCTTGAACAACGGCTATTGGTTGTCAGCGCCAGCCGAGAGCCGGCGCGACGTGCTTCAGGATCGCCTCGATGACATGGGCGTTGTACTCCACACCCAGCTGGTTGGGGACGGTTAGAAGCAGCGTGTCGGCTTCGGCGATCGCTTCGTCCTCTTTCAGCTGGTCGACCAGGACATCCGGTTCGGCCGCGTAGGTTCGCCCGAAAACGGCGCGCTTCTCGGGCTCGATATAACCGAAATGATCCTCTGAATCGTTGCCGCCGAAATAGGCGCGGTCGCGGTCATCGACCAGGGCGAAGATGCTGCGGCTGACCGACACGCGCGGCTCGCGCGCGTGGCCGGCTTCCTTCCACGCTGCGCGGAAGGCGCGGATCTGTTCGGCCTGCTGGATGTGGAGCGGCTGCCCGCTCTCGTCGAACTTCAGCGTCGAGCTCTGCAGGTTCATGCCGAGCTTGGCCGCCCATACGGCGGTGGCGTTGGTGGCGGCGCCCCACCAGATGCGGTCACGCAGACCGTCCGAGAACGGTTCGAGGCGCAGCATTCCGGGCGGATTGGGAAACATCGGCCGCGGATTGGGCTGCGCAAAGCCTTCGCCGCGCAGGACGTTCAGGAACACCTCGGCATGGCTGCGCGCCATATCCGCGTCGCTCTGGCCTTCCTGCGGCACGTAGCCGAAGTAGCGCCAACCGTCGATCACCTGCTCAGGCGAGCCGCGGCTGATGCCGAGTTGCAGCCGGCCACCGGCGATCAGGTCGGCAGCACCTGCATCCTCGGCCATATACAGCGGATTCTCGTAACGCATGTCGATGACGGCGGTGCCGATCTCGATGCGGCTGGTGCGGGCGCCGACCGCGGCCAGAAGCGGATAGGGCGAAGCGAGCTGGCGGGCAAAGTGATGCACGCGGAAATAGGCGCCGTCCGCGCCCAGCTCCTCAGCAGCTACCGCCAGGTCGATCGACTGCAAAAGCGCATCGGCGGCCGAGCGCGTCTGCGACTGCGACGAGGGCGACCAATGGCCGAAGGAAAGAAAGCCGATCTTTTTCATGCGCGCATCCTGTTCTTGCAGGTCCCTACTTCGTCGCCCGTGCGATTGGGTTCAATCGAATCTCACGCAACGCAGTGTCAACGGCGCCGACCCTTGACGGTTTCGCGACGATACCCATCGGCATGCAAAGCGCCAGGATTGTTGTAGCAGCCAGTCGGCATGCTGGTGACGACTTGAATACCGTTCAAGCACACTCCCAAACTGGCCATGGCTCCTCTCTTCGCTGGGCGGTTGGGTCTAGGCCAGCATCTGCCGCTTCGCGTCTTTTGGCGCAAATGAACCAATCAAACGCGCTCTGCCGCAAACTCCATTCGCTTCATCGCCCGGTTTTGAAATCTTCTCGCTCATTTAATTCTACAAAATCGGTAGGCTTAATGCGGATAGCAAGTTCTGCGAGAAGGAGCCTCGGATGTCAAAAAAGCTGGTGGTGGGGTTGTCTGGCAACCTGACCCGTCCGTCCAAAACCAAGGCGTTCGTCAGCCACATCGCCGGTGAGGTCGCGAGCCGTGCAGGCGCGGCTTTGAGCGTTTTCGACATCGACGACCTCGGCCCGTCCTTTCCGCCCGCTAGGCAGCTTGGCGATCTCGATCCGTTGGCGCGCGGCATCGTCGAGCAGGTGCTCCGCGCCGAAGTGCTGGTGGTCGGCTCGCCGACCTTCAAGGGCAGCTACACCGGGCTGTTCAAGCACTTCTTCGACCTGCTCGACCCGACATCGTTGCGCGGCAAGCCGGTCATCCTCGCGGCGACCGGCGGCGGCGAGCGGCATGCGCTTGTCGTCGAACACCAGCTGCGGCCGCTGTTCGGCTTCTTCGAGGCGCAGACCCTGCCGACCGCGATCTACGCCTCGGACAAGGATTTCGCCAATGGCGTGCTGGTGTCCGAAGCCGTCCAGGCGCGAGCCCGGCAGGCAGTGGCCGAGGCGTGCCGGGTGGCCGGCGTGCCCTACAGGGTCGGCCTGGCCGCCTGATCCGGACCGCGACATCCCCTTTCCCGCACAGACCAGAGGACGCCTGCACATGACCAGAGCCAGCAAATCCCAGGGCAAGCCGCGGCAGATCAAGCTCGGCGCCTTCCTGCCCGGCGGCGGACAGCATATCGCTGCCTGGCGCCATCCCGATGCGCCGGCCGACGGCGCCACCAATTTCGAGTTCCACAAGCAGCTGGCGCTGACCGCCGAGCGCGGCCTGTTCGACGCCTACTTCCTGGCTGACAATCTGACCGTCGGCCTCTGCGCCCGCGAAGGCGGCAATGCCAAGATCGCCGGCTTCGAGCCGGTGACGCTGTTTGCAGCACTTGCGCCGCTGACCACGCATCTGGGCTTCATCGCCACGGCCTCCACCACCTATGAGGAGCCCTACACGCTGGCGCGCAAATTCGCTTCGCTCGACCTGTTGTCCAACGGCCGCGCCGGCTGGAACGTGGTGACCTCGGCCGGCGACGAGACGGCGCGCAATTTCAACCGCGACGTTCAGCCCAACCACGCCGAACGCTATGCGCGGGCGCATGAGCATGTCGAGACGGTCAAGGCGCTGTGGGACAGCTGGGAAGACGACGCCTTCATCCGCGACAAGCAGTCGGGCCGCTTCTACGACAAGGACAAGTTGCACGACATCGACCACAAGGGCGAGCATTTCAGCGTCAAGGGTCCGCTTAACGTGCCGCGCCCGGTGCAGGGCCATCCGGTTGTCGTACAAGCCGGGCAGTCCGAGGACGGCCGCGGCCTTGCCGCGCACTCGGCCGAGGTCATCTTCACCGCCCATCAGAAGCTCGAGACGGCGCAGGAGTTCTACCGCGACATCAAGGCACGCGTGGCGGAAGTCGGCCGCGATCCCGATCAGGTGCTGATCATGCCGGGCGTAGCGCCCTTCGTCGGCCGCACCGAGGAAGAAGCCCGCGCCAAATACCGAGAGCTCAACGACCTCATCCTGCCCGAGGACGGTGTTGCGCTGCTCAACGGCCTCGCCGGCCAGACGCTCGACATCAGGGGTTATCCGCTCGACGGCCCGCTGCCGCCGAGCAAGGAAACCGAAGGCATGAAGAGCCGCCAGGCGCTGATCCGGCAGATTGCCGACGAGCACAACTTCACCATCCGCCAGCTCTACCAATGGGTGGCGACGGCGCGCGGCCACTACACCATCGTCGGCAGCGTCACGCAGGTCGCCGACCAGTTGGAAGAATGGTTCACCAGCGAGGCGGCCGACGGCTTCAACATCCTGCCGCCCTGGCTGCCCGGCGCGCTCGACGATTTCGTCGACCTGGTCATTCCCGAACTGCAACGGCGCGGCCTGTTCCGCACCGCTTATGAAGGCCGCACACTGCGCGAGAACCTCGGTCTCAGGCGGCCGCAAAACCCATGGACCGTCGCCCGCTCGACCGTCCTTGCCGCCGAATGATCCTCATAGCTGAAGGGATGACGCGATGACATTGCAGCACATCGATCGGCCGATCACCATCCGAGCCAGCCGCAGCGAAAGCGGGCTCGGCGACGACTTTCTGCGCCTCGGCGGCCGGACGGCTGGACGCCTGCTGTCGCGCTACGGCGTGCTCGTCGGTTTCCTGCTGCTCTGGCAGGTGGCGAGCAGCGCCGGATGGGTCAACGCGGCGGTGCTGCCGCCGCTCGACATGATCATCGCAGCGCTCTGGAAGGGGCTTGCCGGCGGCAGCCTGCTTGGCGACATCGCCATAAGCCTGCAACGCGCCGGCATTGCCTTCGGCGCGGCGGTGGCTGTCGCCATCCCGCTCGGCCTGTTCATGGGCCAGGTGCGCCCGGTCGAAACCGCGCTCGATCCGATCCTGCAGGTGTTCCGGCAGACATCGGCGCTGGCACTCTATCCAGTGTTTATCCTGTTGCTGGGGCTCGGCGAAACCTCGAAGATCTTCGTCATCTTCTGGGCCACCCTGTTTCCGCTGCTGCTCAACACCACCAGCGGCGTCAAGGAAGTCGATCCCAAGCTGCTCGAAATGGCCCGCGTCTACGGCGCGGGCCGGCTCACCGTGTTTCGCCGCGTCGTGCTGCCGGGCGCCGTGCCGTCGATCTTCGTCGGCCTGAGGCTGAGCGCCACCACCGCGCTGCTGCTGCTGATCGCGTCCGAGATGATCGGCGCCAACAAGGGCATCGGCTTCCAGGTGATGAACGCGCAGTACAATTTCCAGATCCCGCTGATGTTTGCGGCAATCGTCATCCTCGCCGGCCTCGGCCTGATCGCCAACCAGGCGCTGGTCGTCCTGCAGCGGCGGCTCTGCCGCTGGAGCAGTCCTGCCAACTGAACAGCCCACAACTCAACCCAGGCCTCCCTCAAACCCAGGAAAGACCGGATCCATGACAATCACCCGCCGTTCACTGCTTGCCCGCGCACCGCTTGCCGCCGGCCTCATCGCCACCGGCCTGCCGCGCCTCGCCTTTGCCGAAACCGCACCGGTAAAATTTCGCTATCTCGCCAGCCGCGGCTCCATCTCGCCGCATGAACTGGCCGACGAACTCGGCTATTACAAGGGGCTCGGGGTCGAGCTGGAGAATGTCGGCTATGCCTCTGGCGGGCCGGAATCGCTGTTTGCGCTCTCCTCCGGTAGCGTCGACCTCGGTTCGGCTGCGACCGCAGCTGTGATCAACTCGATATCGGGCGGCAACGACTTCGTCGCAGCCTATCCGAGCAACGGCATCAACAAGGATGTGAAGAGCGTCTTCTACGTGCTGGAAGACAGCCCGATCAAATCGATCGCCGACATCGCCGGCAAGACCATCTCGGTCAACACGCTCGGCGCCCATCTCGACTATACGGTGCGCGAAGCCCTGCACAGCGTCGGCCTGCCGCCGGATGCCGCCAATCTCGTCGTCGTGCCCGGCCCGCAGCTGGAGCAGACCTTGCGCTCGCGCCAGGTCGATATTGCCGGCCTTGGCTACTGGCAGGCGACGTTCGCGGGCGCGCTGGTCGCCAATGGCGGCGTGCGCGGTGTGTTCGACGACACCGATGTACTCGGCGAACTCGCCGGCGGCTTCGTCGTGCTCCGGCGCGACTTCATTGCCGCCAATCCGGATGCGGCACGCAACTTCGTCGAACAGTCGGCGCGCGCCTCAGACTGGTCGCGCCAGAATCCGGACGAAGCCCGCAAGGTGGTGGCCAACATCTTGAACAAGCGCGGCGAGAACGGCGATCTCGCCCGCTACTGGACCGGCTTCGGCTTGCGTGAAGGTGCGCAGGCGACCGATCGCGACATCGATTTCTGGGTCGCCGTTCTGGAGCGCGACGGCCGCCTGGCCAAAGGCAAGTTGAAAGCCGCCGACATTCTGTACCGTCCCGGCGAAACCAAGACCAACTGAGCCCTGAAATAGCTGAGAGATGAGATGACCGGTTCCAACCGTGGCGGAGAGGTCTCGATCCGCGACCTCTCCAAATCCTTCAGCCTCGGCGGGCGGCGGCTTGCCGTGCTGCGGACGCTCAACGTCGACATCCGTTCGGGGGAATGCCTTGTCATCGTCGGCGCCAGTGGCTCCGGCAAGACCACGCTGCTGCGCATCCTTGCCGGGCTGGAGGCGGCCGACAGCGGCGGCGTTGCCATCGACGGCCAGCCGGTGCATGGCGTCGGCGCCGAGCGTGCCGTGATTTTCCAGGAACCGCGCCTGCTGCCCTGGCTGAGCGTGCTCGGCAATGTCGCCTTCGGCCTCGAAGTGCGCGGCGTGCCAAAAAGGGAAGCCGAGGAACGCGCCCGCTTCTACATCGCACTGGTCGGCCTTGCCGAATTCGCCGATGCCTATCCGAGCCAGCTTTCAGGCGGCATGGCACAGCGCGTCGGCATCGCCCGGGCGCTTACCGTCCAGCCCGAGATCCTTCTGCTCGACGAGCCGCTGGGAGCGCTGGACGCCATGACCAAGATCGGCATGCAGGAGGAACTGGCGCGCATCTGGAGTGAGGAGAACGTCACCATGGTGATGGTCACCCACGATCTGGAAGAGGCGATCTATCTAGCCGACCGGGTGCTGATCTTGCCCAAGGAGAAAGGCGGCGCGGCGCGGTTGATCGACATCGACCTGCCACGCCCGCGCGAGCGCAGCGAAACCCGCTTCGTGCGCTATCGCGAAGAATTGCTGCGCGAGTTCGGCCTGCATTGATCGAGGCCGGACCTCAGCCCGGCCATGGCCATTCTCGCGACTATTGCTTGGTGAACATGCCCGTATAGGTGCGGTCGGCAAGCCCATAGGTAACGGCCAGCGTTCCGTCCGCCTGCATGACCGCGCTTACATCCCCGCCATTGGGAAGGCGTCGCAGTTTCAACGTGTTGCCGAAAATCTTGCCTTCGCCGTCGGCCACGCCCGGTTTGTTGTCGGCGATATCGCCCCAGGCGTAGGTGGCGGTGACGTTGCCACCGCGCGAAATCGTCAGCACTGCGAGCTTGCCGTCATACATCCCGTCCAATTGCCCGCCCCATATGCCGGAAAATGCGACATATCTGGCCGGGATGCCCTCGCCGGGGGGCATGACCCTGACAGACGGATCGAGGACGGCAGCACCGTCCGGAGGAGAAACCATGGCCGGTGCAATGGGCTGAGGTTCAGGAGCCGGGGCTGGTTCAGGCGCAGACTGGCAGGCGACAAGCATGAATGCCGCGAAACCGAGCGTCGGAAAGAGACTGTTTGGTGGAGCCAATCGGAATCGAACCGACGACCTCTTGAATGCCATTCAAGCGCTCTCCCAACTGAGCTATGGCCCCACTCCGGCAGTCAGCCGGCGCCGTTGCCGGCGTAGAGGTCCGGCGCGGTTTTCAACACCGCGCCGTTTAGTGCAGGCGGCTTCTAACCCCGCCTTCCCTGAATATCAAGCCTGCAAGAACCGCTTTTTCGTCACAGCTCAAGAAAGGCTGCGGGCACCAGGCCCGCGGCCGATCAGACCTCGTCGTCGTCGTCGCCGACGCCGATCATATCGGCGACGTCGTCGTCTTCTTCCTCTTCGTCGGCAAGGAAAGTATCGTCCTCGTCGTCGCCGAGGTCGACATCGTCCTCGTCATCGCCCAGATCGGGAAGGTCGTCGCTTCCGCCCTTGGCATCGTCGTCGGCCTCTTCAAGCGAGACGACTTCAACGCCTTCTTCTTCCTCGGCGTCTACTTCCTTCTCGGCCACTTCCTCTTCCTCTTCGATGGCGGCAATCTTGCCTTCCTCGAAATAGGAACGCGGATAGGTCTTGCCCGTATAGGGCGAGACGATCGGGTCCTTGTTCAGGTCGTAGAATTTTCGACCCGTCTCAGGGTCGACACGCTTTGTGCCAAGTTCGTTTTTTGCCACGGCAAGCCTCGTCAATAAAAGAGTGGTCCCCATAACCAGAGTTTACCGCGCTGTCAAAGCGAAAAGCCGGCGTCACAAAACCAAGTCCTGAAAGGCCTCGCGCCAAGTGACGACCATGGGGATGACCATTTGTGCCCGCCGTGATACGAGACCGCCGCAACAAATGAAAAGCGCCGGTGCGCCGGCATTCCGTCCAGGGAAATTCCATGTCTCACGCCGCCGCTGCCAAGCCGGCCACCGCCCGCAAATCCCCAGCCCTTTCCGGCACCGCCCGCGTGCCGGGCGACAAGTCGATTTCACACCGCTCCATGATGTTCGGCGGCCTGGCCTCCGGCGAAACCCGTGTCACCGGCCTGCTGGAAGGCGAGGATGTGATGCGCACGGCCGCGGCTATGAAGGCGATGGGCGCGCATATCGAGAAGCGCGGCGCCGAATGGGTGATCCGCGGCACCGGCAATGGCGCGCTGCTGCAGCCGGAAGGCCCGCTCGACTTCGGCAATGCCGGCACCGGCTCGCGCCTCACCATGGGCCTTGTCGGCACTTACGACATGGAAACGACCTTCATCGGCGACGCTTCGCTGTCGGGACGGCCGATGGGCCGCGTGCTCGAACCCTTGCGCCAGATGGGCGTGCAGGTGCTGAAGGCAACGCCCGGTGACCGCATGCCGATCACGCTGCATGGGCCGAAGCACGCAGCACCCATCACTTACCGCGTGCCGATGGCCTCGGCGCAGGTCAAGTCAGCCGTGCTGCTCGCCGGCCTCAACACGCCGGGCATCACCACGGTGATCGAACCGGTGATGACGCGCGATCACACCGAAAAGATGCTCAAGGGTTTCGGCGCCAATCTGTCGGTCGAGACCGACGAGCGCGGCGTGCGCCACATCTTCATCGAGGGCCAGGGCAAGCTGACAGGACAGATCATCGCGGTGCCCGGCGACCCGTCCTCGGCCGGCTTCCCGCTGGTCGCGGCACTGATCGTGCCGGGCTCCGACATTGTCATAGAGAACGTGCTGATGAACCCGACCCGCACGGGCCTGCTTTTGACACTGCAGGAGATGGGCGGCCAGATCGACATCTTGAACCCGCGCAATGCCGGCGGCGAGGACGTCGCCGATCTGCGCGTGCGTCATTCCGACCTCAAGGGCGTCATCGTGCCGCCGGAGCGGGCGCCGTCGATGATCGACGAATATCCGGTGCTGGCTGTTGCCGCCAGCTTCGCCGAGGGCGAGACGCTGATGCAGGGCCTGGAAGAGCTGCGGGTGAAGGAATCCGACCGGCTGGCGGCGGTCGCCACCGGACTTAAGCTCAACGGCGTCGACTGCACCGAGGGCGAGGCTTCGCTTGCGGTGCGCGGCAAGCCCGGCGGCAGGGGCCTAGGTGGCCATCCCAACGGCCAGGACACGACCGTGCAGACCCATCTCGACCACCGTATCGCCATGAGCTTTCTGGTCATGGGACTGGCGACGGAAAAGCCGGTGACCATTGACGATCAGGCGATGATCGCGACGAGTTTTCCGGAGTTCATGGGGCTGATGAAGGGACTGGGCGCGGAGATTGATGTCTAACGCTGAACGCGGTCCGGGCTGGATAAGACGGGCTGACGGCAAGATATTCTACCGAATGAGTCGGTGGTCACCGACCTATGTCGTGAGCCAGGAGGAATTCGACCGCCTCCGATCGCTTACGAACTCGGAATGGACCCTAGCCTGGTCAACAATCATAATTCCCGCAGCTGCGTTCTTTGCGTGGTGGCAAGGCCTCACAGCCGTAAACGTATTTATTTATTGCATCATCGGCTATTGCATTGTGAATTTGGCAGTAAGCGTGGTTTATTGGCGCCGTCGCCGCCAAACCTTGCGTGGCTCCATTCTCACGAAAGAGCGCCTCGTTTTTCTCTCGCCGTCGGACGTCACTTCAAGGGCGTTGTCTGGCTTGAGCATCTGGCAAAAACGACGCCATCTGGTGGTCAATCTATGCATAGTTGTTGGCTGTATAATTTCCCTTTCGCAGAGCCTTTTGGGTTACTCGTTGGGTTCCGTTAGACCCATTCATCCTATCGCCGCTGCACTCGGCCTCTTGATATTCGTTCCCACCATGTACTTGCTGATCAGTCATATGTGGTTTGGTCGGTTTACAGAAAAATCCAATGTAGAGGACGATCGTGAGTAAGATTGGCGAGGCCAAGACTTTCACCATCGCCATCGACGGTCCCGCCGGCGCCGGCAAAGGCACGCTGGCCCGCCGGCTGGCCGACCACTACCGCCTCAACCTCCTCGACACTGGGCTCACCTATCGCGCCGTCGCCCATGCACTGCTTCAAGTCGGACTGCCGCTCGACAATGTCTCAGCCGCCGAGACCGCCGCGCGCCAGGTCGATCTGGCAAAGCTCGACCGGGCGGTTCTCTCGGCGCATGCGGTCGGCGAAGCGGCGTCGAAGGTCGCGATTTACCCGACGGTACGGCGCATCCTGGTCGAAAAGCAGCGCGATTTCGCAAAAACGCCGCCCGGCGCGGTGCTCGACGGGCGCGATATCGGCACCGTGGTGTGTCCCGACGCCGACATTAAGCTCTATGTGACGGCGAGCGCCGAGGTGCGGGCGCGGCGACGGTTGGCCGAGATCGAGAGCATCGGCGGCAGTGCCAACTTCGCCGAAATCCTCGCCGATATCGTGCGCCGTGACGAACGCGACATGGGCCGCGCCGACTCGCCGCTGAAGCCGGCGGCGGACGCGCACTTGCTTGATACCTCCGAAATGGCTATAGAGGCCGCGTTTCTGGCGGCCAAAACGATCATCGACGACGCCTTGGCCAAAAGAGATAAAGCCTGATTGAAGGTTTTCGCCGCGTTTTCCGTTGCCGGAAGCGAAGAAAATACCCATATCGGGCACGAACCAGCCTGCCAGCATTCTTCATGCGCCGGAATTGCCGCCTAGGCGGCCCAGGGCTTTTGTAGCCCGGAACGCCGGCAGGCCAACGCAACGCTAACCCACGGCGCCCGTCCCGCTTAAGATGCGGGGCACTCCAGGAGAAAATATGTCAGCTGCAAATCCCACTCGCGACGATTTCGCGAGCCTGCTCGAAGAATCATTTACCACCGGTCACTCCGGCGAAGGTCAGGTCGTCAAGGGCACGATCCTGGCGATCGAAAAAGACATGGCCATCATCGACGTCGGCCTCAAGGTCGAAGGTCGCGTGCCGCTGAAGGAATTCGGCGTCAAGGGCAAGGACTCGACACTCAAGGTCGGCGACACTGTCGAGGTCATGGTCGAGCGCATCGAGAACGCACTGGGCGAGGCCGTCCTGTCGCGCGACAAGGCCCGCCGCGAAGAGAGCTGGGTCAAGCTCGAAGAGAAGTTCACCAAGGGTGAGCGCGTCGAAGGCGTCATCTTCAACCAGGTCAAGGGCGGCTTCACCGTCGACCTCGACGGCGCCGTGGCCTTCCTGCCGCGCAGCCAGGTCGATATCCGCCCGATCCGCGACGTCTCCCCGCTGATGCACAACCCGCAGCCCTTCGAGATCCTCAAGATGGATCGCCGCCGCGGCAACATCGTTGTGTCGCGTCGCACCGTGCTCGAGGAAAGCCGCGCCGAACAGCGTTCGGAAATCGTGCAGAACCTCGAGGAAGGCCAGGTTGTCGAAGGCGTCGTCAAGAACATCACCGATTACGGTGCGTTCGTCGACCTCGGCGGCATCGACGGCCTGCTGCATGTCACCGACATGGCCTGGCGCCGCGTCAACCATCCGACTGAAATCCTCAACATCGGTCAGACGGTCAAGGTGCAGATCATCCGCATCAACCAGGAAACCCACCGCATCTCGCTCGGCATGAAGCAGCTCGAGTCGGATCCGTGGTCCGAGATCGGCACCAAGTTCCCGATCGGCAAGAAGATCAAGGGCACCGTCACCAACATCACCGACTACGGCGCGTTCGTCGAGCTGGAGCCGGGCATCGAAGGCCTCATCCACGTTTCGGAAATGTCGTGGACCAAGAAGAACGTGCACCCCGGCAAGATCCTGTCGACGACGCAGGAAGTCGACGTGGTGGTGCTCGAGGTCGATCCGGCCAAGCGCCGCATCTCGCTCGGCCTCAAGCAGACGCTCGAGAATCCGTGGCAGGCTTTCGCCTCGAGCCATCCGGTCGGAAGCCAGGTCGAGGGCGAAGTCAAGAACAAGACCGAGTTCGGCCTGTTCATCGGCCTCGAAGGCGACGTGGACGGCATGGTGCACCTGTCCGACCTCGACTGGACCCGTCCGGGCGAGCAGGTCATCGAAGAGTACAATCGCGGCGATATGGTCAAGGCGCAGGTGCTCGACGTCGACATCGACAAGGAGCGCATCTCGCTCGGCATCAAGCAGCTGGCCAAGGATACGGTCGGCGAAGCGGCGACTTCAGGCGAACTGCGCAAGAACGCGGTCGTCACCTGCGAAGTCATCGGCGTCAAGGATGGCGGTCTGGAAGTGCGGCTGGTCGACAGCGGCATCGAGACCTTCATCAAGCGTTCCGACCTCAGCCGTGACCGCGACGAGCAGCGCCCCGAGCGCTTCACCGTCGGCCAGAAGGTCGACGCTCGCGTCATCGCCTTCGACAAGAAGACCCGCAAGCTGCAGGTCTCGATCAAGGCGCTGGAAATCGCCGAAGAGAAGGAAGCAGTCGCTCAGTACGGCTCGACCGACTCCGGCGCTTCGCTGGGCGACATCCTGGGCGCCGCGCTGAAGAAGCAGGGCAGCTAAGTTTTGGCTGCCTGCCGCGCCTCGCGCGCGGCCTGAAACAAGAAACCCGCGGGCCGCAAGGCTCGCGGGTTTTTCATTTCGCGGCACTGGCACAAGACAAGGACCGTGCAATCCCTTCAACTCCGCACTCCTGGCAATAGGGTGATGAGCATGAAGGTCGTCGAACTCTATCGTTATCCGGTCAAGAGCCTGCGCGGCCATGCCGTGCCGAGCGCCGACATCGAGACCATGGGCATGGAAGGCGACCGCCGCTGGATGGTCGTCGACAAGGACGGACAGTTCCTCACCATTCGCCAGATACCTGATATGACGACGATCGACGTCGAGCATCGCGGCGCGGGCATCCTGTTGAAACAGGACAGGCATGGTTCGCACGCCGTCGAGGTTCCAGGCCCGGGTGCTGCACTCCGTCAGGTCAAGATCTGGAAGGATATGGTTGCCGCGCGGTCGTGTGATCCAGCCGCCGGCGCTTATCTCTCCACGATTCTTGGCCGGCCCGTCGATCTGGTCTATTTCGACGATCCGCAAAACCGGCCGGTCGACCCTGAATTCGGCGAGCCTGGAGATTACGTCGGCTTTGCCGACGGTTTTCCGCTGCTGGTGGCCACGACGGGCTCGCTGGAGCATCTGAACAGCCATCTGGCCAGGCCCATCGAGATGGCGCGGTTTCGCCCCAACATCGTCATCGACGCGGAAGGCGCTTGGCCCGAAGACAGCTGGAAGACGATCCGCATCGGCGCTGTCGAGCTGCGCATCGCCAAGCCCTGCTCGCGCTGTGTCATCACCACCCGCGACCCGCACAGCGGCGAGCAGCCGGACCCGCGCGAGCCGTTGCAGACGCTGGGCAAACTCCACCGCTCCGCCAAGGGTGGCATCATCTTCGGTCAGAACGCGATACCGAACAACGCCGGTACAATCTCGATCGGCGACGCAGTCGAGGTCGTGGAGGCGGGCGTCTCGAACCTGACATAGTCGCAGGTTCTTCTGATGCTGTAGAAGCGTTGGCGGCCGCCATACTCGCCAGGTCGCAGAAGACCGCTATTGGATGCCAGACGGTTCGGAGGCCCTATGACCCGCATCGGTTTTGTCGCAGCATTCCTGCTGGCCGGCACAGTGGCAGCGGCGGCGGCATTGCCGCCCTACTGGCAGCGCAAGGCCGAGATCGACGCCATCACCGACAGCCGCGATGTTGCCCGCAGGCTGGAAAATCATGGCCCCATCGACGTGATCGAGCATATCGGAAACGACCACTACCGGGTGGTCGGCGGCGGCTGCACGCTCGATGTGTTTATCGTCGATGACGCGAGCGCGGAACCGATGCCGGGCCCGCGCAAGTTCAAGCTGCAGATAGGCAAGCTCGTCTGCAAATGAGCCGCCCCGCGGCCGCCCCTCAGGCGCGGCCGTAAAGCGGCACCAGCGTGCCGCTCATCGCCAGATTGGCCGGCGATGCCAGATAGGCGATGGCTTCAGCGGCTGCTTCCAGGCTGACCCATTTGGTGACGTCGGCATCCGGCATGTCGGCACGGTTGGCGGGCGTATCGAGCGTCGAAGGAGCGACAGCATTGACCAGAATGCCCTTGTGCTTCAGCTCCTCCGCGATTGCCACCGTCATCGCCGCCACCGCGGCTTTGCTGGCGGCATAGGCGACCATGCCGGAACCGCGGCGCGGGTCGAGCCCGGCGCGCGCCGTGACATTGACGATGCGGCCGGCCGTAGCCGAGCCAAGCATCGAGCGCACCGCGGCGCGGCAGCACAGGAAGGTAGTGCGGGCGTTGGTGTCCATCATTTCGGCAAAGGATGCGGATTCGATCTTTTCCACAGGTGCTGCGGCAAAGCCGCCGGCCAGATGGATGGAGGCCCACAGATCCGGAACGCTGGCGTAGAAAGCATCGACCTTGGCGGGATCGGCAAGATCGACATTGTGCGCCAGCCGGACGCGCTCATCCGACACGAAGGGAAAATGCGAGGGGGCCGACGCGTGAGCATTGGGCACATGGCAGATCGCGCCGTCGGCCAATAGTTTGCCGACGACCGCTGCGCCGAGTGCCCCGGTGCCGCCGGTCACCACGATATGCTTTCCCTGAAGTGTTTCCGTCATCCTCGACGCTCCTGTCGTTTTTTATGATTATGTCTGTCGTTATGCCGCGCCGACGCAGAGCGTCGCCCCTTTCGCGCGATCACTCAACCGCCATCTCGACATGGCAGTATTGCGTCTTTGCATCGCTCGAAGGAGCCGACCGTCCCCTTTGACTGGCGCATGGACATTCGGCGCGTGGTCAAGCCTCAGTTGATAGTGATTTCGATGACGTGAGGCAGGCCAGTTGCGCGGGCGCGTTTGAGCGCATCGGCGAGATCAGCAGTACCGGCAAGCCGTTCGGCTGATATGCCGTAGGCCTCGGCCAGCTTGCAGAAATCCGGCGGCGCCGGCGACACGCCGACCGGTTCGACGCCGACATCGAGCATCGATGTCTCGATCTCGCGATAGCCTCTGTTGTTCCAGACGACGAAGATGACCGGCGCCGGTGCATCGAGCGCAACCGCGATCTCCGGTAAGGTGAACTGGAAGCCACCGTCGCCGGTCAGGCAAACCACCGGCACGCCTGGCATGGCAAGCGCCGCGCCCATCGCCGCCGGCGGCCCGTAGCCGAGTGCGCCGAAGCCAGTGGCGGCGTTGAACCAGCCGCCCGCCCGGTCGTGGTCGTAATACAGATTGGCGGCGTAGATCGGCTGCGTGGAATCACCGACGATGATGGCGCCCGGCAAGGCGTCGCGGATCGCTTCCACCGCATGCACCTGCGCGGCATAGGCCGGGCTCAATTCCGCAAAAGCCGCCTTTCGCGCCGCGTCGGCACGCGTTTCGCCGCCCTTCGCCGCCGCATGATCGGGGCCGAGCGCGGCAAGCAGTGCATGCAGCGCCTCCGCACAATCGGCCTGGATGGCGACGCTCACCGGGCGGCGGGCAAGCTGGTCGGCGCCGATATCGATGCGGATCAGGTTGGCCGGCAGCACGAAACCGCCATCACTGTAACCGTCATAGTCGGTCGGGCCGAACTCGGTACCGGCCGCGATGACCAGATCGGCGTCGGCCATCAGCGCACGCACCGCCTTCAGGCTGGGGCTGGCGGGCACGCAAAGCGGATGCGCGTGCAGCAGGCCGCGCGCATTGGCGGTCTGGACGACGGGTGCGCCGAGCCGCTCGGCCAGGCGCTGCAATGGCTCATCGGAGCGCTTGGCGCCGCCGCCAGCCAGGATCAGCGGCCGGCGCGCCGCTGCGATCAGCCTGGTGGCGTCGGCAACGGCCACGCCATCCGGCGCCGGCGGCGTCGCATTGGTGAGCATGGCAGCGATGCCGTCGGCCGGTTTGACCATGACATCGGTCGGGATTTCGATATGCACGGGCCCCGGCCGCGCGGAGGAAAACAGCGCAAACGCCTGCGCCAAAGCGCCGGGCAATTCGCTGGCCTCGGTGACGCGCTGCGAAAACAGCGCCACCTTTTCCATCATGCCGCGCTGGTCCGGCAGCTCGTGCAGGAAGCCCAGCCCCTTGCCCAGCGTCGGCATCGCGTTGACGCCCGAAATCACCAGCATCGGCACGGAATCGGCGCGTGCCTGGCCCATGGCGGTGATGGTGTTGGTCAGCCCCGGTCCGGTGATGACGAAGGCGACGCCCGGCCTGCCAGAGGCACGGGCATAGCCGTCGGCCATGAAGCCGGCGCCCTGTTCGTGGCGCGGCGTGATGTGGCGAATCTTCGAGCGCGCAAGCCCACGGTAGAGCTCGACCGTGTGGACACCCGGAATGCCGAAGACGGTGTCGACGCCATGCGCTTCGAGGAGTGAGATCAGCGCTTCGCCGATGGTGGTCATAGGCCTTCTCCCTTTTGCGGCGCGAGGCCGAGCTCGGCCTCTATGGCTTTGACGCCGATCGCCGCCAATTCGCCAGGCGAGAACATCTCTGCGGCCAGACAGCCTTCTATCCAGAGCCCGTCGAGGATGGCGTTGATCGCGATGGCGTGGCGGCGGAGTTCATTTGCCTCCGGCTTGCGCCGTTCGGCGGCAAGCACTTCGGCCACGACCGCTTCCACCTCGTTGCGAAAGCCAAGGTAGCCTTCGCGATGGGCGCGAGCCAGGCTCGGATCCGCGCCGGCGCGGCCGATGAAGGTTGCCCAGAGCGAAAACACCCGCGCGTCGATGATCGGCGCGTTGAGGTTGGCGGTGACGAAGGCCGCAAGGCGCTGGCGCGGCGAGGCGTTTTCCATGAGCAATGCCGCCTTCGCCTGCTCGGTCATGCGGCCCATCAGCGCCGCGTAGGCTTCCTGCAGCAATTCTTCCTTGCCGGGGAAATAGTGCCGGATCAGCCCGGCGGTGACGCCGGCGCGCAAGGCGATGGTGCGCACGCTGGCGCCCTCCAGGCCATGTTCGGCCACGCTGTCCAGGGTCGCGTCGATCAAATCCTGCCGCCGCCGCTCCTCGCCCTCGCGGCGGAACTTGCGGCGCTCATTCATTGGCGCAGGATGGGCCGCGTCAGGCATGTCGGCCCGCCTTCGCAGGCGATGCAGAGCGCGTCCGCCTCGAAGATTTCAACCGTGCAGCCGGCGGCTTCCATCGCGGCCTTGGTCCTGGGAAAGCCTGCGACGGCAATGACCTTGTGCGGGCTGGTCGGCAGCACGTTCAGGCTGAGGCCGTTGGACGCGGCGAACTCCTGCGGGTCGCCTTCGACCAGCCGGATGCCGCGCGCCTTCAGCATCTGATAGAACGGGGCCGGCAAAAGCGGTGAATAGACCAGCGCAAGATCGTCGGCCAGCGGGCTGATCACAGACATCAGATGCAGGCACGCCTCCTCGCCCTGCCACAGTGGCAGATCGAAGCCGTAGACGGAGATGCCCAGCGGCGTCAGCAGGTTGGAGACCTGCTGGATGCCTTCCTGATTGGAGCGCACACCGCGCCCGATCACCAGCGTGCGGGCATCCAGCCATACGCAATCACCGCCCTCGACCTGGCCGGGAGCCTCGACGCGGCCGAGGATCGGAATGCCGAGGCGTGTGTAGGTTTCCTCGTGCAGCGAAGGCTCGCTGGCGCGCAACGGCTTGCCCATGGACAGGATCAGCGCGCCGCGGTCGGTCATCAGCGACGGATCGTGGGTGAACACCGAATCCGATAGGCCGTCGGCCCTGTCCTCGATCCATTCGATTTCGGCGCCGGAAGCCGCTACCAGCTCGGCAAGGATCGCGTGCTGCGAGGCGGCTTTCGCCGGGTCGAACCCGGGGCCATAGTGCCAGGAGGCTCTGTCGGCATCGCGCATGGCGTTGGCCGCCGACCGCATCAGCACACGCCGCAACGGCGCCGCCATGGACTGTGATCCGAAAGCGCTCATCAGTGCCCTTTTCAAGGTGAAAAAAATCGGGAAAATTTCATCGAAAGCTATTTATACACTTGCACAATAAGGCCGCAAGTGCCGTAATGAGCGGGATTGACGGGCTCGCGCTGTTGGGTCCATGCTGAAGTCTGGAGTGGGCATTACAGCGTATGTTGATTAGCCGGATAGACGTTCGACGATCTACGGTCGACCCTGTGGTAGAGGTCACCCGGTGAGCGCGGTGGGAGCCGCCGCAGTCCAATCCGGCAAGGCGCAGAATAGCGCCGCCGAAGCCATCCATGTCGAGAACCTGCATAAGAAATTCGGCCAGCTGCATGTGCTGAAGGGCGTTTCGCTGTCGGCGCGCGACGGCGAGGTGATTGCCATCATCGGCGGCTCGGGCTCCGGCAAATCGACGCTGCTGCGCTGCATCAACTGCCTGGAAAATCCGACCAGCGGCATCATCCGCGTCAATGGCGAAGAGATCAAACTCAAAGCTGACAGCCATGGCCACACCGTGCCCGCCGACCGCCGGCAGATCGAGCGCATCCGCTCCAAGCTCGGCATGGTGTTCCAGAACTTCAACCTGTGGAGCCACATGACGCTGATCGAGAACGTCATCGAGGTTCCGGTGCATGTGCTGGGCGTCAAGCGCGACGTGGCGATAAGGGAAGCCGAAAAGCTTCTGGCGCGGGTCGGCCTCGCCGAAAAGCGCGACGTCTATCCGGCCTATCTCTCCGGCGGCCAGCAGCAGCGCGCGGCGATCGCCCGTGCCTTGGCCATCAATCCGCGCGTCATGCTGTTCGACGAGCCGACCTCGGCGCTCGACCCGGAACTGGTCGGCGAGGTGCTGAAGGTGATCGGCGACCTGGCGCGCGAGGGGCGCACCATGGTCCTGGTCACGCATGAAATGAAGTTCGCCCGCGAGGTCGCGACCCATGTCGTCTACCTCTACAACGGGCTGGTCGAGGAAGAGGGGCCGCCGGAGCAGATCTTCGGCGCACCGAAATCCGAAAGGCTGAAGCAGTTCATCCGCAACATCGGCTAGGAAAGCCGGGACGGAAGAAAACCGGGAACCAACAACAAACTGGGAGTCGTGAAAATGAAGACTGTTCTGAAAACATTCGCCGCAGCGCTGCTGCTCGGCGTCGCCGCCATGGGCGTGGCCAAGGCTGATCCGGTCAAGATCGGCGTCGCCGCCGAGCCTTATCCGCCTTTCACCTCGCCCGACGCTTCGGGCAAATGGGTCGGCTGGGAAATCGACTTCATCGACGCCGTCTGCGCCGAGGAGAAGCTCGACTGCGTCATCACTCCTGTCGCCTGGGACGGCATCATCCCGGCGCTGACGACCAAGAAGATCGACCTCATCGTCTCCTCGATGTCGATCACCGCCGAACGCGAGAAGACGATCGACTTCTCGGACAAGTACTATAACACGCCGACCGCCATCATCGGCCCGAAGGACCAGAAATTCGGCGCCACGCCGGACGACCTCAAGGGCAAGGTGGTCGGCGTCCAGGTATCGACCGTGCATGCGGTCTACGCCAAGAAGCACTTCACCGGCGCACAGGAAATCAAGGAATACCAGACGCAGGACGAAGCCAACAACGATCTGGCCGCCGGCCGCCTCGATGCGGTACAGGCCGACTCCATCGCGCTCGGCGAGTTCCTGAAGTCGGACCAGGGCAAGGCCTGCTGCGACCTGAAGGGCATGGTGGCTCCCGACGATGAAGTGCTCGGGCCGGGCGTCGGCGCCGGCGTGCGCAAGGAAGACACCGAGCTGAAGGACAAGATCAACGCCGGTATCAAGGCGATCCGCGCCAACGGCAAATATGACGAGATCTCGAAGAAGTACTTCGATTTCGACATTTATGGTGGCGGCGGCGCGCAGTCGAACTGACGATCCTCGCATGAGCTTGGGAGGCATGGCGCCAGCGCCATGCTTCCCTGCCAGATCTTTCCCAGACATGCTTGCCGCCGGCGCTGCCGTCGGCGGTTAGAGTCAGCAATCCGGGGGCGACGCTGATCGACGCACTTCTTTCGGCCTCCGCGGCCGGCATCATCGAACTTCTCTCGCCCAACCCGCCGGGCTGGGGCGGAACTCTTTTGCTGGGACTGCTCCATTCGATCGAGATCGCGCTGGGCGCCACGTGCCTCGGTCTCCTGATCGGCACCGGCGGCGCCTTTGGCAAGCTCTATGGCGGCCCGGTCGTGCGCGACCTGCTCGCCGTCTACACAACCGTGGTGCGCGCCGTGCCCGAACTGGTCCTGATCCTGCTGCTCTATTACGCCGGGACGGACCTGATCAACCAGGCGCTGACCGCAATGGGCTATCAGCGCGTCGACATCAGCGGCCTTGCCGCAGGCATTGCCGTGCTCGGCTTTGTTCAGGGCGCATATTCAACGGAAGTGATCCGCGGTGCGATCCTGGCCATTCCGCAGGGCCAGATCGAAGCTGGCCGTGCCTATGGCATGTCACCCGGCCTGATGCTGCGGCGCATAACGCTGCCGGCGATGCTGCCCTTCGCCATACCGGGCCTCGCCAATCTGTGGCTGATCGCCACGAAGGACACCGCCCTTCTGGCGGTCGTCGGTTTCTACGAACTGGCGCTGGCGACGCGGCAGGCCGCGGGCGTCACCAAAGCCTATTTCACCTTCTTCGTCGCCGCAGGCGTGCTCTATCTCATCCTTTCGCTGGTTTCGAACCTGCTCATCGGCCGCCTTGAGGCTTGGTCGCGGCGCGGCATGCCTTCGCTCAAGGATGCGCGCTGATGGCCGGAGAAGCGACCATCATCAACGTTGCCGCGCGGACGTCGCTATGGCTGCAGCCACACCGTATCGTGCTGATCCTGATCGCCCTGGCGCTGGTGCTCGGGGCCATCTTCTTCATGCGCTGGGACTGGCTGCCGCAATATTATGAAATGGGACTGCTTGGCATCTGGCGCTCGCTGTGGATCCTGGCCGTCACTTGCTTTCTCGGCTTCCTGCTTGCCGTGCCGCTCGGGCTGGCGCAGGCCGCGGGCCCTTTCTGGCTCTCCGCTCCCGCCAAGACATTCTGCACCGTCATCCGCGGCACGCCGCTGCTGATCCAGCTGTGGCTGCTCTATTACGGGCTGGGCTCGCTGTTTCCGCAATATCCGTGGATCCGCGAATCCTGGATGTGGCCCTATCTCAGACAGGCCTGGCCCTATGGCGTGCTGGCGTTGACCTTGTCCTTCGCCGGTTACGAGGGCGAAGTGATGCGCGGCGCCTTTGCCGGCGTGCCCAAGGGGCAGCTTGAGGCAGCCCGCGCTTTCGGCATGAGCCGCTGGAAGACTTTCCGCCGCATCTGGTTACCGCAAGCCATCTACCGGGCGCTGCCGACGCTGACCGGCGAAACCGTGCTGCAATTGAAGTCGACGCCGCTGGTGGCGACGATCAGCGTCATCGACATATTCGCCGTCTCGTCCAAGGTTCGGCAGGACACCTACCTGACCTACGAGCCCTTGCTGCTCCTGGCGCTGATCTACATGATCATCACCGGCATTCTGGTATTTGCCTTCAGCAAGATCGAGGCACGGATTCCGAACAAGATTGGGTAGTGAAGTAGTGAATGGTGAATGGTCCGCGGAAAAGGGTCGCAATTTTCGCGGCCTCGCTTAAGACGACCATTCACTATCGACCATTCACCATTCACCGGGACCCATCATGCAACTCTCACTCGACCAGGTAACAGGGCTGTGCCGGATGGCGGCACTCGGCGCCGGTGCCAATGAGGAGGCGGCGCAGTCGCTCACCGCCTCGATCATCGCCGCCGAGGCGGAAGGGCTTTCGACCGTCGGGCTGAGCCACTTCATCGATTACCTCGAAGCGCTGGAAGCCGGCCGCATCGACGGCAATGCCGACCCGGTGATCACCCGGCCGGCGCTCGCCGTCTATCTCTCCGACGCGCGCGGCGGCCTGGCGCATACCGGCTTCGACCGCGCCATCGACGACCTCGCCAAGGCGGCAAAGCTGTTCGGCGTCGCCATCTTCTCGCAGAAGAACGCCTATACGTGCGGCGCGCTCGGCTATTTCACCGGGCGTCTGGCGCAACTGGGACTGGTCTCCTTCGCCGCCACCAACGGGCCGGCCGTGCTTGCCGGCTCGGGCTCGGTCAAGCCGGTCTATTGCACCAATCCGATGTCGTTTGCCGCACCCGCCGCCGATGGCGCGCCGCTGGTCATCGACCAGTCTTCGAGCGCCACCGCCTTCGTCAACATCCGCAAGGCGGCCGAGGACGGCAAGAAGATCCCGGAGGGATGGGCGCTGGACGCCAGCGGCAACCCGACCACCGATCCTGCCGCCGCCATGAAGGGCGCCATGCTTGCCTTTGGCGGCCAGCGCGGCGCCAACATCGCGCTGATGGTCGAAGTGCTGGCGGCCGGCATTTCGGGGGCCAACTGGTCGCTCGACGCGCCATGGTTCACCGGCGGACCGGACAGCCCTGGAACCGGCCTGTTCGTGCTTGCCATCGAGCCCAAACTGCTTGATCCGGATTTCGAGCAGCGCATGAAGGACCAGCTCGACCGGCTGCGCCGGCGCTTTGGCGTGCACGTGCCGGGCCGTGCCCGTGCCGAAGCAGCCGAGAAGGCGCAGGCCCGCGGCATAAACGCCCCCAAAGCCGTGGTGCAGCGCATTTCCGAATTCGCCGAGCGCTATTCGGGCTGAGCAGTTCTGCTCGCAACAGATTTTCCGCGCCTTGGCTGAACCTTTCTGCCGATCGCAACGACCAATAGCTGCCGGGTCGGGTTTGCCCGGTCGGTGTCTTCTGTCGGATGCGTTTAGGGCCCGGGCGGGGTATGCCGTCTCAGGTTAGCCGTCCCGTTGCGCCCTGTCTCGACCGTTGTGTCACCCGGAAAACCCCGCTTCGGCGGGGTTTTCTGCTTTCGTTCTGCCTGCATGCTAAACCTGATTACAAAAGTTAACTTTTGTTAACTTGACTTGATGGGAGCCATCGGGCGTTTGCGAGGGGTCATCACAACAACAGGAGCTACGATGTCCGTAACCACCGACGCTTCCCGCGGCAGACTGATCATCCCGGTGTTTGGCCGCCTGTATTCGTCGTTGCATGACGGCGTGGAAACCCTGCTCCGCGTCGTCGCCGGTGGGTTTCTCACCATCCACGGCTCGCAGAAGATCACCGATCCCTTCGGCGCCGCCGAGATGGTCGAAGGCCTCGGTTTCTATCCCGGCGCGTTCTGGTCGCTGCTTTTGTCCTGCACCGAGTTCTTCGGCGGCATACTCATTGCCGTCGGCCTGCTGACCCGGCCGGCCGCCTTCGCCGGAACGTTTGTGCTTCTGGTCACGGTCTGGTTCCACTGGATCATTGTCGGCCAGGGCTTTTCAGGTGCCGAAAAGTCGCTTTTGTGGGCGACGATCCTGTTGTTCTTCGTCATCCGCGGCGGCAACCGCCAGTCGGTCGACGCGCGCATCGGCAAGGCATTCTGACAAGGTCGAAATGGGGTGGCAGCGACGACGCGTCACCCTTTGCCTTTGGCCCAAAACGGACTATGAAACGGCTTCAGCCAAGCTTTCGAGCGCCGGAGCCAGCCATGACCGAAATCCTGCAGATCCCCAAGCTCGTGGTCGTCTTCGGCGGCTCCGGCTTCGTCGGCCGCCACATCGTGCGGGCGCTGGCCAAGCGCGGCTACCGCATCCGGGTTCCGGTGCGGAGGCCCGATCTTGCGGGACATCTGCAGCCGCTCGGCAATGTCGGCCAGATCCAGCCGGTGCAGGCCAATGTGCGCGTGCGCTGGTCGGTCGACCGCGCCGTTCAGGGTGCCGACCATGTTATCAACCTGGTCGCCATCCTGCATGAGGGCGGCCGGCAGAAATTCAACACCGTGCACGAGTTCGGCGCCCGCGCCGTCGCCGAAGCCGCGCGCTCGGTCGGCGCCGGCCTCACCCATATTTCGGCGCTGGGCGCCGATCTCAACGCCGAATCCAACTATGCGCGCACCAAGGCGCTTGGCGAAAAGACAGTCCTGGAAACCATCCCCGACGCCGTCATCTTCCGCCCCTCGATCAATTTCGGACCGGAGGACAGCTTCTTCAACCGCTTCGCCGACATGGCGCGTTATTCGCCGGTGCTGCCGCTGATCGGCGGCGGCCAGACCAAGTTCCAGCCGGTCTATGTCGGCGATGTCGCCGAGGCGGTTGCGCGCTCGGTCGAAGGCAAGGTCAAGGGCGGCCAGATCTACGAGCTCGGCGGCCCGCAAGTGCTCACTTTCAAGCAGTGCATGGAAGAGCTGTTGACCGTGATCGAGCGCAAGCGGCTGCTGGTGCCGGTGCCGTGGTGGGTGGCCAATCTGCAGGCCTCGATCCTCGGCCTGCTGCCCAATCCGCTGCTGACCAAAGACCAGGTGCTGCAGCTGCGCGAACACAACATCGTCTCGGAGGCGGCCAACAAGGCCAACCGGACGCTTGCCGGCCTCGACATCCAGCCGCAGTCGATTGGCACCATCCTGCCGAGCTACCTCTGGCGCTTCCGCGCCGCCGGCCAGTTCCAGCGCAAGCCTGCTAGCATCGCATAGTAGCAGGGCGTCGCGCCCGTTAAGCGCGCCGCGTTACCTGCATCGGCAGGCCGCCCTGCGGCTGCGTCGTCAGTTTCTGCACCGGCCACGGCTTCGTTTCCGCCGTCGCATCGAAGCGGAAGCGCGACAGCATGATGGCCAGCGCAATGATCGCTTCCTGCATGGCGAAGCTGGCGCCAATGCAGATGCGCGGACCGGCGCCGAACGGCAGATACTGGAAGCGATCGATCTTCTCGCGGTTTCCCGGATGGAAGCGCTCGGGCATGAAGGCATCGGGCCTGTCCCACAGTTTTCTGTGCCGGTGCACGACCCAGGGCATAACCAGCACGGCGGCGCGCTTCGGGAGCACCAGATCGTTCCACGTCTCCGTCTCGATCGGCTCGCGGTTGATCGACGGCGCCGGCGGATAGAGCCGCAGCGCCTCCTCGAAGGCGGCGCGGGTGAACGGCATGGCGTCCAGCCACTTCGTCGGGTCTGGCTCGCGCGCCAGCACGGCATCGATCTCGCGCTCGACCTTTTCGCGCTCCCATGGCGCTTCGGCGAGGCAGTAGAGCGTCCAGCCGAGCGCCCGCGCCGTCGTCTCGTGACCGGCGCCGATGAAGGTGATGATGTTGTCCTCGACCTCGGCCCGCGTCAGCCCGTCCGGACCCTCGGCGCGCAGGAGAAGCGTCAGGAAATCCTGCGGCGCTGTGTCGGGGTCGCGCTTCAGCCGCTCCTCGCGCATCTTGACTGTATCGGTGACGATCTTGCGGAAGTAGGCCATGGTCTTGCGGCCGCGGATGCGGGTCGGCCGCGGCAGCCATTCGGGCGCGCGCAAAAGGTCGAGCGGATCGACACGGCCCATGGTCTCGAACAGGCGGTCGATCTCCTGCGCGAAACTGCCGGGCTCGCCCGAAATCTCGCCGGAAAACAGCGTTTCGGCGAGGATATCGTAGGTGAGCAGCGTCATGTCGTGGGCGATATCGGACATGCCGCCATTTTCGTAGCGGGTGACGAACTGCATCGTTCGACGCAGCATCGGCTCGGCGAAGCCGAAGATGTGACGCGGCGTGAACACCGGCGCCATCGCCTTGCGCGAGCGCTTCCACACTTCGCCTTCGGCGGTCAGCAGGCCGTCGCGCAGGATCGGGCGCAGGATCATCTGGCGTACGGTGGCCATCTTGTAGTTCTTGGCGTTGTCGATCAGCACGTGGCGGATGAGGCCGGGATCGTTGGCGACGATCAGATGCCCGCCGATACCATTCGCCGAAATCCAGGGTTCGTTGTAGGTGTGCTCGCCCCACAGTTCGAGCGGATTGCGGTAGACGATCCGCATCATCTCCAGCGTCGAAGGCGGCGTCGTGCGCGGCTTGGGCGCCGGCGGCACGAAAGGGACGGGCTGCGTGTCCATCATGTACTCCGCTGATGCCTCTATGTAGTGGCTGGCAATCCGGGCGTCCATGTGACCGAAGGGCAGACTGGAACGCTGCAGCGCGGGCACGCTTCGACCGGCGTTGTGTTCATCGGATCGTGACCGTCTGTGAAACGGATCCGCCTTGTCGAGCCGGACACTCTGCCGTAGTGACAGTCACCAACAGATACTGCCAATCGCCCAGGAGAGCCCGCCTTGAAGCACAAGCTGAACATCATCATCGGCAGCACGCGGCCGGGTCGCGCCGGGCCGGTCTTCGCCCACTGGCTGGAGGGGTTTGCCCGTGAGCACGGCAAATTCGAGCCGGTGCTGACCGACATTGCCGCGTTCCAGCTGCCGGTTCTGGACGAGCCGCATCACCCGAGGCTCGGCAACTACCAGAACGATCACACCAAGGCCTGGTCGAAGGCCATCGATGCCGCCGATGCGTTTGTGTTCGTGGCGCCGGAGTACAATTATTTCGTCGCGCCGGCGATCGTCAACGCGATCGACTACCTCCTCCGCGAGTGGAAGCATAAGCCAGCCGCCATCTTCAGCTATGGCGGCGTCTCCGGTGGCCTGCGCGCGGCGCAGGCGCTGAAGCCGCTGCTGACCGCGGTCGGCATCATGCCGATTCCTGAAGGTGTCGCGTTGCCACTGTATCAGAAATTGCTGGACGACAACGGCGCCTTCAACGCCAGCGAGCATGTGGCTGGCGGGGCCAAGACGATGCTGGACGAGCTGCTGCGCTGGAGCGAGGCGCTGAAACCGATGCGCGCCTGAAAGCGCCGATTTTCGGCCAAAAAGCGCGGCTTGCTCATGCCATAAAGAGATGAAATGGTCGGCAGGTGACTGAGCCGGGGGCGGTTCGACTTGCGGTTTTTGTTTGCCTTGCTGCTGATGCTTGCGACCACCGCCACCGCGGTGGCGGAGCGGCGCGTGGCGCTGGTCATTGCCGATGACGACTACCGGCTGGTGCGGAAGCTCTCCAATCCGGTCAATGACGGCGAGGCAATGGAAGCGGCGCTGAAGAAGCTCGGCTTCGAGGTTGTTCTCGAAACCAATCGGGACCTGCGGCGCATGCGCCGCGCACTTGACGATTTTCGTGAGGACGCCAAGGGCGCCGATGTGGCGCTGGTGTATTTTTCCGGCCACGGCGTCGAAATCTCCGGCGACAACCGGCTTCTGCCGGTCGACGCCGATGCCTCCTCGCTCGACCAGCTGGAGAAGACCAGCCTGTCGCTGGAGGAGGTGCGCGATGCCGTGGCCGCCACGGCAAAGGTCGGGCTGATCGTGCTCGATGCCTGCCGCAGCGATCCGTTCGCGGGCGGCAGCGGCGAAGGACGCGGCGCGACGTCGCTGATCAAGGATATGGTGGACAAGATCAAGCCGGGCCTCGGACGCGTCGGCAAGGCGGAAAACATCCTGTTCGCCTTTTCGGCGGCGCCCGGCGAGACGGCTGCGGACGGCACCGACGCGAATTCGCCTTTCACCGCAGCGCTGACCAAATATCTCGGCACCGACGGGCTCGAAATCCGCTCGGTGCTGACGCTGGTCCAGCAGGAGGTCTATGACCTCAGCCGCGGCAAGCAATTGCCCTATGTCGAGAACGGGCTGCCGAAGCTGTTCTTCGCCTCGGCGGCCAAGGAACAACTGCCAGAGCGCGAACGGCTGCTGCTCGCCATGGCCGACGTCACGCCGGAAATGCGTGGCGCGGTCGAACGGATCGCCAGCGACGCCGACATGCCGCTGGCGCCGCTCTATGGCGCGCTGATCAGTTCCGACACCAGCCACCTTTCCGGCGAAAGCCTGGACGCCAAGCTGCGCGAGGCCGCCGACGCCTTCGTCAAGGTGCGTGGCGAGATGAAGTCGCTGGCCGCCGACGACCCGAAGGTGACCGAACTGCGCCGCCAAGCCGAGGACCAGTTGTCACTCGGCGCCTTCGACGGCGCACGCGTGATCCTCGCCAAGGCTGCCGACGTCGACAACGTCTCGCGCCAGGCATTGAAGGCCAATTTTGTCAGCCGCACACTGTCCGAAGCCGCGACGCGATTTCTGTCAGGCGGCGCGGCGCGCGCCAGCCTCGACTACGCCACCGCCATCAAGGACTATGAAACGGTGCTGTCGCTCTACGGCGAGGCAGGGCAGACCTCGCTCAGCCTGGAGCAGGCCGACCGCCAGAGCCGCACAATGGAAGAACTTGGCATCCTCTACACGACGGTCGGCAATGTCGAAGCAGCTGGCCGCGCCTTTACGGCACTGCTGGCCAATCTCGAGCAGCGGTCGCGTCAGGAAACCGACCCCAGCGTCAAGCGCGATCTCGCCATCAGCCATATCAAGCTCGCCAACATCAAGATGGCGCAAGGCGACCTGCCGGCCTCTCTGCAAAGCTATGAGGCGGCCAGGGACATGCTGCAGGATCTGACCGCAGGGGTTCCGGACAAAACCCCCTGGCTCGGCGATCTGGCCATGGCGAACGACAAGATCGGCAACGTACTGGCGACGCAAGGCGACGTGGGTGCGGCAGCCCAGGCCTATCAGCAAAGCCTGGCCATCAAGCAGCAATTGGCCGATGCGGAGCCGAACAGCGTCTATCTGCTGCGCGATCTCACCATTACCTATGACGAAATCGGCGACCTTGCCCGCACCGCCGGCCAGCTGGACGGCGCCCAGACGGCATTCGAAGAGAGCCTGAGAATTCGGCTGGCGCTGGCGCAGAACAACCCCGATGACCCCAGGCACCAGCAAGCCGTCTCCGTGAGTTACACTAGGATCGGCGATGTTCTGCGCGAGCGTGGCGACGCTGCCGGTGCGCTCGACGCCTACAACAAGAGCCAAGGGATCGCCGAAGCGCTTGTGCGACGCGACTCAAACGACACCGATCTGAAGCGCGACCTGTCGGTCGGTTACGCCAAGATCGGCAAAGCTTACAGCGACCAGAAGGATTGGCCGCCCGCGCTGGAGTCCTTCCAGCAGGCGCTGGCCACGGCGCGCGACCTTGCCGCCATCGATCCCGGCAACACGGACTGGCAGCGCGACCTGTCGGTCTGTCTCGAACAGGTCGCCGAGGTGCTTAGAGAGCAGGGCGATGCCGGCGGTGCTCTGCAAAACTATCAGGACAGTCTTGCCATAGCCGACCGGCTGGCCAGGCTCGATCCTGCCAATTCGAACTGGCAACGCGATAAGTCGATCACCCTGCAGAAGATCGGTTATCTGGAAACTGACCGACGTCACTTTGAGGGTTCCAAGGCGGCCTTCGAAGCCAGCCTCGCCATAGCCCAGAACCTGGCCCAGTCGGATCCGAACAATGCGATCTGGCAAATCGATCTGGCGCGCGCCTACGTCGCCTATGCCTATGTGGCGAGGGATCCGAAGGCGGCGCTGACCAAGGCGCTCAAGCTGACGCAGGACCTTGAAAGTACGGGACGGCTGGCGCCCGGAGACAGATTCATGATCAAATATCTGCGCAACCTTCTGGCTCATTCCAACCCTCGAAAAAAATAGCCGGCTGCGGGCCTGAGATTCGGCCCTGAAATCCCTGCAAACCTTGGAAAACAGGCCATTTGCGCCTATATCTAGGCCATCAAAGCGGCGTGATTCGAAGCCATTATTTCGCGCTGGACATGCGGCATTAATCAGACAGGTTTTCATGAGCGATCAAAGCGACAACGCCAACGGCGCTGAGGCCGAATACGGCGCCGATTCCATCAAGGTTTTGAAGGGGTTGGACGCTGTCCGCAAACGGCCCGGCATGTATATCGGCGATACCGACGACGGCTCGGGCCTGCATCACATGGTCTATGAGGTGGTCGACAACGCCATCGACGAGGCGCTGGCCGGCCATGCCGACCTGGTGACGGTGACGCTCAATCCAGACGGTTCGGTCACCGTTATCGACAATGGCCGCGGTATTCCGACCGATATCCACACCGGCGAAGGCATTTCGGCGGCCGAAGTGATCATGACGCAGCTGCATGCCGGCGGCAAATTCGACCAGAATTCCTACAAGGTATCAGGCGGCCTGCACGGCGTCGGCGTCTCGGTCGTCAACGCGCTGTCGGCCTGGCTGAAGCTGAAGATCCGCCGCAACGGCCAGATTTTCGAAATGAGCTTCACGCACGGCAATTCCGATGCGCCGCTGAAGGCGACCGGCAGCTACGAGCAGGACAAGCAGCCCGGCACCTATGAGGGGCGCAGCGGCTCCGAGATCACCTTCTTTCCGTCGGCCGAGACCTTCACCATGGTCGAGTTCGACTTCGGCACGCTGGAACACCGTCTGCGCGAGCTTGCCTTCCTGAATTCGGGCGTGCGCATCATCTTGACCGATGCCCGCCATGCCGACCTCGTGCGCCACGAGTTGCACTATGATGGCGGCCTGGAAGAGTTCGTCAAATATCTCGACCGGGTCAAGAAACCGCTGATCGACAAGCCGATTGCCATCAAGGCCGAGCGCGACGGCATCACCGTCGAAGTGGCGATGTGGTGGAACGACAGCTACCACGAGAACGTGCTGGCCTTCACCAACAACATACCGCAGCGCGACGGCGGCACCCATCTGGCCGGCTTCCGCGGCGCGCTGACGCGCCAGATCACCGGCTACGGCGAGTCGTCGGGCCTGACCAAGAAGGAAAAGGTTGCGCTGATCGGCGACGATTGCCGCGAAGGGCTGACGGCGGTGCTGTCGGTCAAGGTTCCCGACCCGAAGTTTTCCTCGCAGACCAAGGACAAGCTGGTCTCGTCCGAGGTGCGCCCTGTGGTCGAAGGCCTCGTCAACGAGGCGCTCGGCACGTGGCTGGAGGAACACCCGACCGAAGGCAAGGTGGTCATCGACAAGGTGATCCAGGCGGCCGCGGCGCGTGAGGCCGCGCGCAAGGCGCGCGATATCACCCGCAAGAGTTCGCTCGGCGTCACCTCGCTGCCTGGCAAGCTCGCCGACTGCCAGGAGCGCGACCCGGCGAAATCCGAAATCTTCATCGTCGAGGGTGATTCCGCCGGCGGCTCGGCCAAGGGCGGCCGTTCGCGCCAGAACCAGGCGATCCTGCCACTGCGCGGCAAGATCCTCAATGTCGAGCGCGCGCGCTTCGACCGCATGCTCGGCTCCGAGATGATCGGCACGCTGATCACCGCACTCGGCACCTCGATCGGCAAGGACGAGTTCAATGCCGACAAATTGCGCTACCACAAGATCATCCTGATGACCGACGCCGACGTCGACGGCGCCCATATCAGGACCCTGCTGTTGACCTTCTTCTTCCGGCAAATGCCGGAGCTGATCGAACGCGGCCATCTCTACATCGCCCAGCCGCCGCTCTACAAAGTGACGCGCGGCAAGAGCTCGCAATACATCAAGGACGAAAGCGCCTTCGAGGAGTTCCTGATCGGCTCGGGGCTGGAAGAGGCGTCGCTGACGCTTGCCTCAGGCGAGGCGAGGGCCGGACAGGATCTGCGCGGCTCCATCGACGACGCGCTGGCGGTGCGCCAGCTGATCAACGGACTGCACACGCGCTACAACAGGGGCGTGGTCGAACAGGCGGCGATCGCCGGCGCGCTCAATGCCGACGTTTTGAATGACCTCGGTCGCGCCAACGCCATGGCCGAACGCGTCGCCCAGCGCCTCGACATCATTGCCGAGGACACCGAACGCGGCTGGACCGGCCGGCTGTCGACCTCCAATGAAGGCGTCGGCGGCTATGTGTTCGAGCGCACGGTGCGAAGCGTCAAGGAATATGCGCAGCTCGACGCCGGGCTGATCAATTCAGCCGACGCACGCCAACTGGACCGCTATGCGCCGCGCCTCACAGAGGTCTATGGCGAGCCGCCGGTGCTGCGCCGCAAGGATGTCTCCGAAACCATTTCGGGGCCGCTGGCGCTGCTCAACGCGGTGTTTGCGACCGGGCGCAAGGGGCTGACCATGCAGCGCTACAAGGGCCTCGGCGAGATGAACGCCGAGCAGCTCTGGGAAACCACGCTCGACCCGAATGTGCGCTCGCTGCTGCAGGTCAAGGTCAATGATGCGACCGATGCCGATTCGCTGTTTTCGCGGCTGATGGGCGACGAGGTCGAGCCGCGGCGCGAATTCATCCAGGACAACGCGCTCTCGGTCGCCAATCTGGATATTTGAGGGCAGGCGCCTTTCCGTCGCTTCGTCATCCTCAGCTCGGCTCCAGCTTCCGGCCGAGGTCGACAGCGTCGCGCAGCACCTGCAGATGCGAGCGCGGCGCGGCGCCCGCCGGCGGGGCGACCTCGTCGCCGGTTGCCGTCAATGACCAATAGAGCGTGTGGGTGAAGACGCGGCCGAGCGAACCCTTGAGCTCGACCTGGATGTTCTCCACGCCGGGGCCGAAATTTTCCGTCATCGGTCCCGAAATAGGGTCGCCTGTCGCCCAGCCATTGCCGCGATCGAAGACATTGGTCCAGCGCGTTGCCGCAAACACCGCGCCATGATGCACCGCGCGCTGCGCCTTGCCTGCGGGGCTGTGTCCTTCCTGGTATAGCACGGTGCCGCGGGCCTTCCCGCCATCGGCAATCGGCGGGCAGGCCGAAAACAGCCGCTCGGCAAGGCCGCGCCTGAATTCGGCGAGATTGTAGGTCACCAGGAATTCGCTGTGGGAAAGCGGACTGCCAAGGGTGACGAAGTCGCTGATCTTCCATGGCAGCGGATGGTCGTCATCCTTGGTGCGGAGTTGCTGGTAGAGCGCCCACTGGGCCCGCTGAAAGCCGGCGAGATCTCCAGGGCTCGCAGGCCACGCCGAGCCGTCGGAACCGAGCGTCGCCTTGTCCACGGCCTCGACCGCTTCCAGCTTCGCCCTGTCGCGAACAGCTTCCAGTTTTCGTGGCCGGAACTCGGCCCACAAGATCTGCAGCAGGTCATAGGCGATGATCGACCCCAGGCTATGCGAGACCAGCACGATGCGGTCATAACTCTTGTCCATCATCAGTCGCCTGAGCAGCGTCAGGCCACGGTTGCGGATCAGCGCTCGCTTCTCCACCGTTGCCGCCTCGGCGCGCACATAGGCGGCGACATCGCCGAAATAGGGCAGGCCGAACTGGTCCACCGCCCAGATGACAAAAGAGGCGAGAGCGGTGACCACCAGGCTGGTGGTCAAGGAGGCCGACAGCGCCAGCACCAGCGCTGCGCCGAGAATGAGGATGACGATCAAAAGCGTCACAAGATAAAGCTTGCGGGCGTCGGGCGGGATGTCGGCGGGCTTGCGCCACAAAAGGTTGGTCACCCAGGCAGCGAGCCGGCCACGTGTCGTACCTTGGGTGATGTCGGCCCAATAGAGCTCATAGAAATCGGTGCGACGGTGGCCGATATCGTAAGGCGTGGTAATGCGGCGCAGTTCGTGCGAATTGGTCCGCCGGTCGGGTGTGATCCAGCTCTGGTTGATCCTGGCGCCAGGTTCGGCCGGATCGGCTATCTGGGCGTGGGGCTCGGCACGGCTGAGATCAGTGCTCCAGACGGCCCTGACAAAACCCCGCAGCGTACCCATCGGCCGCTGCTCACCCATACCATGCACGATCACAACCGCCTGGCTGAGCTTGCGCGGCGCTTTCTTGGAAACCGGCGATACGGCAGCTTTGGGCACCAACGTCTCCGTTGACGGCAAGCCCGTCGATACGGCTGGATTTCGCCATGCTAGCCCCGAACCCGCCTCTGGCCAACAGGCCGCTGGCCATGTCGGACCGGCAGGGGCCAATCCACAGTTTTGGCAGCTTGGCTCGCCGAAGCGCAAAATAGTTCCATTCCCGGCAAACAAAATCATTTCATTACCCGCCGGAACGGAAGTCGCTGAGAGACATTGTGAAACCATCGATCACGATTTTCTCAGGGAGGTTTTCATGGGACGCGGTATTCTGCTCTGGTTGCTCGGCATTCCGATCCCGATCATCATTCTCATCATGCTGTTCGTACGGTAGGAGGCGTCGATGCAGCCCACCGTATCGGCTATCGACCTATCCGCTTCAGAAGAGTCCTCCGCTACAGCCGTCAGCTGGGGCCCCATCATCGCCGGCGCTTTCGCGGCCTCGACGCTGACCTTCATCCTCATGCTGCTCGGCTCGGGGCTGGGGTTGACCATGGTATCGCCATGGTCTGGCTCCGGCGCCTCGCTCACCACCTTCGCCGTGTCCGGTGCTATCTGGCTGGTCGTCGTGCAATGGCTGTCCTCCGGTGTCGGCGGCTATCTTGCCGGACGCCTGCGGACAAAATGGGTAGGCATCCACACGGACGAGGTCTACTTCCGCGATACCGCGCACGGCTTCCTCGCCTGGGCGCTGGCGACATTGCTGGTCGTAGGCGTGCTCGGCTCGGCGCTGTCTGCTGTGGTCGGGTCAGGTGTGCAGGCGGCTTCGACTGTGGCGTCGGGCGCCGCCATGGGCGCATCGGCCGGAGCGTCCGCAAATGCCGGCAGCGCATCGGCCGACAACGCGACGTCCTATCTCGTGGATTCGCTGTTCCGGCCCGCCGATGCCACCAAGCTCGCGGCGGCCAATCCGGACAGCGACGCCGCAGCGGCCGGACAGGCCTCGCGCATCCTGATCGCCAGTGCCGCTGCAGGCGAGATCTCGGCTGACGACAAGACCTATCTGTCGCAGCTGGTCGCCGCCCGCACCGGTCTCTCCGAGGCCGACGCCAAGGCGCGTGTCGATGCGCTGGTCGCCAGGGTCGAGGACGCCAAGGTCAAGGCGAAGCAGGCCGCCGACACCGCCAGGAAAGGCAGCGCCACCTTTGCCCTGCTCGGCGCCCTGTCGCTTGTGATCGGCGCCTTCATCGCCAGTGCCGCCGCGGCGCTCGGCGGAAGGCAGCGCGACGACGAGGAAGCGGTTTTCCTGACCAACCGCTGAACCGGCCGTTCAACATAGAAAAGCCCGGCGCGAAGCCGGGCTTTCCTGCAATCTGCGGCTGGCCGGATCAGTGATCCATCGCCTTGACGATTTCCTCGGTCATCTTCTTGGCGTCGCCGAGCAGCATCATGGTGCCATCCTTGTAGAACAGCGTGTTGTCGATGCCGGCATAGCCCGAGCCGAGCGAGCGCTTGACGAACAGGCAGGTGCGCGCCTTGTCGACGTCGAGGATCGGCATGCCGTAGATCGGCGATGATTTGTCGTCGCGAGCGGACGGGTTGGTGACGTCGTTGGCGCCGATGACATAGGCGACGTCGGCCTGCGCGAACTCGGAGTTGATGTCCTCGAGCTCGAACACCTCGTCATAGGGCACGTTGGCTTCGGCCAGCAGCACGTTCATGTGGCCGGGCATGCGGCCGGCGACCGGGTGGATGGCGTATTTGACTTCGACGCCATTGGCCTTGAGCTTGTCGGCCATTTCGCGCAGCGCGTGCTGCGCCTGGGCGACCGCCATGCCGTAGCCCGGCACGATGATGACCTTCTGCGCGTTCATCATCAGGTAGGCGGCGTCGTCGGCCGAGCCCTGCTTGACCGTGCGCTCGATGCCGTCATCGGCGGCTGCTGCGGTCTCGCCGCCGAAGCCACCCAGGATGACCGAGATGAAGCTTCGGTTCATGCCCTTGCACATGATGTAGGACAGGATCGCGCCCGACGAGCCGACCAGCGCGCCGGTGATGATCAGCGCCAGATTGCCGAGCGTGAAGCCGAGGGCCGCGGCCGCCCAGCCGGAGTAGGAATTCAGCATCGACACGACGACCGGCATGTCGGCGCCGCCGATCGGGATGATCAGCAGCACGCCGAGCACCAGCGACGCGGCGACGATCAACCAGAACACCAGCTTGGCTTCGGTGGTGACCAGAAGCACGATCAGCACGATCAGCGCGATGCCGAGCAGGGCATTGATGATGTGGCGGCCGCCGATCATGATCGGCTTGCCCGACATGCGGCCGTCGAGTTTGAGGAAGGCGATGACCGACCCCGTGAAGGTGATGGCGCCGATGGCGACGCCGAGGCTCATCTCGATCAGCGCCTGGGCATGGATGTCTGCGTTGGTGCCGATGCCAAAGCTTTGCGGCGCGTAGATGGCGGCAGCCGCCACCATGACGGCGGCGAGGCCGACCAGCGAGTGGAAAGCGGCGACCAGCTGCGGCATCGAGGTCATGGCGATGCGGCGCGCGGTGACCGCGCCGACGCCGCCGCCAATGGCGAGACCCAGCACGATCAGGCCGAATCCACCGGCCGAAGGGACGGCAAGCGCCAGCGTGGTGGCAATGGCTATGCCCATGCCGATCATGCCGTAGAGATTGCCCTGGCGGCTGGTGGTCGGATGCGACAGGCCGCGCAGCGCCAGGATGAACAGGATGCCGGAGACCAGATAGAGGAAGGAAGCGAAGTTGGCGTTCATGGCGCTCTACTTGTCCTTCTTCTTGTACATGGCCAGCATGCGCTGGGTGACCAAGAAGCCGCCGAAAATGTTGACCGACACCAGCATCAGCGCGACGAAACCGAAGCCGGTGGCAACGCCCGAGGCCGAGATGCCGACGGCCAGCAGCGCGCCGACCACGATGACCGAGGAGATGGCGTTGGTGACCGCCATCAGGGGCGTGTGCAGGGCGGGTGTCACCGACCAGACGACGTAATAACCGACGAAGATCGCCAGAATGAAAATGGCGAAGCGGAAAACGAAAGGATCGATGGCGCCGCCGGACAGTGCATGCGCGGCGTCACCCGCCGCATCGGCGCCACCGGGCGCGGTCGCCATGTTCTGTACCGCAAGCCGGACGGCGGCGGAGGCCTGGTCGAGCTGGTCGAGGGCTTTCTGCAGGGTCTGATCCATCACGCAATGCCTTTCGACTTCGACGAGGGCGACTTGGGTGCGGCGGGTTTCTTGGGCGCGGCCTTCTTTGCAGCCGAAGCATCGGCGACCATGGTGGTGGCCGGGATTGCGGCCGGCTCGACACGAGGCTGCTGGTCGGCTTTGGCGAAGGCCGGATGCACAATCTTACCGCCGTCGGTCAGCATCGTTGCCTTGACCAATTCGTCGTCGCGCTTGATGGCAAGCGTCTTGGTGGCCTTGTCGACCAGCGTCTCGAGGAAAGCGAACAGGTTCCTGGCGTAGAGCAGCGAGGCCGATGCGGCAACGCGGCCGGGCACGTTGAGATGGCCGACGATTTTTACGCCATTGGCCGTGGTCACCACCTGACCTGGAACTGCGCCTTCGACATTGCCGCCGCGCTCGACGGCAAGGTCGACGATCACCGAGCCCGGCTTCATCGAGGCGACCATCGCCGCCGACACCAGCTTCGGCGCCGGACGGCCGGGGATCAGCGCCGTGGTGATGACGATGTCCTGCTTGGCGATGTGCTCAGCGGTGAGCGCAGCCTGCTTGGCCTGATACTCCTTCGACATTTCCTTGGCGTAGCCGCCGGCGGTCTCGGCCGCCTTGAACTCCTCGTCCTCGACGGCGAGGAACTTTGCGCCGAGCGAGGCGACCTGTTCCTTGGCGGCGGGACGCACGTCGGTGGCGGTGACGACGGCGCCGAGGCGGCGCGCCGTGGCGATCGCCTGCAGGCCGGCAACGCCGACACCCATGATGAAGATCTTCGCCGCCGGCACCGTGCCTGCCGCCGTCATCATCATCGGCAGCGCCCGGTCATATTCCGATGCGCCGTCGATCACCGCCTGGTAGCCGGCAAGGTTCGCCTGGCTGGACAGCACGTCCATCGATTGCGCCCGGGTGATGCGCGGCATGAATTCCATCGAGAAGGCGGTGACGCCGGCCTTGGCCAAGGCCGAGATCGCGGCATCGTTGCCATAGGGGTCCATGATGGCGATGACCGCCGCACCCGATTTGTAGCCTTTCAACTCGGCATCGGTGGGACGTCGCACCTTCAGCACCACATCCGCCCGGCCCGCATCCGAAGCCTTGCCGATCACAGCACCGGACTTGGCAAATTCCTCGTCGGGAATGCGCGACCTGGTGCCGGCGCCGGTTTCGACGATCACGTCGAAGCCCAGCGCCGCCAGCCGCTTCACCGTATCCGGCGAGGCGGCAACCCGCGGCTCGCTGGCGTCGAGCTCACGAGGGATGAAAACCGTCTGTCCCACCGCATGATCCTTTCGGCTGGAACCTGTTTGCGCAACATGGCGGCCGGAGTCCGGCGGCCTTCCGGCAAAGGGTCTGAAAGTCTATCGGAGAATGAAGGCGCCGGCGGCCAGGATCAGCAAGAACAGGATGGTCGCCGAGAAGAAGCCGCCCGCAAAGAAGCCGAAAGCCATGGCCAGCAGCAGGGCGCCGCAAAACAGCGAGCCGTATTTGGCCAGCGCCAGGAACCCGTGATAGGTGCGGTCGTGCTCCGCATAATCCATCTTCGCGCCCAGTTCGACAGGACCGGTCGGCGTGTGATCAGCCATAGGAATACCCCTTCGAAGACATCTTTGAGGCACATAGCGAAAAGCCGGGCCGAGGGCAATGGCGCTATTACCCCTGCGGCTGCGACAAGAGCGTCACGAAAAGCGCGGTATCGCGCCAAAGGGTATAAAAACGGCCGGCTACCATACCAGCGCGACGATGTAAGCAGCATAACCGGCCAGCAGCACAACGCCTTCGGTTCGATCGACCCTTCGGCGCGTCCACGCGAAGACAAAGATCAGCACCGTGGCCACGAACAGCACCGGAAAATCGAATTTGACCACGCTGGCAGGTACGTCGATTGGCGACACCAGCGCGGTCACGCCGCCAATCCCCAGAATGTTGTAAAGGCCCGAGCCAAGCACATTGCCAAGGGCAAGGTCGGACTGGCCACGAAGCGAGGCAACAAGGGAGGTCGCCAGCTCCGGCATCGACGTCCCGATCGCCACCACGGTCAGGCCGACCACGGTTTCCGATATGCCGAGCGCGTGGGCCAGCCGGACGGCGCCGCTCACCAGGAACTCGCCGCCGAAGATGATCAGCACAAGCCCGGCAAGCGCAACGACCAGTGGCAGCCAGATCGGCTTGCCGCTTCTACCGGGCACGAACCCGGGATCGGCCTCTTGTGCGGCAAGGGCCCGTTCGACCGCAGCCCCTTGATCCGCTGTGGCGGGCGAGCGCTCCTGGCGATAGGCGACATACATGTATGCGCCGAGCAGCATAAGGAAGGCCAATCCGACCAGCCGGCCGAGCGGCATGGTGGCGCCAATGGCGATAAACAGTGCGGTGACCGCGATCAGCACCACGCCGTCACGCTTGAGCAGCGAGGATTTTACGGCAACCGGCGTGACGACGGCGGTGATGCCGAGGATGAGCAAGGAATTGGCGATGTTGGACCCGACAATGTTGCCGACGGCAATTCCGGGCGAGCCGGCAAGTGCCGCCTGTACCGACGTCACCAGTTCAGGCGCGGAGGTGCCGAAGCCGACCAGGGTCAGCCCGATGAGCAATGGCGAGACGCCAAACGAGGAAGCCACGCCGACGGACCCGCGCACAAGCAATTCGCCGCCCAGAATGAGCAACACAAGCCCGGCAATGATCGAAAGCCACATCCACGTCCCCCAAAAGCTCCGATCCGACCGAAGCTCGAATGGCGCCACCTAAGGTGGCCTTTCTGAAGTTAGGCACACCCCAGTCGGGCCGCAACCATTTCAGGACCGATCCGCCAGCGTTCGGCCGCCCTCAGACGGCGATGCTACTTTGGAGGGGCTCTTCACCGGCTGACAGCTTCCTTCAACTGGCGAGATGCGGGAACAGCCCGAGCAGCCCGACAACGATCAGATAAAGCGCGACGATGTAGTTGAGGAGCCGCGGCATCACCAGGATCAGCACACCGGCGATCAGGGAGATGAGCGGGGTAAGCGCGAGCGAGTGGATGGTCATGCCGGCATGCTTTCACGTTAACAATTCGGAGGACCCGCCTTTCAGGCAGGGGTACGCAGCACCACGGACGCGGCGCCGCCGCCACAAGCAATAACGACGAAGCCACCGGAAAGGTCCATGGCACGAGAATGAATATCCGTTCAGGCGGCGTCCCGGTAGTATTTCGCTGTTGGCACGATGGACAAAGGTGTCAGCCGATTGATCGCCGGATTGCCAAACATCAGCCTTTGCTCCGTCGCTGTCGATCTGAAGAACGGTAACCGGTCGAGTATCCGTTGAACATTCTCTTCATTGCCGGGAATTTCGAACAGTGCGAGCGGAGGGAGAACGCCCGGAAACACCTTGCCCGCGGTCCTCTGCGTGGCGCTGAAGAAGCGGGCATAAAAAGCTGAATGCTCCAACTTAATCGGGATAAACATCGCGGTCTGGCGAAAATAACAGTAGGCCGCCATGCAAATCCTGAGCGTCAGGAAAGGCAGCACTCCGGGTGCCGGCGCGCTGTCGGGATCTGTCGCGAAGCGGGTTCCGTCGATGAAGGTTTCCCCGCGGGCAAGCCGGGGAAGCAATATTTCGGGATAAGCGTCGGTCGAAGGCGAGTATGGCTGGTCACTGGAAATATAGTGGAGGCGCACTGTACTGACCAATTCGCCGTAGCAGTAGACACCGAACCGATAGGAATTGGGCAGATCGTCCCAGCGATCCTCGAACATGCCGCTGGCGATCGGGCCGCACATACCCGAGCGCAGATAGGACTTATAGCGGAGTCGGTAGATCGCCTCCAGATCTTCGCCCCCGGTAATGAGACGATATTCGACATGATCCAGTAATTGCATCATGGATCGGTTGAGCGCCGAGTCGATCCTCGCGCTGGCCTCAGCCGACGCAATCTTCCTTGCAGTATCCATTGCCAGTCCTCGAATTCCGCCTGGAAATAGGCTATTCGAGTTGAAATGAGACACAAGCTGAAAATTCAACATTGCTTATTTACCGCTTGTTAACCTTAACGGCTGCGGTCGTTCACCGATCTTGGACACGAAAAAGCAAATGGCGCAGCCGGTGGTTGCCTGATCCGGCCTAGCGGCGGCGGTCATCGAAATGATTCTGAAGTCAGATCTTGGAAGCGCCGGACTAGCGGGTTTGGACGACGCATGAGCGGTCGTCATTTCATCAAGTGAACAATGCTCTCTGTTTCTAAATGCATTTCCAGGTGGAGAACCGCTCACACTTTCCTGGAATTGCTTTTGCGCAGACGCGATTCCGGACGGAAAACCGCTTCACATTTTTCCTGGAATTGCGTTTAGCTGGCTGTCCGTTTGCCGGCGAGATGCAGGTCAGCGGCAAACGGCCATGTGACGCTCGACATCGTCTCGATGCCCGATGCGCTGAGCGCGGCGCCGAACAGGAAGCCCTGCACGAAGTCCGGCTTGACCAAATGGACCAGCGTCTTCAGCTGCTCGAAGGTCTCGACCCCTTCGATGGTGACCGAAAGGCCCAATGTCCGGGACAGGCCGACGATGCCCTTCAGAAGGTCGAGCGACTGCCGGTTCTGGTTCACATCGACCAGGAAAGAGCGGTCGATCTTGATCTTGTCGAGCGGCAGCTTGTGGAGATAGCTCAGGCTGGAGTAGCCGGTCCCGAAATCGTCGAGCGCGATGCGAACCCCAAGCTGCTTCATTTCCTCGATATACTGGCGTGTCAGCGACTTGTCGTCGAGCAGGGCGGTTTCGGTGACTTCGATCTCGAGGCGCCTGGCGGCGAGCCCCGAACTGGCAAGCGCGTCACGAACCTTCTGGACAACGTCGCGATTGCGGAAATCCTTGGCCGAAAGGTTGACCGACACGCTGGTCTGGGCCGGCCATTTGGCGCATTCGGCGCACGCGGCCTCCAGCACGAAAGTGCTTATGTCGGAAACGATACCCATCTCCTCGGCCAGGGGGATGAAGACACTGGGTGAGACAGGGCCGAGATCGGGGTGGTCCCAACGACAGAGCGCCTCGCAGCTGGCGATGCGCATGGTGTTTACAGCCACGATCGGCTGATAGACGACGCGTAATTCCCTGGCCAGCACGGCGTTGCGCAGATCGGCCTTCATCAGCTGGCGATTGCGGAAGGCGGCGTCCATGGCCGCCTCGAACAGCCTCCAGCTGTTCTTGCCGAGCTCCTTGGCCTTGTAGAGGGCAAGGTCGGCCTTGACGATCATGGCATCAACATCGGTGTCCTTGACCGTGGACAGCACCGCGCCGCCGCTGGCCTGGATGCGCAAGCCGTGGCCGGCGACGTCCACCTCACCCTGCAGGTCCGCGAATATATGGTCGAGGAGGGTGCTGAGATGGCTCTCGTCCTCGACGCGGTCGAAGAAGATCATGAACTCGTCACCGCCGAAGCGGCTGACCGTGATGCCCGGTCCGGCAACCGCCGCGAGACGCTCGGCCACTGCGTAGATCAACCCGTCGCCGACAGGATGACCGAGGGTGTCGTTGACACTCTTGAAGTCATCGAGATCGAGCACCGCCAGACCGCAGAGCCGCTCCTGCTCGCCGGAGGCCATGGCTTCATGGACAAGTTCGTGGAAATAGGCGCGGTTCGGCAGGCCGGTGAGGCTGTCAAAGCGCGCCATGAAGCGGATCTTTTCTTCAGCCTCGACGCGGGCGGTGACGTCCTCGAAGGTGATGACGCCGAGGTCCTGATTGCCTTCGCGCGCCGAGAACTCGTAGTACTGGCCGTTGGCGAGCGAGACCAGTACCTTGCGGTCGCGGCCTTCGCGCAGGGCGCGCGTCAGTTGCGCCTCGATGTAGCGGCAGTCTTTCGGGGCCAGCATGCCGCCGGCAACGCCGCGCATCAAGAGGCCGTGGATCGACCGCCCCAGCAGCGTGCCCGGCGATTTCAATGACATCAAAAGTGCTGCCTCGGCGTTGGCGACGACCACCTTCCCGTTCGAGTCGAGCATGACAAGGCCATGCGACATCGTATTTAGCGCCCGATCGAACCTTTGCGCCAACTCCTTCGCCTGCCTGTGACCGATGACCGCCGAGAACAGAACGTTGCGGACATGGTCGGCGCTGCTGATGGTGACGATTGTCGTCGGAATGATCATCAGCCCGAGGACGAAGTCGGGGACGTCCATGCGCAGGAAGAGCGCAAGTGCTGCCGGTCCAATGAGGGTCACGGAAAAAATCTGCACCATGCGCCTGGACCCGTAGCTTCGGCCAACAACGGTGAGCAGGGTGGTCAATGCCAACGACACAGACGCCAGTTCGGCGAAGTCATCGGGCCGCACGTAGATCGACACGAAACAGAACGACCCCAACGCGAGGCCCTGCGCACTGCCTTTGAGAATGTAACCGCGTTCCCACGCCTCTGCCTTTTCGACAGTGAGTATAGGGCTGCCGCTCCTGTGGAAGCTGCGGATGCTGAGGTAACGCCAAAGGCTGATCGACAACAGAAGGAAGGCGAAGCCAAGATACAGCGGATCGTGCGTCCGCAGGTAGATCGTCAAACCGAGGATCCAGTAGCATACGCCGCCGACCACCAGCATGTAGGCGTTGTCGGACAACGCCCGCACAAACTGGATGTAAACATCCGACGGGATGTCTTCGGTCTTTGCTCTGTCCATACCGTTGGCCCAACGCTAAGCCTTGTCATGCCACACCCGCCTTAAGAAAGGCTTAGAACAGCGGCTTTGGCCCGTTTGCCGAGGGCGGGCAAATGCAGTACAGATTGGGAAATCAAGCTTCAGGTAAACAAGGCGTGTCGATCACTCTGCGGCCTGAAGTTCGGGCCGCGCCGGTGTGTTGGCCAGCCGCCCGACAAGCCTTTTGCGCTCGCCATCGGCCTTTTCGGCGCTGGCCTGCCTGACATGACCGTAGCCGCGAATGAGCGCCGGCACCGAGGCCAGCGCCACGGCGGCCTCGACCCTGCCCGGTGCAAGTGCCGCCGCGATAAGCTCCAGATCAGCCTCATAGCGGGCCAGAAGCTCGCGCTCCATGCGCCGCTCGGCGCTGTAGCCGAACAGGTCGAAAGCCGTGCCGCGCAGGCCTTTCAGCGCCGCCAGCAGGCGAAAACCCTTCATCATCCACGGGCCGAAGTTCGATTTCCTCGGCTTGCCGTCATTGCCGCGCCTGCCCATGATCGGTGGCGCCAGATGAAATTCGAGTTTTTCATAGCTCTGGAACTGCTTTGACAGTTCCGTGGCGAAGGAACCGTCGGTGTAGAGCCGCGCCACCTCATATTCGTCCTTGATCGCCATCAGCTTGAACAGGTTTCTGGCCGCCGCTTCGGTCACCGCCGTCGAACCGGGCACGGCCTTCGCCTCGGCGGCACGCAAAACGGCCAGCTTTTCGGCATAGCGCTTGCTATAGGCGGCGTTCTGGTAGGCGGTGAGGAAAGCGACGCGGCGGGCGATCACATCGTCCAGCGTCTCGGCGATCGGCGCGGCCTTGCCGGGCTGGGCGATGAGGCCGCGCACGAATTCCGGCTGATGCGCGGCGCGCCGGCCCCAGCGGAATGCGGCGATGTTCATCGCCACCGCCTCGCCGTTCAATTCGATAGCCTTTTCAACGGCTTGTGCAGACAGCGGCAGGCCGCCATGCTGGAAGGCAAAGCCGAGCATGAACATGTTGGCGCCGAGCGAATTGCCGAACAATTGGGTGGCGGTGCGCGTGGCGTCGAAGAAATGCGCCTTGCCGTCGCCGGCAGCAGCGCGGATCGCCTTCTTCAGCCGTTCGATCGGCAGCGAGAAATCGGCCGCGCGGGCGAATTCGCCGGGCATGATCTCGGCGGTGTTGGCAAGGAAGATGGTATGGCCTTCGCGCACCGCGCCAAGCACCTTCTTGGCGCCGGACACGACGAGGTCGCAGCCCAGCACCAGGTCGGCTTTGCCCGCCGAAACGCGGATGGCGTGGATATCGTCCGGGGTGCGGGCGATGCGGACATGGGTGAACACCGAACCGCCCTTCTGGGCGAGGCCGGCCATGTCGATCATGCCGCAGCCCTTGTCCTCGAGATGGGCGGCCATGCCGAGCACCGCGCCTATGGTGACGACGCCTGTGCCGCCGACGCCGTCGATGATCGCCGCCCAACCCTCGCTGCCGAGCAGGAATTCGGCCGGGACCGGTACGCCGTCGAGCGAATCGGTCCGCCCGGCAATGCCTTCGGCCTTCCTGATCTTGGCGCCGTGGACGGTGACGAAGGACGGGCAGAAGCCGTTGACGCAGGAGAAATCCTTGTTGCAGCTCGACTGGTCTATTCTGCGCTTGCGGCCGAACTCGGTCTCGACCGGCTGGATCGAGACGCAGTTCGACTGCACGCCGCAATCGCCGCAGCCCTCGCAGACCAGTTCGTTGATGAACACCCGCTTGTCCGGATCCGGAAAGGTGCCGCGCTTGCGGCGGCGGCGTTTTTCGGCCGCGCAGGTCTGGTCGTAAAGCAGCACCGAAACGCCCTTGACGTCCCGCAGCTGACGCTGGACGAGATCGAGGTCGTCGCGATGATGGATGGTGGCATTGGCCGGGAATTCGGCCTTGCCTGCATATTTGTCCGGCTCGTCGGTGACGATGGCGATGCGGTCGACCCCTTCCGCGCGCACCTGCCTGGCGATCATGTCGACCGTCAGGCCGCCCTCATGCGGCTGGCCGCCGGTCATGGCGACGGCGTCGTTGTAGAGGATCTTGTAGGTGATGTTGGCGTCGGTCGACAGTGCGAAGCGGATCGCCAGCGTGCCGGAGTGGTTGTAGGTGCCGTCGCCGAGATTCTGGAAAATGTGCTCACGCTTGGAGAATGGCGCCTGGCCGACCCATTGCGCACCTTCGCCGCCCATGGCGGTAAAGCCGACCGTGTTGCGGTCCATCCACAGGGCCATGAAGTGGCAGCCGATGCCGGCGGCGGCGATCGAGCCGTCGGGCACCTTGGTCGAGGAATTGTGCGGGCAGCCGGAACAGAAGAACGGCGTGCGCGAACCGATATCGCTGGCATCGGCGAGCATCGCCTGGAACTGGCGCAGCTTCGCCACCTTCGCGGCGATCTCTTCCGATGGGCCGATGGTGCGAAGGATCCGCTCGCCCAGCGCAATGGCGATCTCGTTGGGGTCGAGCGCGCCCTTGGCCGGGAACAGCCAGTCGCCGCGCTCGTCCTTCTTGCCGACGATGGCCGGCTGGGTGGCCGTGCCGTAGAGATTTTCGCGCAGCTGCACCTCGATCAGCGAGCGCTTCTCCTCGACGACGACGATGGTGTCGAGGCCACGGGCGAATTCGGAGATATGCTGCAGGTCGAGCGGCCACGGACAGCCGACCTTGAACAGGCGAATGCCGATCCGATTGGCGGCCGCCTCGTCGACGCCGATGTCTTCCAGCGCCTGTCGGACGTCGAGATAGCTCTTGCCCAGCGTGATGATGCCGAGCTTCGGGCTGCGGCCGCCGGAATAGACGATGCGGTTCAGTCCGTTGGCGTGGATGAAGGCGGACGCGGCGGCACGCTTGTGCTCATGCAGCCGCTCCTCCTGGCCGAGCATGTCGATCTCATGGCGGATGTTGAGGCCGCCGGGCGGCATGTCGAACTCCGGCACGACGATGTCCAGCCGTTCGAGCGCGGCATCGACGGAGGCCGTCGATTCGATGTTGTCCTTGACGCATTTGATCGCCGCCCAGGTGCCGGCAAAACGCGACATGGCAAAGCCGTAGAGCCCGTAGTCGATGATCTCCTGGACACCGGCCGGGTTGAGGATCGGCACCATGGTGTCGACGAAAAGGAATTCGGTGGCGTGCGCGTTGGTCGAGGATTCGGCCATGTGGTCGTCGCCCATCAAGGCGAGCACACCGCCATGTCTAGACGAACCGGCGAGGTTGGCGTGGCGAAAGACGTCGCCTGAACGGTCGACGCCCGGCCCCTTGCCGTACCAGACCGAAAACACGCCGTCATGCGTGCCTTCGCCCAGCAATTCCGCCTGCTGCGAGCCCCAGCAGGCGGTGGCGGCAAGCTCCTCGTTGAGGCCGGGCTGGAAGACGATATCGGCCTGCGCCAGCTGCTTTTTCGCCCGCCACAGCTGCATGTCGAGGCCGCCGAGCGGCGAGCCGCGGTAGCCGGAAACGAAGCCGGCCGTGTTGAGGCCGGCGCGGCGGTCGCGCTCGCGCTGCATCAACAACATGCGGATGACCGCCTGCGCGCCGGACAGGAAGATGCGCTCCTTACCAAGATCGAACTTGTCGTCGAGCGCGACGTCGTGCAGCGTCATCAGGCATTTCCTCTGCGGAGGCTGCGCGGGGGCAGGCAGCCAACGTAGGAGTGAGATGGCGCAGTCTTTCTCCGCTTGCAAGGCAGGTCAAACGAAATCGAAAGTGCCAGGCAAAGCGCAACGAACGGTCTGCCGTCATCACGGCTCCCGCACGAAACCGATCCGCGGCGGTTGTCCGGCGACCGAAAATTTCTACTCAGTCGCGTCGCGCAAAACGCGTCAGCCTTTCGAGCAATCCGGCTTGGGCTCACCGGGCAGCTTGCCGTCGGGGTGGCCGGCAAGGTCGGGATTGGCGGTATAGAGCTGGTCGACCACCAGCGGACGATCGGGCAGGATCGACTGATCCTCTGTCGAGATCAACGTGGTGTCGATCTTCTGCAGGAACGTGCCGTCAGGACCCCTGATGCTGATGGAAATCGCATAGGGCTTGTCTTTGACGATGCAGGTCAGCGCCGGGCTTTCCAGGCTGACCTTGTCGAGCTTCGGCCAGACCTTCTGCTCGACCACCAGGGGAGGACCGCCGGCCGGATTCTGGAAGCTCGCGACCGCAACCTGGCCTTCGCCCATCGGCTGCAGGGGCCGCAGCGTCACGACATAGGTCGCCCGGGCGAGACGGTAGTTGAAGACGACGACCTTGCCGGAAACCTCGAACAGTTTGCCATCGCCGCCGGTGTCGCGGCAGGCGCCAAGCGCAACAGCGGCAATGAGCGCCGCACCGACAAGGATCGAACGAAAAAAACCCCTAGGCATTGTTGACCTCATGGGCCGCCGTGCGGCGGCGGCGATAGTGGCGGCTTGCTTTCTGGCGGTTGCCGCACACCGCCATGTCGCACCAGAGGCGGCTGGAATTGCGGCTCCTGTCGACGAACAGCCAACTGCAATTGGGACAGATCCTGAGCCTGGAAATCGTATCGTCGCGAAGTAGCGACAAGGCTGAAACCGCCAGCGCCGCCTCAAAGGCGATCGGCGTCGCTGGATCGCCGAACGGCTTGCCCGGGGCGCCGATCTCGGCCGGGCTCTGATCGAGGCCCTTGGCGCAGGCTTTTAGAAAAGGGGCGAGGTCGCCAGCGGCAAGCGCACCTTTCGACACGGCGCCGCGAAACAGCCGGTCGGTCGTCTCGCGGATCGACAGCACCACTGGCGCGATCATGTCCGGCGCGGCAGCCGCCAACCGCCTGCCGCCAAGCTCGGCGCCCCGAAAGCCGCTGGCAGCCTCGGCAAAGCGCGCGATCTCGGCCGGATCGGCAAACCGGTCGAAGGTTTTTCCCGGAGCGTTGCGCAACACTACGGTGTTGGCCGTGTCGAGCGCGAGCATGCCACCGGTGAAGCGATGCGGGGTCCAGGATACCGTCATATCGGAAATCTAACCGATAAATCGCGTTTGACAAGTTAGATTCTACGATGCAAACCTTGGCGCGGGCTCCGCGGAATTTGTTGGAGAGCACGTCGTTGCCCCAAAACCGCTTTGCACTATTGGGCGACACGCTCTGAAGGCTATCGATGCTCTATTTCTTCCAGCAGGTGCTGAACGGGCTGCATTCGGGCGCGCTCTATGCGCTGCTTGCCTTTGGCTACGTGCTGACCAACGGCATCCTGCACCGGACCAACCTCGCCTATGGCGCGCTGTTCGCCTTTTGCGGCCAGACGATGATCCTGACCGTGGCCTTCGCCTATCAGGCATTGTGGCTGACATTGCTGGCGGCGGTCGTGCTCGGCGTCGTCACGGCTTTCCTCTACGCCGCGCTGATCAGCCACGTGCTGTCGCGCAACGTCTTCGAACCACTGGCCGACCGAACGCCCAATGCCATCGTGGTGACGACGCTCGGCATCCTGCTGGTGCTGTCGGAAGCAAGCCGCATTGCCGCCGACACGCATGACTGGTGGCTGCCGCCGATGCTGGCGCAGCCCATTGTTTTCGCTCAGGATGCGAGCTTCAAGGCGACGCTGACGCTGATCCAGCTCATCGACTGCGCGACTGTTCTGGCGGCAATCGTCCTCGCCGCATGGGCGTTTGCCAGCTCCGGCTTCGGCCGCCGCTGGCGCGCCGTCTCCGACGATCCCCACGCGGCAGCCTTGTGCGGTGTTGATGTGCGCAGGGTGTTCCGGCACGCGGTGCTGTTTGGCGGTTTCTGCGCCGCGCTGGCCGGTGTCATGGCCGCCCTTTACTATGGCAATGTCAGCTTCGGCTCCGGCCTCGTCTACGGACTGAAGATCCTGTTCGTGACGGCAGTGGGCGGCTATCTCTCGCCGCCGCGGGCGGCGCTCGGTGCGGCCGCCTTCGGCATGGCGGAGTCGTTATGGGCCGGCTATTTCCCGATCGAATGGCGCGATGGCTGGATGTATCTGTTCCTCGTCGCAGCGCTTGTGCTGATCGGTCCCGGCCGCGACCAGCAGAAGATCGCCTGATCGCCGCATTGGGTGTCAGACTTTGGTTGCATGACGCAGCAGCCGGTCGGCACTTTATCCCCTGCCTCCCGCCACAACGGCGTTGATCGCGCCTATGCCATGTTGACCAGCCGAACCACGCGCGGCATACCGTTGGGCCACAGCGGCGCGACGGAAAACTAGGGGAGCCGGCGCGCCTTCGACACCAGGGAGGAATGCATGGCAGGGCTGCTGGCTCTATCCAGAACGATTGACCGTGTGAACGAGTTCATCGGCAGGTGGATATCCTGGCTCATTCTGGTGTCGATCCTGGTCAGCGCCGCGAATGCCATCATTCGCAAGGTGTTCGACACATCGTCGAATGCCTGGCTGGAGCTGCAGTGGTATCTGTTCGGCGCCGCCTTCATGCTGGCCGCCGCCTATACGCTGAAGCAGAACGACCATATCCGCATCGACATCGTCTACGGCATGTTCTCACGCCGTGTACAGCACTGGATCGACCTTCTCGGTCATCTCTTCTTCCTGATGCCGTTCGTGACGCTGATGGTGATCTATTTCGTGCCTTACGTGTCGCTGTCGTTCCGCAATGGCGAAATGTCGAACAATTCCGGCGGGCTGATCATCTGGCCGGCAAAGGCCATCCTTTTGGTCGGCTTCTTCCTGCTGGCCCTGCAAGGCATCTCCGAGATCATCAAGAAGATCGCCATCATGCGTGGCGACATGGACGATCCCAACCCGTTCATATCGGTGCATGAGCAGGCGGAGCTCGAGGCGAAAGCCCTCGCCGAAGAAGCCAAGGCGCTCGCCCAGGAGGCGCGTCCATGATCGAGTTCATCGCCCAGAACATGGCGCCGATCATGTTCGCTTCGTTGGTCATCTTCCTGTTGATCGGCTATCCCGTGGCGTTTTCGCTGGCCGCCAACGGCCTGATGTTCTTCGGCATCGGCGTGCTTCTGTCGCCCTATTCGGGCGGCTCGATCAATCTGGCCTGGCCGCTGCTGCACGCGCTGCCCGACAATTTCTACGGCAGCCGGGTGATGTCCAACGACACGCTCTTGGCGATCCCGTTCTTCACCTTCATGGGCATTGTGCTCGAGCGATCCGGCATGGCCGAGGACCTGCTCGACACGATCGGCCAGTTGTTCGGGCCGATCCGTGGCGGCCTTGCCTATGCGGTGATCTTCGTCGGCGCGCTGCTGGCGGCCACCACCGGCGTCGTGGCGGCGTCTGTCATCGCCATGGGTCTGATCTCGCTGCCGATCATGCTGCGCTACGGCTATGACCGGCGCGTGGCTTCGGGTGTGATTGCCGCCTCGGGCACGCTCGCCCAGATCATCCCCCCTTCGCTGGTGCTGATCGTGCTCGCCGACCAGCTTGGACGGTCCGTCGGCGACATGTATGCCGGCGCGCTGATCCCGGGCCTGGTCCTGACGGGGCTCTACACGCTCTACATCCTGATCGTAGCGATCGTCCGGCCGCACTCGATGCCCGCGCTGCCGCTGGCGGCCCGCACGCTCGGCCACGGCGTGCTGTCGCTGCTGGCGGCGCTGCTGGTGACGGTGGCTGTCTCCTACGCCGCCTACCGCTATCTCGCGCCGGCGCATGGCGACAATGCCGATATCCTCGGCGCCAGCGTCGGCGTGATCCTGATCTACGTTGTGGCGATCGCCGACAAGGGCCTGAACATCAACATGATGTCCAGATTGGCGCAGCAGGTGATCATCGTATTGATCCCGCCGCTGGCGCTGATCTTCCTGGTGCTTGGCACGATCTTCCTTGGCATCGCGACCCCGACCGAAGGCGGCGCCATGGGCGCGGTTGGCGCCCTTGCCATGGCCGCGATGAAGGGGCGGCTGTCGCTGGATGTCATCAAGCAGGCACTGGCTTCGACAACGAGGCTGTCGTCCTTCGTGCTGTTCATCCTGATCGGCGCGCGGGTGTTCTCGCTCACCTTCTACGGCGTCAACGGCCACGTCTGGGTCGAGCATTTGTTGACATCGCTGCCAGGTGGCGAGGTCGGCTTCCTGATTGGGGTCAACATCCTGGTCTTCGTGCTCGCCTTCTTCCTCGATTTCTTCGAGCTCGCCTTCATCATCGTGCCGCTTTTGGCGCCCGCCGCCGACAAGCTCGGTATCGACCTGATCTGGTTCGGCGTATTGCTCGGGGTCAACATGCAGACCTCCTTCATGCACCCGCCTTTCGGCTTCGCGCTATTCTACTTGCGCTCGGTCGCCGCCCGCGTGCCCTATCTCGACCGCCTCACCGGCAAGCAGATCGCGCCGGTCACCACCGGCCAGATCTATTGGGGAGCGGTGCCCTTTGTCTGCATCCAGGTGATCATGATCGGGCTTACCATCACCTTCCCGCAAATGGTCATGCGCTACAAGGGTGCCGCCGTCGACCCAGGCACGATCGAGATCAAATTGCCGGACATGCCAGGCCTTGCGCCTCTCGGCGCACCGCCACCGGCCGATGGCGGCGCATCACCCGCGGCGCCACCTTCGAACGATCTGGCGCAGCCACCGAACTTTGGCGAGACGCCGCCGGCCAACCCGGCGCCGCCGGCGACGGATCTGTCCAAGCCGCCGAGTTTCAACTGATGCCGAACCGGATAAAGCGATGAGAGCCGTGCGTCTGGAAGCCGTGGGCAGCATTGCGCTACGGGAAGTGGACAAGCCCGTTGCGGGGCCGCAGGACATTCTCGTGCGCATCGAAGCCTGCGGTGTTTGTGGCACCGACCGTCACCTCCTCCACGGCGAGTTCCCTTCGAGCCCGCCGGTGACACTTGGTCACGAATTCTGCGGCATCGTCGAGGCCGTCGGAGAAGCGGTCTCCGGCATCGCCGTCGGCGACCGCGTCACCGGCGACCCCAATATCTCCTGCGGGCGCTGCAGCCATTGCCGGTCCGGCCGCGTCAATTTGTGTAGCAATCTCAGGGCCATCGGCATCCATCGCGATGGCGGCTTCGCCGACTATGTCGTGATGCCGCAGAGCCAGGCTTTCCTTCTGCCTGCGAACCTCAAGCCAACGCATGGCGCCTTCTGCGAGCCGCTGGCGTGCTGCCTGCACGCCGTCGACCTTGCCGGCATCAGGCCCGGCGCTTCGGTGGTGGTGCTCGGTGGCGGTGTCATCGGCCTGCTCACCGTGCAATTGGCCAGGCTCGCAGGAGCGTCGACAATCATCCTGTCGACGCGGCAGGCCTCCCGCCGGGCGCTCGCCGAAGAACTCGGCGCAACGGTGACGGTCGATCCGAGTACCGTTGATCCGATCGAGGCCATTGCCGGGCCAGCCGGCCTTGTGCCGGGTGGGGTCGACGTGGTGCTCGAATGTGCCGGTGTCCCAGAAACCGTCGAACAATCGATGCGGCTGGCGAAGTCGGGCGGCACGGTCGTGATTGTCGGCGTGATGCCGCAAGGCATGAAGGTACCGTTCGAACCGTTCGACCTCTTGTTTCGCGAACTGAAGGTTCTTGGCTCGTTCATCAACCCGTTCACCCACAGGCGGGCAGCGGACCTTGTCGCGTCCGGCTCAATCGAGATCGACAAGCTCATTTCCAGACAGGTCGGCCTCGAGGAAGCCCCCTCGGTGATCTCCAATCCGGCCGCACCCGGCGAGGTCAAGGTGCTGGTGGTGCCGGGCAAGGGCTGAAGCACTCGGCATCAGGCCACGCCAGGCAAAGAAAAACCCCGGGCCGAGCCGCCCGGGGTTTCTTTGGATGTGGCCAGTGCGCCTACAGCTTGCCGTTGCGCTGCTGGACCATCATGAAGGTGTCGTAATTGTACTCGGCAACCTGCGCCCACAGATAGTGCTCTTTGCGGAAGCCCTTGATCGAGTCCCAGATCTTCTTGAACGGCGCGTTGGAGGCCTCCATCTCGGCGTAGACCTCATTGGCCTTCTCGAAACAGGCAGCCATGATCTCCGGGGTGAACGGGCGCAATTTGGCACCGCCGGCCACCAGCCGCTTCACTGCCGCAGGATTGAGGAAGTCGTATTTCTGCAGCATGTTGGCATCCGCCGCCTGGGCGGCGGTGTGCACCAGCGACTTGTAGGCCGGCGAAAGCTCTTCGTATTTCGCCTTGTTGAACAACAGATGGACGGTCGGGCCGCCTTCCCACCAGCCGGGATAGTAGTAGTAGGGCGCGACCTTGTAGAAACCGAGCTTCTCGTCGTCATAGGGCCCGACCCATTCGGCGGCGTCGATCGTGCCCTTTTCCAGCGCCGGATAGATGTCGCCACCGGCGATCTGCTGCGGCACGACGCCGAGCTTCGAGACAACTTTGCCGGCAAAGCCACCGATGCGCATCTTGAGGCCGGACAGGTCGGCGACGGTGTTGATCTCCTTGCGGAACCAGCCGCCCATCTGCACGCCGGTGTTGCCGCCGGGCAGGCCGAAAAGACCTTGCGTGGCGAGAAACTCGTTGAACAGGTCGATACCGCCGCCATGGTAGTGCCAGGCATTCATGCCGCGCGCATTGAGCGAGAACGGCACCGCCGCACCCAGCGCCCATGTCGGGTCCTTGCCCCAATAATAGTATGACACCGTATGACAGGCCTCGACGGTGCCGGCAGTGGTGGCGTCGGCGGCCTGCAGGCCGGGCACGAGCTCGCCGGAGGCGAAGACCTGGACCTGGAAATTGCCGTCGGTCGCTTCCGACAGCATCTTGGAGAAGACTTCCGCGCCGCCATAGATCGTATCGAGCGACTTGGGGAAGGATGACGCCAACCGCCATGTCACCTTCGGATTGGACTGGGCGATTGCCGGCGCGGCAAGCGTGGCGGCAGCTGCCGCGGCGCCCACGCCGGTGACCCCGGCCTTGCGGATGAATGAACGACGATCCATGCAGTTCCTCCCTATTGGACCAACAAACCGATATCGGGGACATCTGTCACCCGGTATCGGTTTGCCCGAAACAATACACGGGCAAGGGGTCGAGTCCAGCATGGCGGGGAGATTTGAAGGCGGCACTGGCGACAAATCCGTGAGGCGGGCGCCCAGCCTGCAACTATAGTCTAACGTTTATTGCGTGGCCCATGCGAGACAACGAAACTTGCCATGGAAAAGCGCCTTCGGATCGCCTATTTTGCAGGCACAATAGCTATTCGCTTCGCCTCAAAGGGAATCCGGACCCAAAATGCACCAGCCGCTCGTCGCCATATCGACCGACGTCCGTCAGTTCGACAACTACACCTGGCATGCCGCCCCGCAGCAATATATCGAGGCGGCACTTTCCGGCGCCGGCGTGTTCCCGCTCTTGGTGCCGTCCTTCGGCGACCGGCTCGATTTCGACGAGCTGCTGTCATCGGTCGGTGGCGTGATGGTGACCGGCTCGAAGTCCAACGTGCATCCCTCGCTCTATGGCGGCGACGTCAGCGAGGCCAACGGCCCCTACGATCCAGCGCGCGATTCCACCACGCTGCCGCTGATCCGCAAGGCGATCGAGCGCGGCGTGCCGCTGCTTGCCATCTGCCGCGGCATCCAGGAATTGAATGTGGCGCTGGGTGGTACGCTTGGCACCGAGATCCAGGAGCGCGAGGGCTCGCTCGACCACCGCGCGCCGGTGAGCGACAACCAGGACGAGCGTTTTGCCATTCACCAGACGATTTCGATCAAGGCCGGCAGTTGCCTGGCCGGTGTGTTCGGCGCCGGCGAGATGAAGGTCAACTCACTGCACCGCCAGGCGATCGACCGGCTCGGCTCAAAGCTGCAGATCGAAGCCGTCGCCGATGACGGCACGGTCGAGGCGGTTTCGGTGAAGGATGCCCGCGCCTTCGCCGTCGGTGTGCAGTGGCACCCCGAATACTGGGTCAAGTCGGACAGCAACTCGGCCAGGATTTTCCGCGCTTTCGGTGACGCGGTGCGCCTGCATGCTGCGGCGAAAGCCGGCGCGCGGGCGGCGGCCGAGTAAATCCCGACGATCAATTGCCGGCGGATTGATCCCGGTCATCGGTTGTCGCCAGCGAGAGCAGCGGCGTGGCCGGCGCGTAGGATTCGTAGCCATCGCCATCGGCAACCGAGAAAGTGACGATCGGGTCGATGCCGTCGGCGCTGAAGGCGACCGTGCCGTCCTGCTCCTCGCGCCAGAATTTCGCCCGCTCGATGCCGGGCAGCAGCCGGCGGCAATTCGGCGCCACCGTCAACAGCGACAGGCCATCGTTGATCGCGGCGCCGCGGGTAACCGCGCAGTCACCTTCGTCGCCATTGGCGACCAGCCTGAAGCTGGTGGATGGCGTGATCTCGTCGGCAGCGCTTTGGCCACCGCTACCCTGAAACAGCTGAACGCCGCCGAACAGCGCCGCGGCGGCGATCGATGCGGAAAGTATCTTCATTCTGGTATTCATCCACGCACACGCATTGGATGAATAATCATTTCGAAGGGTTAAGCCGACGTTAATAAATGTGGCCGTCGCGCCCCGGCGTTAACCGGTCGCCTTCACATTCACCGTCTCGGGCACCGGCGTCAGCGGCCGGCGCTCGCTGAACCATGAGACCAGATTGTCGACGCACAGATCCGCCATGGCGCGGCGCGTGTGGTGCGAGGCCGAACCGACATGCGGCAGCAGCGAGGTGTTGGGCGCTTCGAGCAAGGCCTTGGGCACATTCGGTTCGTCGGCAAAGACATCGAGCCCGGCGGCGGCGATCGTGCCGTTGGCAAGGGCTGCAGCGAGTGCCGGCTCATCGACCGTGCTGCCGCGGCCGATGTTGACGAAGACGCCATTGGCGCCGAGCGCTGCCAGGATTTCGGCATTGACCGCCTTTTCGGTCGAAGCGCCGCCCGGCACCACCGAAATCAGCGTATCGACCGCTTCGGCAAGGCCCTTCAGCGTCGGGTGGTATTGGTAGGCGAGATCTTCAATCTTGCGGCGGTTGTGGTAGGCGACCGGCAGCCCGAAGGCTTCCAGCCGGCGTGCAATGGCCAGGCCGATGCGGCCCATGCCGAAAATGCCGACATGGCGGCCGCGCAAGGTCAGCCGGCTCAGCGGATAGTTGCCCTTCTTCACCCAGCTGCCGTCGCGCAGCCATTTTTCGGCGGTGTACAGCTCACGCACTGTGTTGAGCAAAAGGCCGATCGTGGTGTCGGCGACCTCTTCGGTCAAAACATCGGGGGTATTGGTGACCATGATGTTTTTCTTGGCCGCGTGGACGGCATCCACCGAATCGTAGCCGACGCCGAAGGAGGCGATGAGTTCGAGGTTGGGCAGTGCATCCATCAATGCCGCGTTGACGCCGGCGAAGGACGCAATGGCGCGCACGTCACGGCGCATTTCGTCGGTGACCAGCGCCGGATCGGCGCGTTCGATCTTGACCCTTCTGAAGGTGCGGTCGATGCGCTCGACCGCATGGTCGTTGAAATGCCCCGGCACCAGAACGGCGACCGAGTGCAGCTGCTCAGGCCTGGTCATGCACGCTCCACCGGCTTGCCGGTCGACTGGCGCACATGCAGTTCCGGCTTGATCAGTTCCTGTGACGGCCGTACCGCCTGTCCGTTCAACTTGTCGAGCAGGGCGCTGGCGGCGCGGCGGCCGACCTCGCGCTGGCCATTCCAGACTGTGGTGAGCGCCGGTGTCGCGATGGCCGCCTCCTCGAGATCGTCATAGCCGGTGACCGAGATGTCGGCGCCGGGCACCAGGCCGGCGCGGGCAATGCCGTTCATCAGCCCTATGGCCACGAGATCATTCCAGCAGCAGGCGGCGGTTGGCTTGTCTTTCAGCGCCAAAAACTGTCCAGCCGCCTCGAATCCGCCCTGCTTTGTGCGCGGACCGGGAATGCGCCAGGACGGCCTGACTTCCAGTCCGGCGGCTTCCATGGCGTTGAGATAGCCCTGGTAGCGGTCGCGCCCGGTCGAAGTCTGGTCGGTGCCGCCGATCATGGCGATGCGCTTGTGGCCGAGCGAGATCAAATGATTGGTGGCAAGTCCTGTGCCATAGGCATCGTCGCCACGGAACACCGGCACGTCGGCGCCTTCGACGGTGCGCGCGATCAGCACCGCCGGCAGGCCGTTTTCCTCGGCCATGACGATGTCGGAAGCCGGTGTGCCGATGGCGGGCGACATGATGACGCCGTCGGCGCCGAGCTGCAGCAGCGTGTCGATGAAGGTGCGTTGTTTTTCCAGCTGGTCGTAGTGGTTGGACAGGATGAAGGTCTGCCGGCTGCGGTCGAGCTCGCTCTCGATCGAGCGCAGGATTTCGGCAAAGAACGGGTTCATGATGTCGTGGACGACGACGCCGACAATGCCCGAGCGCGAGGTGCGCAAAGATGCTGCGCGACGATTGTAGATATAGCCGATGGCGCGGGCGTGTTCCTTGATGCGGTCGCGCGTGCTGCCTGCGACCAGCGGGCTGTCGCGCAACGCGAGGGAAACCGTGGCCGTGGACACGCCAAGCGCATCCGCGATCGTCGAAAGCTTGATCTTCTGTGCCAGCCCTTCGCTCCCCGAGTTTTTTAAATTTTTTAAATGCGGCGTTATGCCATCGGATTCGGAGCAAATCAAAGTTTTTTCGCCAGCGCCTCGGCCTCAACGTCGACAGTAGTCCTGTTATGCAGCCGCAGACGATGCTCGCGATGGAGGATGTAGAGGCCACTGGCGACAATGATGGCAGCCCCCACCAACGTCCAGCGATCGGGGAACTGATGAAAGATGATCCAGCCGGACAGTATCATCCAGACCATCTGCGAATAGGGGTATGGCGCCAGCGCCGTGGTGGTCGCGAGGCGGTAGGCCTGCACCAGAAGCCAGTGGCCGCCGGCGCCGAACACGCCCAGCATCACCAGGATGAACCAGTGCCAGCCATCCTGCGGTAGCTGATGTGAGAACGGCAGCATGGGTAAAAGCAGCACGGCCGGCGCGAGTGCTGAAAACAGGATCAGGCTCTCCGAGCTTTCGCTGGCCGACATGCGCCGCGTCATGATGACGTAAAAGGAGTTCGACAGCATCGAGCCGAGCGCAAAGAGATGGCCGACGCCGAAGACGCCGACGCCCGGCCTTGTGATGACCAGCACGCCGACAAAGCCCGACAGGATCGCCAGCCAGCGCCGCCAGCCGGCCCATTCGCCAAGCAGCGGTCCGGCAAGGGCGGTGATCACCATCGGGCCGAAGAAGTAGATCGAGGTGGTTTCGGCCAGCTGCAGGGTTTTGAGCGCCATGACGTTGCACATGGTCGAGCCGAACAGCAGACCGCCGCGCAGGATATGGGCGGGCAGGTTGTTGGCGCGGAAGCGCGAGGGCTCGCGCCAGCCGCGCAGGAAGACGCCGACGAGCAGGACATGGACGGTGAAGCGGGCCCACGCGACGATCAGCGCCGAGATGCCGGCCAGCACCAGATATTTGCTCGAGGTGTCGAGAAAGGTGAAAAACACATAGGTCGAAAGCATGAATAGCATCGCCGCGGGCGGCGTTGCGCTTTCGTCTGATTTTGCGGGAACGTTCAAGGTCAGGCCGGGCAGGAAGGATAGACGCCTACCTTTGCGGCAATCGCCTACGCCCGGCAAGCCAAAAGCGACTGGCATAACAGGCGCTGCCGACAGGCTCAGAGCACCGCGCGCCCATTGCCCAAGAATTAGGCATGCATGCGGGCGCCCTTGGTGATCTTGTCGACAAGTTTCTTGTCGGCGCGCAACGCGATGCCGACGATCCTGGCGTCGTCGGGCGCGAATTGCGCAAAGACGGCGCGGTTGGCCGCGTCGAAGCAGGTGACAAACATCTCCTCGACATAGGCCGAGGTCACAACACCGCGTTCCAGCGCCCGGCGATGGATGGCGTTGAGCGTCGGACCATCGGCCGACAGCACGATGACCGGCTGGATCGACAGCGGATTGTAGAGGTTGCCGGCGCGGTCGCGATAGGGCTCGCCGATGATCTCGGGAAACTGCGCGACGATGCCGCTGGTCAGGAACGCGGTGACATTGAGTTTCTGCCAGACGGCGAGATCATCCCTCAAGACGATTGCAAATTTCGTATCGAATACCAAAATCAGGACTCCAAAAGTGGCCCCTATGGGCAGGATAGGCGATGGCGCAGGATCTAGACGGTGAGGCGGCACAGGGTCTTGAACGTTCGTGCGCGAACTCAATCACCCTTGGGGACCGCATCGTTTCAGCGCCCGGCGGCAGCGGCATCGAACGCATCGAGGCGCATTTCCATGGCAACGCCTTCGATCTGCACCGCCATGACACGCTGGCCATCGGCGTGACGCTGTCCGGCGTGCAGCGCTTCCACTATCGCGGCGCGGTGCAGAACAGCTTGCCCGGCCAGGTGATCGTGCTGCATCCCGATGAAGTGCACGATGGCGGCGCCGGCACCGAGGACGGCTTGCGCTACCGGATCCTCTATCTGGAGCCGTCGCTGCTGCTCGACTGCCTCGACGGCGCGCCACTGCCTTTCGTCAGGGATGCGGTGGTGAGCGATCCTGCCTTGCGCGGCACGCTGCTTTCGGCACTGTCGCCCCTCGACGAGGAACTGGACGAGTTGTTCGTTACGGATTTCGTTGCCGACCTGGCGCAGCATCTGGGGCGCCACGGCGGACAGAAGGCAAAGCCGACGGGAAAGACGGCTTGGCGTGCCGCGGCGCTGGCACGCGACTATCTTGAGGAGAATGCCGAGCGGCCCGTGCGTTCCGATGAGCTGGAAGCCGTCACAGGGCTCGACCGCTATGCGCTGTCACGCCATTTCCGCGCGACCTATTCCACCAGCCCGCATCGTTTCCTGTTGATGCGCCGGCTGCAAAAGGCAAGACGGATGATCGAGGCAGGCGAACCGTTGGCCGAAATCGCCGTTGGCGCCGGCTTCAGCGACCAGAGCCATTTCAACAGACATTTCAAGAAAGCGTTCGGCCTGACGCCCGGGCGCTGGTCCACGCTGGTGCGCGGACCCGCGGTGGCGGCCTAAATCACTAAGCAGGCAACGTGCCGATCAATCGTCGATGTCGATGTCGTCGTCGACGAGCACCAGCTCTTCGTTCGACAGATTGGCCTCGATGCGGGCGAGCAGCTTGAACAGCGTCTTCTGCTCTTTCTTGTCGAGGCCCTTCAAGGCCTGCTTTTCGGTCTTCTTCACCGACTTTTCGATGGCGTGGATGATTTCGCGGCCGGTGTCGGTGAGGAAGATATGCGCCTGGCGGGCATCCGCCGAGGAGGCGCGCTTTTCCAGGAAACCCTGCGCCTGCAGCCGGTTGATGGTCTTGGTGATGGTCGGCGGGCGCACGCCGAGGCGGCCGGCGAGATTGCCGGGCGTCTGGCCGTCCTCGCGGTCGAGCGTGAGCATGATCTGGTCCTGGCCGGCATAGAAGCCGTGCGCCAGAAGCCGCGCCGCCAGCGCGGTCCTTGCCAGCCTTGCCGCCGAATGCAGCCGGCTCATCGTTGCAGTCTTGTCCGCCTTGGCCATGATGATCCCTCTTCGGCCGTACCGGTGCGTGCAGCATAGACGCAGCCGGCCGGTTGGCAATCGACGATCAAAAAGATTCCGGCTTTCGAAACAGCTTTGCCGGCAAGCATTTGTGGTGCCCACCGTGGTGATGCCAGATGTTTATTTCAGTTAGATGACAAACAAGTTTCCGCCAAGGCGATTGCAACGGTTTGGCGCGGCGCGGCTCCGAACAGGTCGACGAAGAGTTGTTTCAGGCGACGGCTTGGACGGTCCGCATCCCTCGCAGGGGTGATATTTCGGTCCACCCATCCGCTCCGGCACCCCTGGGTCAAACGCCAAGGCGGTTTGTCTCGTGCAAAAGGCCGGCACACATCCTATATCAGGCCGACAATCCCATTTTGCGGCCCGGAATTTCGCGGCCCAGCTATTTCGAGGCAAGACATGAGCGATGCACAGACGACGCAAATCCCCGTGACCGTTCTGACCGGCTATCTCGGCGCCGGCAAGACGACGCTGCTCAACCGCATCCTGTCGGAAAACCACGGCAAGCGTTATGCCGTCATCGTCAATGAATTCGGCGAGATCGGCATCGACAACGAGCTGATCGTGGAATCCGACGAGGAAATCTACGAAATGAACAATGGTTGCGTCTGCTGCACGGTGCGCGGCGACCTGATCCGGGTCGTCGAAGGCCTGATGCGCCGCCCGGGCCGTTTCGACGCCATCGTCGTCGAGACCACGGGTCTGGCCGACCCGGTGCCGGTGGCGCAGACCTTCTTCATGGACGATGACGTGCGCTCCAAGACCAAGCTCGACGCGGTGGTGGCGCTGGTCGACGCCAAGCATCTGCCGCTTCGGCTCAAGGATTCCAGGGAGGCCGAGGACCAGATCGCCTTCGCCGATGTCGTCGTGCTCAACAAGAGCGACCTGGTGACGCCGGAAGAACTGGCCAAGGTCGAAGCGACCATCCGCGCCATCAACCCGGCGGCCAGGATCCACCGCACCACGCGGGCCGGTGTGGCGCTGTCCGAAGTGCTCGACCGCGGCGCCTTCGACCTGTCGCGCGCGCTGGAAAACGACCCGCATTTCCTCGAAGCGCACGATCATGATCACGACCACCATGACCATGACCATGACCATGATCACCACCATCACGATCATGACGGCCACGACCATCATCACCACGATCACGCGCACCCGTCCGACATCCATGACGTGACGGTGCAGTCGGTGTCGCTGCGCGGCGGCGAGATGGACCCGAAGAAGTTCTTCCCCTGGATCGAGAAGATCACCCAGATGGAAGGCCCCAACATCCTGCGGCTGAAAGGCATCATCGCACTCAAGGGCGACGACGAGCGCTATGTCATCCAGGGCGTGCACATGATCATCGAAGGCGACCACCAGCGCGCCTGGAAGGACGGCGAGAAGCATGAGAGCCGGCTGGTCTTCATCGGCCGAGAGCTCGACGCCGAGCGGTTGAAGAAGAGTTTTGACGCCTGCCAGGCGGCTTGATTTCCAAGCCTTATAGAGCTAGCGCTGCCGCTTCTTTCCTTCTCCCCTTGTGGGAGAAGGTGGCCTCGCGAAGCGAGGTCGGATGAGGGGTGCTCCAGCTTGGCACCGACGGCGATCCTTCGCCCACCCCTCAACCGTCTCGGCGCTGCGCGCCGATCCACCTTCTCCCACAAGGGGAGAAGGTTGGCGCCACACCTGGCCGCGCTGGCTGCTTTCAGGGGGTGGCGACAAACTTCATTGGAACGGTTCTGATGCCCACAGTTGCCCCCCTCGACCTCGATGGCCATTGCGTCGCCGCCGTCTTCCTCGACAACGTGCCGCATTTTGCGCTGGCCGACGGCGCCATTCATCGGCTCGACAATGGCCACAAGACGGCGCAGGCCAATGACGGGCTGCTGGCTGCCTTCCACGATGTCGCCAATGACCGGCTGATCACCGGCGGCGAGGACGGCAAGATTCTTGCCGTTACCGCAGGTGGCAATGTCAGCGAACTGGCGAGCGCCGGCAAGAAATGGATCACCAGCGTTGCCGCCGGGCCGCAAGGCGCCATCGCCTATGCCACGGGCAAGACCGCCTTCGTGCGCTTTGCCGACGGCAAGACCAAGGAGTTCGCCCATCCGCGTTCGGTCGAGGGGCTGGCCTTCTCGCCCAAGGGCATGCGCTTCGGCGTCGCCCGCTACAATGGCGCGACGCTGCATTTTCCGGCCGCCGAGGGCAAGCCGGTGGAACTGGAATGGGCCGGCGCCCACACCGGCATCACCTTTTCGCCGGATGGCGCCTTCCTGGTCACCACCATGCAGGAAAACGCGCTGCATGGCTGGAAGCTGGCCGACGGCAAGCACATGCGCATGACCGGCTACCCCGGCAAGGTCAAAAGTCTGTCATGGAGCGTCAAAGGCAAATGGCTGGCGAGTTCCGGTGCGCCGGCAGCGATTGTCTGGCCGTTTTCCGGCAAGGACGGCCCGATGGGCAAGGCACCCCTGGAACTCGGCACGCGCGGCAACGCCATGGTGACCGCGGTCGCCTGCCATCCGAGCCAGGATGTCGTCGCCATCGGCTATGATGACGGCATGGTGATGGCTGTACGTTTCGCTGACGCCAAGGAAGTGCTGTTGCGCCGCCCGGGCAAGGGCGCCATCACATCGATGATGTGGGACAAGGAAGAGCGCCGCATCGCCTTCGGCAGCGCCGCGGGCGATTGCGGCGTCATCGACATCTCTGCTTAAGCCTTATTCGGCCCCGCACGACACCTTGCCGGTCAAGGTCTTGGGCTTGCCGTCCTTTTCTGTATCGGCCGCGGCATCATATATGGCGAGCGTGTAGCGGCCGACATATTCGCCTTCGTCGCGAGCCTTGGTGAGGATCGTCAGTTCCACCGAGTTGATGGCGTCTTTCACCTCCGTCTCGTGGTAGATGTTCAGCCGCAATTCCTTGTCGTCGAGCCAGTACTGGGTGAGGTTCGAATCCTCAAACACGGTCTTGCGCAGGCTGTCGCCTTCCGGCCTGCCGACGATTTCCAGATCGCCGCGAAAATTGAAGGTCGGGCCGCCCATGCCGGTGGTGACGCCGGCACCAACCTCGAATTTTACCGCCTTGCCGTCAACGGAACACCATACGCCACCCGATGCGAAGGCCGTACCAGCCGATAGCAGAAGCATTGCCGTTGAAACGATTGCCCGCATTTTCTCCCTCCAGAACCACAAGCCAACCGCATTGGCGCCGGGCTTTGCGTCAAGGTCAAGGCCGGCCTGGTGCCGCTGACCCAATGCAGGGCAACCCGGCGGCCAATTGCGGTTTGAGATGGCGATTGGCTAGAGTGCTTGCCGAGAGGGATTTTCATGCATTCAAACGACCATTCAGGCCTATCGATCGGCGGCATCAGCCGTGACCGCATCGCCGCATTGCGGACAAGCGAGGCGGAAGCCTTCCGCACGGCGCGGCCGAAATCCGCGGCCAAGGCAGGCAATGGCCTGCCGGGCTTCTTCGGCGGCGTGCCGATGCACTGGATGAACGATTGGCCGACGCCGTTTCCGATCCTGGTCGACAGCGCCAAAGGCGCCACCATTACCGACATTGACGGTATCAGGCTCGACGATTTCTGCCTCGGCGACACTGGCTCGATGTTCGGCCATTCGCCTCCGCCGGTGGCGCGGGCCATCCGCCGCCAGGCCGGACGCGGCCTAACCTATATGCTGCCTTCGGAGGATGCGCTGGCCATCGGGCCGCTGCTCATGCAGCGCTTCGGCCTGCCGTTCTGGCAGATCGCCACAACCGCCACCGACGCCAATCGCTTCGCGCTGCGGGTTGCCCGTGCTATCACCGGCCGCGAAAAAATACTGGTGTTCAATGGCTGCTATCACGGCTCCGTCGACGAGACGATGGTGCGGCTGGTCGACGGCAGGCCGGTCAACCGGCCGGGACTGGCGGGCGAATTTCGCGACCTGACCAGGGCGGCGAAGGTCATCGAATTCAACGATGTCGCCGGGCTGGAAGCGGCGCTCAAGGACAAGGATGTTGCCTGCGTCATCGCCGAGCCGGTGCTGACCAATTCCTGCATGGTGCTGCCCGATCGCGGTTTTCACGATGCGTTGCGCAAGCTGACACGGGCGGCCGGCACGCTGCTGCTGATCGACGAAACGCACACCATCTCCACCGGCCCGGGCGGCTACACCAAAAAATTCGGACTGGAGCCGGACTTCTTCGTGCTGGGCAAGCCGATTGCCGGCGGCGTGCCGGCGAGTGTTTGGGGCATGAGCGATGAAGTCGCCAGCCGCTACGCCGACTACAACAGGACCAAGCAGCCCGGTTATTCCGGCATGGGCACGACGCTGTCGGCCAACCCGCTGCAATTCGCGGCGATGCGCGCCACGCTTGAAGAGGTGATGACGCAAGAGAACTACGCCCGTATGGACCGTCTGGCGCTGCGGCTCGACGCCGGGCTGACCGGGGTCATCGACCGCTACAATCTGCCCTGGCACGTCGCCCGTGTCGGCGCTCGAGTCGAGTTCATCTGCGCGCCCGGCCCGCTGCGCAACGGCGCCGAGGCCGAAACGGCGCATGCGCCGGAACTCGAAGCGGCGGTCCATGTCGCGCTGGTCAACCAGGGCGTGCTGATCGCGCCGTTCCACAACATGATGCTTATCTCGCCGGCCACCACCGGCGCCCAGGTGAACCGGCTGATCACCGCTTTCGCCACGGTTGCGGCAAGGCTGACGGCATGAGACAAGCGAGTGAATGGACGGCGACTGAACGGGCGGCTACCGAACTGACCGCCAAGGAAACCTTGAGTACAGTAATCATGACTTCACCTTCGGGCTCGACGCCCGCCGAGGCGCAAGCCTTTCTTGACGCCCATCCCGAAATCGAAGCTTTCGATATCGTGCTGACCGACGCCAATGGCGTCGGCCGCGGCAAGATCGTGCGCCGGCATGAGCTGAAAAGCATTTTCGAGGGTGGCCGCCACATGCCGATCTCGATCCTCGGCCTCGACATCACCGGCGAGGATGTGCACGAGACCGGACTGATCTGGACGACCGGCGACGGCGACCTCAGGGCATGGCCAATCCCCGGCACGCTGGTGCCGCTCTATGGCACCAGCCCACCGCGCGGCCAGCTGCTGATGGCGATGTACCATCTCGACGGACAACCAATGTCGTCGGACCCGCGGCTTTCGCTGGCCAGGCAGGTCGACATATTGGCAGCCAAGGGCCTCTATCCCGCCGGCGCCTTCGAGCTCGAATTCTTCCTGCTCGCCAATGAGCGTGACGCCGACGGCAAGGTAAAGCCGGCTGACGCCGTGCTCGACGGCCGCCGCTCGGCCAAGACCGAGGTCTATTCGGTCGACCATCTTCACGGCATGGAGCCGCTGTTTTCCGACATCTATGCCGCGGCCAAGGCGCAAGGCATACCGGCTGAGACGGTGATTTCCGAATATGCGCCCGGCCAGTACGAATTGACGCTGAATTACCGCAAGGATGTGATGCGGGCGGCCGACGATCTGGTGATGCTGAAGCGGCTGGTGCGGGCGCAGGCGCGCCGCCACGGTGTCACCGCCTGCTTCATGGCCAAGCCGATCGAAAAATACGCCGGCTCCGGCATGCATTTCCATGTCTCGCTACAGGACAAGAACGGCCGAAACGTATTTGCCGAAGCCGGCGGTGAAAGCTGGTCGCTGCCGCTGCTGCAAGGGCTCGGCGGTCTGATCCAGACCATGGCCGAATCGATGCTGGTGTTTGCGCCGCATGCCAATTCCTGGCGGCGCTTCGTGTCCCAATCCTATGCACCGGTGGCGCCGACATGGGGCGTCAACAACCGTTCGGTGGCGCTGCGCGTGCCGGCGGGTGACGCGAAGAACCGGCGCATCGAACATCGGCCGTCGGGCGTCGATGCTAACCCGTATCTGATCGCGGCGACGGTGCTGGCCGGCATCGTCAAGGGACTGGATGAAGGTCTCGACCCCGGTCCGGAGACGACTGGTAATGGCTATGAAGCAGCCGTCACGCGCACGACCATGCCGGTCGACTGGCGCGCCGCGATCGAGGCGGCGCGGGCGTCGAGCTTCCTTAAAGAGGCGCTGGGCGAAGACCTGCACCGCACCTTCGTGGCGATCAAGCAGTCCGAATATCTGCGCGTCGCCCGCACCGTCAGCGAGCTCGACTACCACCTCTATCTGCACGAGGTGTGATGGGCGAAACTGTCACGCTGTGATCACGTTATCGCTGCCTGCATCAAATGAGGTAGCAATTTAACGCGTCAGAACATATCATGAACGGATGAGCGCACTCACCGTCCGTGAAAAACTGGCAATCCTCTCCGATGCCGCCAAATACGACGCCTCCTGCGCTTCATCGGGCTCGGCGAAGAAAGACTCGCTGAAGTCGGGCGGCATCGGCTCTACCGAAGGCATGGGCATCTGCCATTCCTATGCGCCGGACGGCCGCTGCATTTCGCTTTTGAAAATCCTGCTGACCAATTTCTGCATCTACGATTGCAGCTATTGCATCAACCGTTCGTCCTCGAATGTGCGGCGCGCCCGCTTCAGCATCGACGAGGTGGTGAAGCTGACCATGGATTTCTATCGGCGCAACTACATCGAGGGCCTGTTCCTGTCCTCCGGCGTCATCCGCTCGCCCGACGAGACCATGGGCGAAATGGTCGAAGTGGCGAGGCGGCTGCGGCTCGAAGAGAAATTCTCCGGCTATATCCATCTTAAGACCATTCCGGAAAGCTCGGCTGAACTCGTCGAGCAGGCCGGGCTTTATGCCGACCGGCTGTCGATCAATGTCGAGCTGCCGACCGACGAAGGCGTCAAAAAACTGGCGCCCGAGAAGAAGCCGGAAACGATCCGCCTGTCGATGGCGAACCTACGCCAGAAGATGGAAGAAAAGACCGAGCCGACGCTGAGGACCAAAAAGCGCGAACGCTTTGCGCCGGGCGGACAGTCGACGCAGATGATCGTCGGCGCCGACAAGACATCCGACGACGGCATCTTGCACACCAGCGCAAGGCTCTATGGCAGCTATCATCTGCGGCGCGTCTATTATTCCGCCTTCAGCCCGATCCCGGATTCGTCATCCTCTCTGCCGCTCCAGAAACCACCGCTGATGCGCGAACACCGGCTTTATCAGGCCGACTGGCTGATGCGCTTCTATGGTTTTTCACAGCCGGAAATCCTCGCCGGCAGCAGCGACGGCATGCTCGATCTCGCCATCGACCCCAAGCTCGCCTGGGCGCTGCGCAACCGGGGACGATTTCCGGTCGACATCAACCGCGCCGACCGCGAGTCGTTGCTGCGGGTACCCGGCCTCGGCACCAAGGTGGTGGCAAAAATTCTGGAAACCCGCCGCCATCGGCGGCTGCGGCTCGAAGATCTTGGACGTATCTGTCATTCGATCGCCAAGGTGCGGCCTTTCATCATCGCGGAAGGCTGGTCGCCGGGCGGGCTGACCGACAAGACCGCTCTGCGCGATACGATCGTAAAATCCTGCGAACAGCTGTCGCTGTTTTGATCATGCAGCCGGCTCAATTCAATCTTGCCCGATTCAGCGTGCGGCTCGCCAGCGAGACCGATTTTGCCGGCTGGCGCGACGCGGCGAGACGGCTGGCGCTGAACGAGGTCCGGCCAGAGGATATCAGCTGGCATGTCTCGACTTGTTCCAATGCACCGCAAAACGATCTGCCGGACGTGCCGGAGGGCGCGCAACTCGTCGTGCCGCGCGAGTTCATTGCACATGCCGAAACCGCCTTTTGCCATTCCGATCCGACCCGGTCTGCTTTTCTTTACCGGATGCTGTGGCGCCTGCGCGCCGAGCCGAAGCTGCTGGCGATTGCATCCGATCCCGACACCAGTCGGCTTGAAGCCATGGAAAAGGCGGTGCGGCGCGACAGTCACAAGATGCATGCCTTCGTGCGCTTCCGGAAGATCGGCGACGGCAATGAGGAGCGCTACGTCGCCTGGTTCGAACCGGAGCATTTCATCGTCGAGCGCAACGCGGATTTCTTCATCAGGCGTTTTACGGGCATGCGCTGGACCATCCTGACGCCCTACGCCTCGGCCGACTGGGATGGCGAAAGGCTGGCCATCGGCCCGGGCGCCGCCAAGGGCGATGCGCCGACGCAGGACGACGCCGAGGCGCTGTGGCTCACCTATTTCGAAAACATCTTCAACCCGGCGCGGCTCAAGGTGAAGGCCATGCAAAAGGAGATGCCGAAGAAATATTGGCGGAACCTTCCCGAGGCCTTGCTCATTCCAGATCTGATCGCAGGAGCGGACAAGGCCGCCAAGGACATGATTGCCAGAATGCCGACGACGCCGGCGCCGTACCACGCCAAGGTGCAGGCGAAACACTGGCCAAAGCGCGAGCCCGCCGAGGCGCCGGACGATGACGCCAGCACGAACTCCGAATTGCGCGAAGCCGCGAAGAGTTGCCGCCGCTGCCCGCTGTGGCGCGACGCGACACAGACCGTGTTCGGCGAGGGGCCCGACAATGCCAGGGTGGTCTTCGTCGGCGAACAGCCGGGCGACCAGGAGGACCTCGCCGGCAAACCTTTTGTCGGGCCGGCGGGCAAGGTGTTCGATGCGATCCTGGACGATGCCGGTGTCGACCGGCAAAAAGTCTACGTCACCAATGCCGTAAAGCATTTCAAATTCGAACCGCGCGGCAAGCGCCGCATCCACTCCAAGCCGAATGCCGGTGAGGTGCAGGCCTGCCGCTGGTGGATCGGCAGGGAGTTGGACCTGATCAAGCCGGACCTTGCGGTGGCGCTTGGCGCAACGGCGGCGCTGTCGCTGCTGGGCAAGGCGATCCCGGTGACGAAAATGCGCGGTCAGGTGATCGAGCGCGAGGATGGTTTGCGCGTGTTCATCACCATCCATCCATCCTTCATACTGCGCATCCACGAGCCGGCAGACAAGGAAGCCGAGCGCGAACGGTTCTTGCAGGATATGAAAGAGGTGAAGCGGCTGATGGCGGCTTGAGCGGTTCGCCTATCTGATCAGGATTGCTCTGAGATCATTCACATTCGTGCCCGTAGGTCCCGGCACAAATAGATCTCCGACGGCATTGAACGCCGTCCAGGCATTGTTCCCCGCAAGCATCGCCTTGGCGTCGACGGCGGCTGAACGCATGCGCGACACCGTCGAACCATCGGCGAAGGCGCCGGCATTGTCTTCCGAGCCGTCAATGCCGTCGGTGTCGGCGGCCAGGGCATGGATATTGTCCGCACCGCTGATGCCAATGGCGAAAGCCAGCAGGAATTCCGAGTTGCGGCCGCCCTTGCCCCTTTTCCCGTCAATGGGGGCGCGCAAAGTGACCGTTGTCTCGCCGCCCGACAGGATCAGCACTGGCTTCTGGAATGGCCGGTTGCGCGTCGCCACCTCGCGCGCAATGGCGGCATGCACACCGCCCACCTCACGCGCTTCGCCCTCGATGGAATCGGAGAGGATGACGGCTTCGATGCCTTGGCGTTTTGCCTCCGCCACTGCTGCTTCCAGCGACACGCAGGCAGAAGCGATCAGATGCACTTCATTGCGTGAAAGGCGCTCATCCCCAGGACTTGGCGCATCGGCGGTCGGAGAATTGATATGCGCCATGACGGCTTCGGGCAGTTTCATGCCGTAGGCTGCAATCGAGGCCAGCGCATCGGCGCGGCTGCCGGTATCCGGCACGGTCGGGCCGGAGGCCACAAGAGCCGGATTGTCACCGGGAATGTCTGACACCACCAGCGAGATCACTTTGGCCGGCCAGGCGGCCGCGGCCAGCCGGCCGCCCTTGATGGTCGAGACATGCTTGCGAATGGTGTTCATCGCCGCAATCGGCGCGCCGGAAGCAAGCAGCGCCTCGTTGACGGCGATCTCGTCGGCCAGCGTCAGGCCGGCTGCAGGCGATGGCAACAGAGCCGAGCCGCCACCCGATATCAGCGCCACGACCAGATCGTCAGCCGTCAGCCCCTGCACCTTCTCAAGCAGTCGCCGCGAGGCCTCAAGCCCGGCCGCGTCCGGCACCGGATGCGCCGCTTCGACGATCTCGATGCGCTCGCACTTGGCGCCATAGCCGTAACGGGTGACGACCAAGCCTTCGATCGGACCGTCCCAGACCTTCTCGAACGCCGCCGCCATCTGCGCCGAGCCTTTGCCGGCGCCGATAACGATCGTGCGTCCCTTGGGCTTTGCCGGCAGATGATCCCGGATCGTCCGCTCCGGATCGGCGGCGGCGACTGCGGCTTTGAAGATCGAAATGAGGAAAGATTTGGGATCGGTCATTTTGTTTCCGGCGGCAAAGCCAGTTTGCGCGGGTCGACGCCCAGATGGGCGCAGATCGCCTCGACGACGACGCCATGGTCCTCGCGTTCGGGCAGACCGGAGACCGTAATCGCACCGATGACGCCGGCACCCTTCACACTTATCGGAAAGCCGCCGCCGGCCAGCACATAGTCGGCGATGTCCAGCCCCTCACCAACTTTGAAAGTGCGGTCGGGGCGCTGCTGTTCCAACACCAGCCGGTAGGTGCTTTTGAGATAGCGCTTGACGACATTGATCTTGCGCCGCGCCCAGTCGGGATTGGAGGCGTTCGAACCCGGCATCGCGGCGTAGAACAGCGGCCGATCCCACAGCCTGATGTCGACGATGATGGGCATGGCCTCAGCCAGCGCCCGCTCACGGATCGCCGCGCCTATCTTGAAGGCGACGGCCTCGTCGAAGGTCGGGAAGACCAGCGTCTCTTCCTGTTTCTGGATCAGCGCGATGTCGTCCGCAGCGGCCATGGTGTTCCCTGTCAAATGTCGCCGCACGGTTTGACCGATGGCTGCCGTGGGGTCAAGCCTGACTGGTCATGTCGCTCTTGGCCGGCCGCCCCGCAACATAGACCTCGCGCACCGCGCGATCGTCGCCCAGCGTCTGCAGCAGGAACAATTCCTCGGCCAGCGTCTGCGCCGTCTCCATCCGCAGCCGCATCGCCGGCGTCGCACGGGCGTCGAGCACGGTGATGTCGGCATCGGTGCCTTGATCCAGCGTGCCGACCTTGTCCGCCACCGACAGCGCCTCGGCATTGCCGCGCGTTATCTGCCAGAAGGACTGGAACGGGTTCAGCTTCTCGCCATTCAGCGCGATCACCTTGTAGCCTTCGTCCATGGTGCGCAGCATCGAGTAATTGGTGCCGCCGCCGACATCGGTGGCCGCCGCGATGCGCAGTGCCTTGTCGCGGCGGCGAAAGCGCTGGTAGTCGAACAGGCCGGATCCGAGAAACAGGTTCGAGGTCGGGCAGAACACCGCCACCGAGCCTGAGTCCGACAACGCATCCGCTTCGCGCTCCGACAGATGGATGCAGTGTCCGAACAGGCTCTTTGGCCCCAACAACCCGTACTGCTCGTAGACGTCGGTATAATCGCGCGCCTGCGGATAGAGCCTTTGCGTGAAGGCGATCTCAGCGTGGTTTTCCGACAGATGCGTCTGCATGTGCAAATCGGGATGTTCACGACACAGCGCACCGGACATCTCGAGCTGTTCGGGCGAGGAGGTGATGGCGAAGCGCGGCGTGATCGCATAATGCTGGCGGCCCTTGCCATGCCATTCCGCGATCAGTGCCTTCGTATCGTCGTAGCCGGATTGCGGCGTGTCGAGCACGCCTGCCGGCGCGTTACGATCCATCATCACCTTGCCGGCAATGTTGAGCATGTTGCGGTCGTGCGATTCGGCAAAGAAAGCCTCGGCCGAGGCCTTGTGCACGGAACAATAGGCGGCGACAGTCGTCGTGCCGTGGCGCACCATCTCGTCCAGGAACAGCCGCGCTATGCGGCGGCCATGCTGGGCGTTGGCGAACTTTGTCTCTTCGGGAAAGGTGTAGGTGTTCAGCCAATCGAGCAGCTCGGCGCCATAAGAGGCGATGACCTGCATCTGCGGGAAATGCACATGCGCGTCGATGAAGCCCGGCAGCAGCAGGTGCGGCCGGTGATCGATCTTCTTTACGCCCTCGCCGGCCTGCCTTTCGACATCGGCGTAGGCGCCGGCGGCAACGATCCGGCCATCGCGGATCAACAGGCCGCCATCCTCCTCATAGCGCCAGGCGGCATGGTCGTCGATGGTTTCGGGCCAGCGCAAAAAGCTCAGCGTGCGGCCGCGCAGAAGTGTGGAGGTCATGCTTATTTTCCCGCGCCTTCGAACCAGGCGACCAGCAGCGCCCGCTCCTTGTCGCTGATCTGGGTGATGTTGGCCGGCGGCATGGCATGGCAGCGCCCAGCCTGCAGGTAGATCTCGCGGGCATGCTCGGCAATGCCGGCGTCGGTGTCGAGAATCACGTCCTTCGGCGCCTGATAGATGCCTTCATAAACCGGCTCGGCCGCATGACACATCGAGCAGCGGCCAAGCACGGTGTCGCGCACGGCCGGGAAATGCGAAGAGGCGATGTAGACCTCGGCCGCAGCGGACGCCTTGGGTTCGCCGGTCAGTATTTTCGGCGCTGTCGATAGCCAGATGATGATCATGAACAGCACGGCGGCCGCCATCCAGGTCCAGTGCGGGTTGCCGGCACGCTTATGCACGGAGTTGAAATAGTGCCTGATCAGCACGCCGATGATGAACACCAGCGAGGCGATGACCCAGTTGAACTCCGTCGCAAACGCCAGCGGATAGTGGTTCGACAGCATCAGGAACAGCACCGGCAGCGTCAGGTAATTGTTGTGCAACGAGCGCTGCTTGGCGATCTTGCCGTATTTCGGATCGGGCTTGCGGCCGGCAATAAGGTCGGCAACGACGATCTTCTGGTTGGGGATAATCACCATGAAGACGTTAGCCGACATGATCGTGGCGGTGATGGCGCCGAGATGCAGGAAGGCGGCGCGGCCGGTGAACAGGTGCGTCAGCCCCCAGGCGATGAACACCAGCACGCCATAGAGCACCAGCATCAGGCCGGTGTCGCTTTTGCCGAGCGGCGAACGGCAGAGCAGATCGTAGACCACCCAGCCAACGCCGATCGTGGCCATCGACAGCAGGATGCCGACCGGCACCGACATCGGCAGCACGTTGGGATCGATCAGGAACAGGTCGGCGCCGGCATAGTAGACCACGCACAGCATGGCGAAGCCGGACAGCCAGGTGGCGTAGGATTCCCATTTGAACCAGGTCAGATGCTCGGGCATTTCGGCCGGCGCCACCAGATATTTCTGGATGTGGTAGAAGCCGCCGCCATGCACCTGCCATTCCTCGCCGAAGGCGCCGACCGGCATGTCGGGGCGCTGGCGCAGGCCGAGATCGAGGGCGACGAAATAGAAGGACGAGCCGATCCAGGCGATGCCGGTGACGACGTGCAGCCAGCGCACGGCAAAGCTCAGCCAGTCCCAGAAAATCGCGAAATCCATCATGTGAAATCGTCCCTGCCGATTGGCTGACTTTACGGTGTGGTACGCAAACGAAAAGAGGCGAGGTGTACGATGACTTTCAAAAAAAAATGGAAAATACTAGGTTGATCCCACGCAGACGTTTGAGAGCCACGAAAATCTTATGGCCTATCTCGACAACATCGCCGTCTTCGTTCGCGTCGTCGAGCTTGGCAATCTGTCGGCGGCGGGCCGCGACATGCGCATTTCGCCGGCGGTCGCGTCGAACCGTATCAAGGAACTGGAAAAACACCTTGGGGTTAGACTGTTCAACCGCACGACCCGGCAGTTGATGCCGACGGAGCACGGCAACGTGTTTTATTCCGGCGCCAAGCAGGTGCTGGAAGCGATCACCGAGGCGGAAGCCGCAGTCTCGGCGCTCTCCGGCCAGCCGCGCGGAACCATCCGGGTGACGGCGCCGCTCGGCCTCGGCCGGCGGCTGGTGGCGTCAGGCATTCCGGATTTCCACGACAAATACCCCGATATCGAGGTGCGGCTGAGGCTCTCGGATCACAACATCGATATCATGAAGGAAGGCATCGACGTCGCCTTCAAGCTCGGCATCATCGAGGATTCCAGCCTGAGGATGCGCGGCATCATGGAATGCGAGCGTGTGCTCGTCGCGGCGCCGAAATATCTGGAAGCGCGCGGCGAACCGGTAGAGCCACAGGAACTGATCGGCAAGAAGCACGACTGCCTGATGCTGCGCTATTCGGGCGCGCGCGAATATGTCTGGACGCTGCAAACGCCGTCCGGCCCGCAGAAATACGAGGTGCACGGCCCCTACGACACCGACGACGGCGACGTGCTGACCGGCTGGGCGCTGTCCGGGCGCGGCATCATCAACAAGCCGCGCTTCGAGGTCGAACCGTTCATCCGCGACCAGCGGCTGCAGGTCATCCTGGCCAGCACGCCGCCGACGCCGGTGCAGTTCGCCGCCGTCTATCCGCACAAAAAGCTGCAGGATCCCAAGGTGCGGCTTTTGCTCGACTTCATGGCTGAGCGCTGCCAGCGGCTGATCAGGGATATTCTGGCTGGAAAGTGAGGGGCGGCGGCAACGGGCACAGCGGATCGCCCTATTGGTGACCGGGCTGGCAGGCAAGTGCCGGCCTTGTGGTCCATTCGCCGGGCTTGCCTTGCGCGGCAGCGAACTTAGGTTGATGCGATGCATCTCGCCCTTTCGCTCAACATCGCTGCCGCCAACGCAGAGGCCGTGCTGGATTTCGGCCGGATCAGCAACTTCGTGCGGCAGGCGGAAGCCACGGGCGCCGACATGGTCATCATCTCCGACACCGCGGACCGGCCGTCAAGCAGCCCGTTCGAAGCGACGACGCTGCTGGCGGCGCTAGCGACGGTGACTGACCGGATCGGGCTGGTGGCCAGCGCCTCGACGCTCGTGCATCAGCCCTACAATCTGGCGCGCCGTTTCGCGTCCCTCGACATTATCAGCCATGGCCGCATCGGCTGGAACGCCACGTTGACGCAGACCCCACGCGAGGCAGAGAATTTCAGCCGGCCCGAAGGTTTTTCCGACGATGATTTCCGTCGTCGCGCCCGGGAGTTCATCAACGTTGTGCGACTGTTGTGGATTGGCTGGGAACACGACGCGCTGCTGTTCGACAAGACGGCAGGCCGCTTCCATGACCCGGACAAGATGCACTCCATGAATTTCACCGGCGAATTCTTTTCGGTGCGCGGGCCGCTCAATGTCGCCCGATCGCCGCAGGACAGGCCAGTGCTGGTGATGTCCGGTCTGACAGAGGCTGAACTCGATTTTGCAAGCCGCCGCGCCGATTTCGTGTTGTTGGACGAGCGTGAACCTCCGGAAACGAAAGCTGCCTCCGATGAGCTCAAGCGCAAGGCGCAAGACGCGGGGCGCGACCCGATGACGATCAAGGTGCTGGCGACCGCGGATGCGCGGCCGGAACTCGACGTCGGCATTCTGAAAGCCCTGTGCCTCTCGTGTGGCTGCGACGGGATCGTCTTGGCCGTGCAGCCCCGGGCTGCGGCCCTAGAGGATTTTGTCGAACGACTCTTGCCCGAACTCAAGCGACACGGATTTGCCAAAACACAATCTGGTAAGACGCTGCGCGATCGCCTTGGGCTCGGTGAGGGCGGCAGGCCATGAGCACCCGCCAGATGAAACTCGGCGCTTTCCTGTGGGCGACGGGCCACCACATCGCCGCCTGGCGCCACCCCAAGGCGCATGTCACTGCCGGTATCGACATCGACCATTACGTCCAGCTTGCGCGCACGGCGGAAGCGGCGAAGTTCGACATGGTGTTCTGCGAGGACGCCGCCGGTCTGCGCGAAGCCAATGTCGGCATTGCCAGCCAGACCTCGCGCTCGATCGGCTTCGAGCCGATCAGCCTGCTTTCGGCGCTCGCCGTGCAGACCAGCCGCATCGGCCTCGTCTCGACGGCGTCGACCAGCTACAACGAGCCCTACGGCCTGGCGCGAACTTTTCTGTCGCTCGATCACTTAAGCGGCGGCCGCGCCGGTTGGAATCTGGTCACGTCGGCAAGCCCCATCGAAGCCGCCAATTTCGGCGCGACAGGCCTCAAGCCCCATGCCGACCGCTATGAACGCGCGCGTGAATTCGCCGAGGTGGTGTCAGGACTTTGGCAAGGCTCCCGACTTTCCGGCCATGATGGCCAGAGCTTTTCGGTGCGCGACCCGCTCGACCTGCCGCGTTCGCCGCAGGGCGCTCCTGTCATGGTCCAGGCCGGCGCCTCGGATGTCGGCCGCGACCTTGCCGCCCGCACCGCCGATGTCGTGTTCACGGCGGCGCAGACCTTCGAGCAAGCGAAAGCCTTCTACGACGACCTGAAGAGCCGCATGGCTGCCTATGGGCGCGAGCCCGACGACATCAAGATCATGCCTGGCGTGTCACCCGTGGTGGCGGAAACCGAGGCCGAAGCGCAGGAGAAACATGAGGAACTGCAGGCGCTGATCCCCGACGATGTCGGCGTGGCGCTGTTGTCCAGCTATCTCAGCATTTCCGATCTCTGGCGCTATCCGATCGACGGGCCGATGCCGGAATTGCCGGAGACCGAGGGAATGAAGAGCCGGCAGGCACTGGTTGTCGAGCAATCGCGCCGCGACGGGCTTTCCATCCGCCAGCTTGCCCGCCATTTCGCCGGCGCGCGCGGCCATTGGCGCATCGTGGGCACGCCGGCGCAGGTCGCCGACGAGTTGCAGGCGCGGTTCGAAGGCGGCGGCGCCGACGGCTTCAATGTCATGCCGTCTTACTTTCCCGGCGAGCTTGATGCCTTTTGCGAACTCGTAGTGCCGGAACTGCAGCGCCGTGGACTATTCCGCAAGGAATACGAAGGCAGCACCTTGCGCGAGCATCTGGGGTTGAAGCGGCCCGCCTAGTTGCGGCGAAAACCTAGCCCGCTGTTTCTTTGTCTCGTCTAACCTGATGGTCGACATTTGGCGCGGTGTTGTGAACGACCAGCGCCGTCATGATCTCGGCGGCCGCCAATGCAGCGATCACCGGCGGGCGCTTGTCCTTGACCGCGTCTCCGCCGATCGGCGAGACGAGACGGGCGAATTCCGCTTCCGTGCCCTCCGCCGATTTCAGGAACCAGTGCTTGAATGTCGCTTTCTTGGTCTTTGAGCCGATCATGCCGACGTAGGCCGTGTCGTCGCGCTTCAGCGCCTCGGCGACGATCAGGAAATCGAGCGCATGGTCGTGGGTGAGGATGGCGAAAGCCGTGCCGGCGGGCGCATTGCGTATCTCGGCCTCCGGCATTGGCGTCAGCCGGGTTTCGACAGTTTGCGGCATGCCTTCCAGCGCCTCGGCCCGGGTTTCGATGACGACGGCATGGACGGGAAGGAGCGCGATGGTCGAGGCCAGCGCCTGGCCGACATGGCCGCCGCCGAAGATATAAACATGCGGCAGATGCGCCTCCTCGGCCTCCGCCGATACAACCAATTCTTGCGCCAGCTTCGCATCGACCAGCCGGATCAGCACTTCGACGCGCCCGCCGCAGCATTGGCCGATCTCCGGGCCGAGCGGCACATCGAGCGTGGCGCAGGTTTCATCGACCTCGATGCGGGCCTCTTTACCCTCCCCCTTGTGAGGAGGGTGGGTGAGCGGATGCCGCGAAGCGGCGTCAGCGAACCGGGGTGGGGGTGGCCTGGCACCGCCGTCTGCACCCCCACCTCCGCCGGCTTTGCCGGCCGACCCTCCCCACGAGGGGGAGGTTAAAGACGAGAGCATCTGCCGGGCCTTGTCGATCGCCATGTATTCGAGCTGGCCGCCCCCGATCGTGCCGAAAATCGCTGCCTGCGAGACGAGCATGAACGCGCCCTTCTCGCGCGGCGTCGAGCCCTTGGTGCCGGCCACTTCGACCAAGGCAAGCCGCCCGGCGCTGCCGAGAAACGCTTTCAGGCTTTGCACTTTCGAGTTCATTGTCTGCATTCCCACCTTGGAAACATAGCGTTTCCGGGCTGAATTTGCACGTTTTGGTCCGATCAGGCCGGCTTTGCGCCTCTCAGCCGCTCGATCGCCATCAGCACACGCTCCGGCGTTGCGGGCGCATCGAGTCGCGGACAGACCTTGTGGTCGGCAACGCTTGCGACCGCATCCGACAGCGCATGCAGCACCGACATGCCGAGCGGGAAGGGCGGTTCGCCGACCGCCTTGGAGCGGTGCACCGTCGGCTCGCTGGCTTCCGGCCAGTCGGCCAGCGTGACGTTGAAGATCTTCGGCCGGTCGGATGCCAGCGGGATCTTGTAGGTCGACGGTGCGTGGGTGCGCAGCCGGCCCTTGTCGTCCCACCACAGTTCTTCCGTGGTCAGCCAGCCCATGCCCTGGATGAAGCCCCCCTCGATCTGGCCGAGGTCGATGGCACGGTTCAGCGAACGGCCGGTGTCGTGCAAGATGTCGGTGCGCTCGACTACATATTCGCCGGTCAGCGTGTTGACCGAGACTTCCGAGCACGAAGCGCCATAGGCGAAATAGTAGAAGGGGCGCCCTTCGCCCTTGTCGCGGTTCCAGTGGATTCTCGGCGTTTTGTAAAAGCCTGCCGCCGACAGCTGGATGCGGGCCATATATGCCTGCTTGATAAGGTCGGCGAAGGCGATCTCCTGATTGCCGATGCGCACCCGGTTGGGCAGGAACAGCACCTGGTCGCGCGGTACCTGGTATTTTTCGGCAGCGAAATCGGTCAGCCGGTCCTTGATCTGGCGGGCGCCGTTCTGCGCCGCCATGCCGTTGAGATCGGAACCGGACGACGCCGCGGTGGCCGAAGTGTTGGGCACCTTGCCGGTCGTGGTTGCGGTGATCTTGACCTGGTCGAGGTCGATCTGGAATTCTTCGGCCACCACCTGCGCCACTTTGACGTAGAGGCCTTGCCCCATCTCGGTGCCGCCATGGTTCAGATGCACCGAACCGTCAGTGTAGACATGCACCAGTGCGCCGGCCTGATTGTAGTGGGTGGCGGTGAACGAGATGCCGAACTTGACCGGCGTCAGCGCCAGGCCGCGCTTGATGAAACGGCTGTTGGCGTTGAAAGCCTGGATGATGCGGCGGCGGCTTGCATAGTCCGCACTCGCCTCCAGTTCGGCGACGATGCGGTGGATGATGTTGTCCTCGACCGTCTGGTGATAGGGCGTGACGTTGCGGCCCTCTTTATCACCACCGGTGCCATAGAAATTCTGCTTGCGGATTTCGAGCGGGTCCTTGCCGACGGCAAAGGCGACCTCGTCGATGACGCGTTCGGCGCCGACCATGCCTTGCGGGCCGCCGAAGCCGCGAAAGGCAGTGTTCGAGACAGTGTTGGTGTAGAGCGGCGCCGACTGCGCATGCACTGCCGGCCAGAAATAGGTGTTGTCGCAGTGGAACAGCGCGCGGTCGGTGACCGGGCCGGACAAGTCCGACGAAAAGCCGCAGCGCGCCGCGAACATGAAGTCGACGCCCAGAATGTTGCCGTCGTCGTCGAAACCGACTTCGTAGTCGACGAGGAAATCATGGCGCTTGCCGGTGGCGATCATGTCGTCGTCGCGGTCGGGCCGGATCTTGACCGCGCGATGGTGTTTTTTCGCAGCAATCGCCGCGAGGGCGGCAAACTGGTTGCCTTGCGTCTCCTTGCCGCCGAAGCCGCCGCCCATGCGGCGGATTTCCACCGTGATGGCGTTGCTCGGCACGCCAAGCGCATGGCTGACCATATGCTGCACTTCGCTCGGATGCTGGGTCGAGGAATAGATGGTGACGTCCTGGTCCTCGCCCGGAATGGCAACGGCGATATGGCCTTCGAGATAGAAATGCTCCTGGCCGCCAATGCGCATCTTGCCCTTCAGCCGGCGCGGTGCCGTCTTGATCGCGGCGGCGGCATCGCCGCGCTTCAAGGTGAGCGGCGGGGTGACCAGCTTGTCCTTGCGCGGATCGAGGTCGCCAATGTCGGTGACGAAGGGCAAAGGACTGTATTCGACCTTGGCGATCCGCGTGGCCCGGCGCGCCTCCTCGCGCGTTTTGGCAATAACGCAGAAGATCGGTTGGCCGTAGAACTGCACCTTGTCGTCGGCCAGCACCGGCTCGTCGTGACGGCCGGTCGGCGAGATGTCGTTTTCGCCGGGCACGTCGCTCGCGGTCAGCACGTCGACGACGCCCGGCGCTGCACGCACCGCCGACAGATCCATTTTGGTGATGGTCGCATGCGTGGCCGTCGACAGACCGAGGCAGCCATGCAGCATGCCCGCCGGTTCCGGCAGATCGTCGATGTAAACAGCGGTGCCGCTGACATGCTTGTGCGCGGAATCATGGCGCTGGTCAGTGGCGACGCCGCCGGAAATCTTCTGCGCCTTGAGGTTGGGGGAAGCGTGCTTGTTCATCAGGCTGCCTCGTTGCGTGACACCTGGAACGGCGCCTTCGATCCCGTCGTCTCGGCAAAGAAGCGCAGCAACAGGTTCTTGGCCGCAAGCGCCCGGTATTCCGCCGAAGCCCTCATGTCGGTCAGCGGGGTGAAATCGCCGGCATATTCGGCCATAGCGGCCTCCACCGTTGCTTCCGTCCAAGGCTTGCCGATCAGCGCCTTTTCGACGCCGAAGGCGCGCTTCGGGGTTGCCGCCATGCCGCCATAGGCAATGCATATGTCGGCCACCGTGCCATCCTTGGCCAGGTCGAGGAAAAAGGCGCCGAGGGCCGCGGTGATGTCCTCGTCGCGGCGCTTGGTGATCTTGTAGACGGCAAACTTTGTGCCCTTGGCCGGCACGGGAACATGCACGGCCTCGACGAATTCGCCCGGCTGCCGGTCCTGCTTGCCATAGGCGATGAAGAAATCCTCGAGCGCGATGGTGCGCCGCTTTTTGCCCCGGCGCAGCGTCAGCTGCGCGCCGAGCGCGATCAAGGGCGGTGGTGTATCGCCGATCGGCGAGCCGTTGGCGATGTTGCCGCCGATCGTTCCCATATTGCGCACCTGCTCGCCGCCAATGCGGTCGAACAATGGCCCCAGAGCCGGGATGCGCCTGGCCAGTGTCGCGAAGGCGTCGGTGTAGGTGACGCCGGCACCGATGGTGATGACGTCGTTGTCTTCGGAGATCGCGCATAACCCGTCGAGATTGCCGATAAAAACCGCCGGTGAAATGTCGCGCATATGCTTGGTTACCCAGAGTCCGACATCGGTCGAGCCGGCGACGACAGTCGCATTCGGCTCTTTGTCCAGCACGGCGGCGAAATCGTCGGCGTTGGCCGGCACGATCAGTCGCTGCTTGCCGGCACCGATCTCGACGCGGGCGCCGTCATGCATGGCCTCGAGCCTTGCGGTGATGGCCTTGCGCTCGGCCGCCAGCGGATCCTTTGCCGCCTTGCCGTAGCTGGAAATGGCACGGGCGGCGCGGATGATCGCCTCATAGCCGGTGCAGCGGCAGAGATTGCCCTGCAGCGCCTTTTCGATCTCCGCATTCGACGGATCGGGCGATTTCATCCACAGGCAGTAGAGCGACATGACGAAGCCCGGCGTGCAGAAGCCGCACTGCGAGCCGTGGAAATCCACCATTGCCTGCTGCACCGGATGCAACTGGCCTGATACACCGCGCAGATGCTCGACCGTCACCACGTGGGTGCCGTCGAGCGAGCCGAGGAAGCGGATACAGGCGTTGACGCTTTCATAGACCAGCTTGCCGGCCGAGAGTTTGCCGACCAGCACGGTGCAGGCGCCGCAATCGCCCTCGGCGCAGCCTTCTTTGGTGCCGCGCAGGGAACGATCGAGCCGCAGCCAGTCGAGCAAGGTCGCGTCTGGCGCCACCGACGACAGCGCGACATCCCTGCCATTGAGGATGAAGCGGATCTCGTTGCGTATCGTGATCTTGGCCATGCTTCAGCTCCCCCTGTAGGTCGAATAGCCATAGGGAGAGATAAGCAATGGCACATGATAATGCACTGTCGCAGCCATGCCGAAGCGGATCGGCACGCTGTCGAGGAAGGCCGGTTCCGGCAATTTTGTTCCCTGGCCGCGCAGATAGTCGCCGGCCGCGAAGACCAGTTCGTATTCGCCAAGGCGGAACTCCGCGCCTGCCAGCAGCGGCGCATCGCAACGGCCGTCGGCATTGGTGACAACGGTCTTCAGATGTGTTCGCGCGTCGCCCTCGAGGTGATAAAGCGCGATCGACAGGCCCGCCGCCGGCTTGCCGGTCGCGGTGTCGAGCACATGCGTCGTCAGACGTCCGCCATCGGCTTTCGACGTTTCTGCCACTGGCGCCTCCCATTTCGGTACAGTCGAACAAAGCAATGAATTGTGCGCCAATTAAAGGCGATGCATAAGTCCCGGTCGAGCGGAGCGGCACAAAAACACTTTCAAAAATTTCGGGGGAATGCGCAGGCAGCCCTTTCGACTATCCTGATCACAACTTCCGGCAGCGTCCGGCAGGGAGGGGCAATGCGTTACTTGAGAGACATGCGCGGCTACGGAGCCAATCCGCCGGATCCGAAATGGCCGGGTGGCGCGCATATAGCCGTCCAATTCGTCGTCAACTACGAGGAAGGCGGCGAGAACTGCGTGCTGCATGGCGACAAGGCGTCGGAAGCCTTCCTGTCGGAAATCGTCGGCGCCGCCCCCTGGGTCGGCCAGCGCCACTGGAACATGGAATCGATCTACGAATATGGCGCGCGGGCCGGCTTCTGGCGGCTGTTGCGCCTGTTCAGCGAGGCTGATGTGCCGGTGACCTGTTACGGGGTCGCCACCGCCCTTGCCCGGTCGCCCGACCAGGTCACGGCCATGCAGGAAGCCGGCTGGGAAATGGCCTCGCACGGGCTGAAATGGATCGACTACCGCGACCACAGCGCCGAGGATGAGCGCCGCGACCTCGAAGCGGCGATCAAGCTGCATTACGAGGTGACCGGACAGCGCCCGACGGGCTGGTACACCGGTCGCACCTCGATCAACACGGTGCGGCTGGTCGCCGAAGAAGGCGGCTTCGACTATGTGTCGGACACCTATGACGACGAATTGCCCTACTGGTTCGCGCATGAGGGCGGCGCGCAGCTCGTCATCCCCTACACGCTCGACGCCAACGACATGCGCTTCGCTACGCCGCAGGGCTTCAATTCGGGCGACCAGTTCTTCGCCTATTTGAAAGACAGTTTCGACACGCTCTATGCCGAAGGCAAAGCCGGCCGGCCGCGCATGATGAATATCGGCCTGCATTGCCGCCTCGTCGGACGTCCCGGCCGGGTGGCCGCGCTGAAGCGCTTCGTCGACTATGTGAAATCGCACGACAAGGTGTGGCTGGCACGGCGCACCGATATCGCCAGGCATTGGCGGGAGCACCATCCCTACCAGCCGCCCGCGCTCAAGCCGTCGAAGATGGAATTCGAGACCTTCGTCCACACATTCGGCGGCGTGTTCGAACATTCGCCGTGGGTCGCCGAACGTGCCTATGAACTGGAGCTTGGACCCGCGCATGACAGCTCCGGCGGCCTGCACAATGCGCTTTGCCGCGTCTTCCGCGCCGCCAGCGAGACCGAACGGCTCGGCGTGCTCAACGCCCATCCCGATCTTGCCGGCAAACTGGCCAAGGCCAGGCGTCTGACGGCGGAATCGACCAGGGAACAGGCTTCCGCTGGCCTCGACGCGCTGACTGACAAGGAGCGCGAGCTGTTTTCCAAACTCAACGCTGCCTACGTCACCACCTTCGGCTTCCCCTTCATCATCGCGGTGCGGGGCAAGACCAAGGAGGAAATCCTCGCCGAGTTCGAAGCGCGCATCGGCAACAGCCGTGGCGTCGAACTCGATACCGCCTGCAAACAGGTCGAGCGCATCGCGCTGCTCCGCCTGAAAGACATGCTCCCGCAATAGGGTTCAGGACTATGGATATGATCAAGACAACCGAGCGAACCTATTATGCGCCGCATGGCGGCCATCCCGGCCAGAACGAGCTTTTGACCGGTCGCGCGGTCTTCACCGAGGCCTATGCGGTCATCCCCAAAGGGGTGATGCAAGACATCGTCACCAGCCCGCTGCCGTTCTGGGACAAGACCAGGGCCTGGATCATCGCAAGGCCGCTGTCGGGTTTCGCCGAGACTTTTTCGCAGTACATCGTCGAGGTTTTGCCTGGCGGCGGCAGCGACCGGCCGGAGCCGGACGCCGGCGCCGAGGGCGTGCTGTTCGTGGTCGAAGGCGAGTTGACCGTTTCGCTGGCCGGCAAGACCCACGTGCTTCAAACCGGCGGCTTTGCCTTCCTGCCGCCGGCCAGTGGCTGGACGGTGCGCAACGAAGGCCGAGAGGCCGTGCGCTTCCACTGGATCAGGAAGGCCTATGAGGCGGTCGACGGCATCGACGCGCCGGAAGCTTTCTTCAGCAGCGATCAGCAGGTCGCGCCGAGCCCGATGGCCGGCACCGAGGGTCGCTGGGCGACGACGCGCTTCGTCGATCCAGCCGACATGCGCCACGACATGCATGTCACCATCGTCACGCTCGAGCCCGGCGCCGTCATCCCGTTCGCCGAGACGCATGTGATGGAACACGGGCTCTATGTGCTGGAGGGCAAGGCGGTCTACCGTCTCAACCAGGACTGGGTCGAGGTCGAGGCCGGCGACTTCATGTGGCTGCGCGCCTTCTGCCCGCAGGCCTGCTATGCCGGCGGCCCCGGCAAATTCCGCTATCTGCTCTACAAGGACGTCAACCGGCACGCCAAGCTCGGCGGCGCGGGCTTCGGCGGTCGCGCGCGGTGACCCGAATCGCAGCGCGGCCGCTGACCCGCGAAAGCTTTGCCGGCTTCGGCGACGTCATCGACATGGGCGGCGACAACCACTATCCGATCAACGCCGGCCGCGCCGAGCGCTATCACGACCTGGCCAAGGCCGAGGCGGCGGGCCCGAATTCGCGCGTGCTGATCTCGATGGTGCGCGGTACGCCTTACGAACTGCCGCTGAAACTGACCATGGTCGAGCGGCATCCGTTCGGCAGCCAGGCTTTTATTCCGCTGTCGCCGCGCCCGTTCCTGGTCGTCGTCTGCCATGACGGCAAGGACGGTCCGGGCGAACCGCACGCCTTCATCACAGCGCCCGGGCAGGGCATCAACTACCCCCGCAATCTCTGGCACGGCGTGCTGACGCCGCTCGGCGAAGCCCAGGATTTCGTCATCGTCGACCGCGGCGGCGACGGTTCCAACCTCGAAGAGTTCCACTTCTCGCACCCCTACGAGATCCATCTCCCTGACGAGACCTGAGTAAATGACCGACATTTCGCTGATCGACCGCCTGCTCGACGTCATCGAGCACGACATCGTGCCGAAGACGGCTGACGGCGTGGCCCACGGCAACAAGCTGTTCGGCGCCGCGATCCTGCGCAAGAGCGACCGCTCGCTGGTGCTGGCCGAAACCAACAACGAGATGGAAAACCCGCTCTGGCATGGCGAGGTGCACTGCCTGAAGCGTTTTTATGAAATGCCGAAGGCGGAGCGTGTCGACACCAAGGACGCCATCTTCATCGCCACGCATGAGCCTTGTTCGCTGTGCCTGTCGGCGATCACCTGGACCGGCTTCGACAATTTCTACTATTTGTTCAGCCACGAGGATTCGCGCGACTCGTTTGCCATCCCGCACGATCTGAAGATCCTGAAAGAGGTCTTCACCCTCGATCCCGGCGGCTACAATGCCGAGAATGCTTATTGGAATAGTTTTTCCATTCGCAGACTGGTGCGGGCACTGCCGCAGGCCGAGCGCGAAAGGCTGGAGGGGCGGATCGGCAGGATATCGGCACGCTACGACGCGCTTTCCGGCGTCTATCAGGACAGCAAGGCCGAGAACGAGATTCCATTGAACTGAGGTCGTGAAGCAGGCTGTGGCCAGGTCGCATTTTTCGCTGCTCCAGTCGCGATTGGCGATTGAAAGTCTTGGGCTGGCGGGGCGTTATGCCAGCGCATGAAAACCGTCACCGAATTTCCCCGCAAGGTCGTCGAATTTCCGGATATGGGCATCGTCATGCCGGATGGCTGCCGGCTGTCGGCGCGGGTGTGGATGCCGCAGGATGCCAGCAGCGATCCGGTGCCGGCGATCCTCGAGCACCTGCCCTACCGCAAGCGCGACGGCACGATCTTTCGCGATCAGCTGACGCATCCCTATTTCGCCGGCCACGGCTACGCCTCGATCCGCGTCGACATGCGCGGCAATGGCGATTCCGAAGGGCTGATGGACGACGAATATTCCGAGCAGGAATTGCAGGACGCCTGCGACATCATCGCCTGGGCGGCAGCGCAGCCCTGGTGCAACGGCAGCGTTGGCATGATGGGCATTTCCTGGGGCGGCTTCAACTGCCTGCAGGTCGCGGCCAGGCAGCCGCCGGCGCTGAAGGCTGTCATCAGCCTGTGCTCGACCGTCGACCGCTATGCCGACGACATCCATTACAAGGGCGGTTGCCTGCTGACGGAGAATTTCGGCTGGGCTTCGACCATGCTCTCCTATTCGTCGCGGCCGCCGGATCCGTTGATCGTCGGCGACAACCGCTGGCGCGATCTGTGGCTGACGCGGCTGGAGAACCAGTCTTTCCTTTTGCCGTTGTGGCTCAACCACCAGCACCGCGATGCCTATTGGAAGCGTGGTTCGATCTGCGAGGATTTCTCCGCCGTCAAAGCCGCGGTGCTGTCGATCGGCGGCTGGCATGACGGCTACCGCAACACGATTTCGCACCTCGTTGCCAACATCCAGGCGCCGGCAAAAGGCATTGTCGGGCCGTGGATCCACAAATACCCGCACTATGCCGGACCCAAACCCGCCATCGGCTTCCTGCAGGAGGCGCTGCGCTGGTGGGACCGCTGGCTGAAAGGCATCGACACCGGCGTCGAGACCGACCCGGACTACCGCGCCTATGTCATGGACTCAGTGCGGCCGGCGCGCTGGCACCCGGAGCGGCCGGGCCACTGGATTGCGGAGCAGGAGTGGCCGTCGCCCAACATCAAGGTCGAGGCAATCGAACTCGTCGCCGCCGGCGCCAAGCCGGCGATCGTTGCGACACCGCAAAGCTGCGGACTCGCCGGCGGCGAATATTTTCCCTTCACCTTCGGTCCGGAGCTGCCGGGCGACCAGCGCCCCGACGACGCGCTGTCCCTCTGCTTCGATCAGCCTGTGCTCGCCGAGGCGCTCGACATCGTCGGCGCGCCGGAGGTCGAGGTACGCCTTTCCTCTGACCGTAGGCAAGCCAACATCGCGGTGCGTCTTTGTGACGTCCATCCCGACGGCGCCTCGGAGCTGATCTCCTACGGTGTGCTCAATCTCACCCACCGCAACTCGCATGAATTTCCGGAAGCACTGGTGCCTGGTGAGGCCGTTTCTGCGCGCGTCGTGCTTGACCAGTGCGCCTACCGCGTGCCCGCCGGACACAAGCTGCGCATCGCCGTTTCCAATGCCTATTGGCCGATGATCTGGCCGTCGCCCGAGCCGGTGCGGATCGACCTTTCGGCGACGACGCTGAGACTGCCGTTGCGCCAGCTGGCAAAAGCTGACGAAGTTTCATTCCAAGCCCCCGAAGGCGCCACACCTTGGGCGACCGAGACGGTCCGTGCGGCGAATTCCGAACGCCACATCGACCGCAACGAGAAGACCGGCATCGTCACGCTGTCGATCACGGATGATTTCGGCGAAGTGCGCGATCTCGCGCACGGGCTGGCCAATGGCAGCATTGCCCGCGAGAGCTGGACGATCCATCCCGACGACCCGTTGTCGGCCTCGGGTCGCACGCGCTGGACACAGACCTTGTCGCGAAATGGATGGTCGGTGCGCACAGAGATATCGGCCGAGATGCGCTGCGACGCGCAAAACTTCACCGTCAGTGCCAGAATCGAGGCTTATGAGGGCGAAACGCTGGTTTTCGAGCGCGATTTCGAAGAGACGATCCCGCGCGACCTGCTCTGAGCGCAAATTCGACTGGTCCAGTTGCGACGTGCGATTTACGCCACGGCATGTCGCATTCGGTCTTGCTTACGGCTTTCCCTTACGGTCATTATTCCCCTCACAAGAAAAAAGAAACGACCACAAGGTCGAAACCAACAGAGTGAGGAACTCATCATGACAAACGAACTCGACTATCTCAGCCGGCGTGTTGCGTCCGGCAAGCTCAGCCGCCGTGATTTTCTCGGCCGCGCTGCCGCGCTCGGCGTCACCGCACCCTTCGCCAACATGCTGCTTTCCAGCGCGGCTCGCGCGGAAGGCCCGGTCAAGGGCGGCACGCTGAAGGCTGGCCTGGTCGGCGGTGAATCCACCAACAGCCTCGACCCCGCGCTGATGATGACGCAGGTGCCGTTCGCCTTCGGCAAGTGCTGGGGCGAAATGATCGTCGAGCTGTCGCCCGAGGGCAAGCTCGAGAACCGCATTGCCGAAGAGATCGGCTCGTCGGACGACGCCAAGGTGTGGACGCTGAAAATTCGCGACGGCGTCGAATTCCACAACGGCAAGACCGTGACCGCCGAGGACGTCGCCGCGACGCTCGAGCGCCATTCCGACGAGAAGTCGAAGTCGGGCGCGCTCGGCTACATGAAGGGCATCGAGAGCATCAAGGCCAGCGGCAAGGAAGTGGTGCTGACGCTGAAGGAGGCCAATGCCGACCTTCCCTATCTGCTCAGCGACTATCACCTGATCGTCCAGCCTAATGGCGGCAAGGACAAGCCAGACGGCGGCATCTCGGCCGGCCCGTACAAGATCGTCACCAACGAGCCCGGCGTGCGCCATGTCGGCGAGCGCTTCGCCAATTACTGGCAGGGCGACAAGATGGGCCATGCCGATCAGATCGAAGTCGTCGTCATCAACGACGCGACGGCGCGCACGGCGGCCCTGCAGGGCGGCCAGGTCAACATGATCAACCGCGTCGAGCCGAAGATCGTCGACCTGATCAAGCGCGTTCCGGGCGTCACCATCCGCAACCATGCCGGCCCTGGCCACTACGTCTTCATCATGCATTGCAACACGGCGCCGTTCGACAACAACGACCTCAGGATGGCGCTGAAGCTGGCGATCGACCGCGAGGAGATGCTGAACAAGGTGCTGCGCGGCTACGGCTCGCTCGGCAACGACTTCCCGATCAACGCCTCCTATCCGCTTTTCACCGAGATCGAGCAGCGCAAGTACGATCCGGACAAGGCCAAGTTCCACTACAAGAAGTCGGGCCATGATGGTTCCGTGCTGCTGAGGACCTCGGACGTCGCCTTCCCGGGCGCCGTCGACGCAGCCCAGCTCTACCAGCAGAGCGCCGCCAAGGCCGGCATCAAGCTCGAGATCAAGCGCGAGCCCGGCGACGGCTACTGGAACGAGGTGTGGAACAAGCAGCCCTTCTGCGCCTCCTACTGGGGTGGCCGCTCGACCCAGGACCAGATGTACTCCACCGCCTACCTGTCGACCGCCGACTGGAACGACACGCGTTTCAAGCGCCCGGACTTCGACAAGATGGTGCTTGCGGCGCGCGCCGAGCTCGACGAGGCCAAGCGCAAGGCGATGTACCACGACATGGCCGTCATGGTGCGCGACGAGGGCGGCCTGATCCTGCCGATGTTCAATCAGTTCATCGACGCAACCGGGGCCAAGGTCGGCGGCTGGGTTGACGATCCGCATCAGGAGCTGATGAACGGCTACGCCCTGGCGAAGTGCTGGCTCGAAGCCTGAGCCCGGCCTTGCGGAGATGTCCTCACCCATCGTGAAACTGGTGGCCCAGCGCATTGCGCTGGGCATCGTCCTCCTGTTGGCCGTTTCGGTCCTGATCTTCGCCGGCACGCAAATCCTGCCCGGCGACGTTGCACAAGCCATTCTCGGACAGTCGGCGACGCCGGAGTCGCTCGCCAATCTGCGCGAGCAGCTCGGACTGAACCAGCCCGCCTACATCAGGTATTTCCACTGGCTGGGCGGTGCGCTCACCGGCGATCTCGGCACGGCAATGTCGAGCGGCCAGGATATCGCGACCTCGATCAAGGGCCGGCTGTGGAACACGCTGTTCCTCGCCTTCTGGGCAGCGATCGTGGCCGTGCCGCTGGCCATCATCCTCGGCCTGATCGCGGTGCGCTACCGCAATGGCTGGGTCGACAAGCTGATCTCCGGCCTGGCGCTCGCTTCGACGTCCTTCCCGGAGTTCTTCATCGGCTACGTGCTGGTCTTTTTCTTTGCCGTCAAATATCAATGGTTTCCGGCGATTTCCACGGTCTATGACGGCATGCCGTTCGGCGAGCGCATGCAGGCGATCGCGCTGCCGGCCGCCGCGCTGACGCTGGTTGTTCTTGCCCACATGATGCGAATGACCCGCGCGGCCATCCTCAATGTCATGCAGTCGGCCTATGTCGAGACAGCGGAACTGAAAGGCCTGTCGGCCTTCAACGTCATCCGCAAGCACGCCTTCCCCAATGCGATCGCGCCGATCATCAATGTCGTCATGCTCAACCTCGCCTACCTCATCGTCGGCGTCGTCGTGGTCGAGGTGATCTTCGTCTATCCCGGCATGGGACAATACCTGGTCGACCACGTCACCAAGCGCGACGTGCCGGTCGTGCAGGCGGTCGGCCTGATCTTTGCGGCCGTCTATATCAGCCTGAACATCATCGCGGACATCGGGGCGATCGTCGCCAATCCGCGCCTCAGACATCCGAAATAGGGAGCGGGCATGCTCGATATCAAACGCATTCCCATCCCGGCGCTGATCGGCATCGTGCTGACGGCGATGTTCGTCGTGGCTGCTGTCTTCGCGCCATGGATCGCACCACATGGCAATGCCGAGATTGTCAGCGACGTTCCCTGGGAACCGATGTCATCCGCGCATTGGCTGGGCACCGACAATCTTGGCCGCGATCTGTTGTCGCGCATGATCTATGGCGCCCGCGTCACCTTGTTCATCGCGGTGCTGGCCACCGCGCTGTCGTTCTCGCTCGGCGCCATACTCGGCTTCTCCGCGGCGGTGTTCGGCGGCTGGTTCGACACGCTTCTGTCGCGCCTCGTCGACCTGCTGATGTCGATCCCGACGCTGATCATGGCGCTCGTTGTGCTCTCGGTGCTGCCGACCAATCTGGTGACGCTGATCCTGGTGATGGGCGTTCTCGACTCGACCCGCGTCTATCGGCTGTCGCGCGCAGTCGCCGTCGACATCAACGTCATGGATTATGTCGAAGCCGCCAAATTGCGCGGCGAAGGCAGCGGCTGGATCATCTTTCGCGAGATTCTGCCCAATGCGCTGTCGCCGCTGGTTTCGGAACTCGGCCTGCGCTTCATCTATGCCGTGCTGTTCTTGTCGACGCTGTCCTTCCTCGGCCTGGGCGTACAGCCGCCGGATGCCGACTGGGGCGGTATGGTCAAGGAAAACAAGGACGGCATCGTGTTCGGCATTGGGGCCGCGCTCTTCCCCGCCGCCGCGATCGCGGCGCTGGCGATTTCGGTCAACCTTGTTGCCGACTGGATCCTCAACCGCACGACAAGCCTGAAGGGAGGACGCGGGTGATGGCCGACACAAAAGCAAAGCCCGGCCTGCTGCTCGATATCCGCAACCTGCGCATCGAAGCGACAGTGTTTCCCCCCGGCGAGGCGCCGAAGAACATCGTGCTGGTGCACGACGTATCGCTGACGCTGGAAAAGGGCAAGGTGCTCGGCCTGATCGGCGAGTCCGGCGCCGGCAAATCTACAATCGGCCTGTCGTCGATGGGCTATGGCCGCGGTGGCGTGCGCATCACCGGCGGCGAGGTGCTGCTCAACGGCCGCGACATCCTCAAGGGCGGCAAGGAAGGTTTCCGCAAATTGCGCGGCCGCGAGGTCTGCTATGTCGCGCAATCGGCGGCCGCCGCCTTCAACCCGGCGCACAAGCTGATGGACCAGGTGGTGGAAGCCACGCTGCTGCACGGCACCGCGACACGGGCCGAGGCGGAGAAGCGCGCTATTGCGCTGTTCAAGAAGCTCAGCCTGCCGAACCCCGAAACCATCGGCGAACGCTTCCCGCACCAGGTCTCGGGCGGCCAGCTGCAGCGGGTGATGACGGCGATGGCGCTGTGCTCGGAGCCAGACCTGATCGTCTTCGACGAGCCGACCACCGCGCTCGACGTGACGACGCAGATCGACGTGCTGGCGGCGATCAAGGACGCCATCCGTGACACCCATGTCGCGGCGCTCTACATCACCCACGACCTTGCAGTCGTCGCCCAGGTCTCGGACGAGATCATGGTGCTGCGCCATGGCAGGCTGGTCGAATGGGGCGGCACCCGCCAGATCATCAAGGAGCCGCGCCAGGAATACACCAATGCGCTGGTCTCCGTGCATGAGATCGAGCACGCCGAACAGAAGCCAGGTACTGCGCCGTTCCTCTCGGTCAAGAACGTCACCGCCGCTTATGGCGGCAGCCATGTCAAGGTGCTTAAGAACGTCTCGGTCGACATCTATCCGGGCCAGACGCTGGCCGTCGTCGGCGAATCCGGCTCCGGCAAGTCGACGCTGGCGCGCGCCATCACCGGGCTTCTGCCGCCCGAGGAAGGCACCGTCACCTTCGATGGCAGGCCGCTCGCCAACCGGCTCGCCGACCGGCCGAAGGAGGATCTGCGACAATTGCAGATGATCTACCAGATGGCCGACGTGGCGATGAACCCGCGCCAGACCGTCGGCACCATCATCGGCCGGCCGCTCGAGTTCTATTTCGGCATCCGCGGCCGCGAACGCGACAAGCGTGTGGCCGAACTGCTCGACGAGATCGAGATGGGCAAGGGCTTCCTCGACCGTTATCCGGCCGAATTGTCCGGCGGCCAGAAGCAGCGCGTCTGTATTGCTCGCTCTCTTGCCGCCAAGCCGAAGCTGATCATCTGCGACGAGGTGACATCGGCGCTCGACCCGCTGGTGGCCAACGGCATTCTCAAGCTTCTGTTGAACCTGCAGCAGCATGAGAAGGTCGCCTACCTCTTCATCACCCACGATCTGGCGACGGTGAAGTCGATCGCCGATTCGATCGCGGTGATGTATCGCGGCGAGGTGGTGCGCTATGGCGCCAAGAGCAAGGTGCTGACGCCGCCCTTCGACGCCTATACCGATCTGCTGCTGTCTTCCGTTCCCGAGATGGAAATCGGCTGGCTGGAAAAGGCGATCAAGGGACGGCGCATGGCAAGCGCGGGCAACTGACGCAAGCGCAGCGCGAGCATCTACACGCACTGGCCGAACGTCTGGCCCATGACAGAAGAGGGCCTGCCGCCTAAAGGCAACAGGCCCTTGTTTCTGCCCAATCGCCCGGAGCCGTCATGGCGCTCAAGACCAAGCTTCTCCTCATCGTCCTCGACGGCGTGCCTTACCGGAACTGGCGCCGGCTGATGGGCAATCTCGAGGGCTGGGTGCAGTCGGGCGAGGCGCGGGTGTGGAAGATGCGCTCGGTGCTGCCGTCGACCTCGGCCTGCTGCTATGCCTCGATCCACACCGGGGTTTCGCCGCAGGAACACGGCATCCTGTCCAACGAGAACCGTTTTCTCGTCGACAAGCCGGACATTTTCTCCGAGGTCAGCAAGGCTGGCGGCAAGACCGGTGCGGTGACGCACTCCTACTGGTCCGAATTCTTCCGCTCCTATCCGTTTGACCTGGTCGAGGACATGGAGTTCGACGAGCCAGATGGGCCGATCACGCATGGCCGCTTCCACACCATGACCGGCTACAATTTGCGCAACCAGATGACGCCGAGCGATGTCGACCTGTTTGCGACGCTGACCATGCTGACCCGGCGCCACGGTATCGATTATGGCATCCTGCACACCTGTACGCTGGATTCGATGGGCCACCGCTTCGGCCACGATTGCCACGAGATGGATCATGCCGTCTACGCGATGGACGGCATGCTGGCTGCCTTCCTGCCAGGCTGGCGGCAAGCCGGCTACGAGGTGATCGTCACCGCCGACCACGGCCAGACAGGCCGCGGCCATCATGGCGGCCATGACGACGACATGCAGGATTTCGCGCTGTATTATTTCGGGCAAGGCAAAGGGCCGGAGGCCGATACGCTGCTCGACCAGTTGCAGCTGGCCCCAACGGTGCTGAAGCGGCTGGGCGTGGCAGTACCGGCGACGATGAAGGCGAAGGCTTTTCTGGATTGAGCTGGGCGCTCTTCCCTTCCCCACAGCCCCCACTGGCAACACACATCTTCTTCGGTTAGCTTCCGCAAAATTCCTTTGGCGGAAGGATGAACCTTTTTGGCACGATCGGCGACAGAGCTAACAGGAGCCAGGCGGCTCGACCGGCCATGACGGCAGCGACCGAGACTGATCGCGCGCTTGTCGACCGGGTCGCGAAGGGCGACCGTGCCGCTGTTCGGCTGCTGTTCATGCGTCATCACGCGCGGGTCTACCGCTTCGTGGCGCGCCAGACGGGATCGGAAATGATGGCCGACGATATCGCAAACGAGGTCTTTCTTGAGCTGTGGCGCCAGGCGCCCGGCTTCGAAGGACGCTCGGAAGTCTCGACATGGCTGCTCGGCATCGCCCGCTTCAAGGCGCTTTCGATGCTGCGCAAGAAGAAGGAAGACTGGATCGACGACGACGATGCGGCGCAGGTCCCCGACAGCGCCGACACGCCCGAAGTCGCCACCATGAAGGAAGACAAGGGCGCCGCCTTGCGGCGCTTCGTCGATGCCTTGCCGGAAGAACACCGCTCGGTGATCGACCTTGCCTATTACCACGGACAGTCGGTGACGGAGATCGGCGAGGTGCTCAACATCCCGGTCGCTACCGTCAAGACCCGAATGTTCTACGCCCGCAAGAAACTCGGCGAAGCCCTGAAGGCCGCCGGTTACGATAGGGGGTGGCCATGAGCAATCCTGAAGATATGAGCGCCGCTGAAAAGATGTCGCGCCGCGACGAAATGGAAACGCTGCTGCCGTTCTACCTGAACGGCTCGCTGGAAGGTTCCGACCTCGAAGCCGTCGAAGAGTGGCTGGCAACAGATCCGGCCGCGATGGCGGCGCTTGGCGAGGCCGAGGCCGAATTTTCCGGCACGACTGCCGCCAATGAAGCGATCCGGCCGCCGGCCGACGCGCTCAGCCGTTTTGCCAAGGCGCTCGACGCCGAGGCCGGGCCGGCGCGCGCGCCGGCGGGCCGTTCCTGGTTGGCGCAGGCGCTCGACCGTTTCATGGCGGTGCCGGTCGGCGTTGCCTGGGCGGCAGCCGCGGTCTTGCTGGCGTTGGTGGTGGTGCAGTCCTACGTGCACACCGGCGGCAAGGGCAGTGATTTTGAGATTGCCGGGGCCGAGGATGAGCTGGCGAAACTGCCCTTCGCGCTGGTCAAGTTCAAGCCGGAGGCCAGGATGTCCGACATCGCCGTCTTCCTCGACCAGAACGGGCTGAAGATCGCCGGCGGGCCGACTGCCTCGAGCGTCTTCCGCATCGCCATCCCGGCCAAGACCGGAGCAGACTACGCCAAGCTCGTCGGCCTTATTGCCGCCCAGCCTTTCACGGAGACTGTGATCGAGGGAAGGAAACCGGTTGATGGCAGCTAAGGCAGTCATTCGACTTGCAGCACTCCTAGAGCGGTTCACCGTTTCACGGAAACGCCGGACCGCTCTATCTCTTTGTTTTGACGCAATTCCGGACAGAAAACCGCTACGCACCTTTCTTGGAATTGCTCTGGCGGCGGCGATGACAATCGCCGCCGTGCCTGCGTCGGCGCAGACCAAAGATCCCAATGCCGGCCGCACAAAGACCGACTGCACCGACCCGGCCGGTGCAGCCGCGGCCGACTGCCCCAAGGACGACAATGGTGCAAATGGCGAAGCCGGCGGCGGCCAGGGCACTGTTGTCCTTCCGGCCCTGATCGTCGACCTGTTTCCCAATCCGCCCGCTTCCGCAGCGCCGGTGCCGACGCCCCGGCCGTCAGCGCCGCCTGCCGACTCGCAGGCCGGACCGCCGGCCGGCGGAGCGATCGTTTCGCCGACCGATCTTGTCGCGACTGCACCCCGCCGCGCCGTGGTCGGCGAGTTCGTGCCCGACGAAGTGCTGGTGACCATCGATGGCGACGCAGGCGCCGTCCAGCAGATCGCAGCCTCTTTCGGCCTTGAAGTGCGCTCGCAGCGCCAGTCGCGGCTGCTCGGCACCACTTTGGTGCGCTTCGGCATCCCCGATGGCCGCCCGGTTGGCACCGTGCTGGCGCAGCTGGCCGCCGACGGCCGCACCCAGCGGCGCGAGCCCAACCATGTCTATTCGCTGCAGCAGGCGGCCGGCATCGTCAACTATGCGTTCGAGCGCATCCAGCTCGACAACAAGGAGGCCAACGGCGAAAACGTGCGCATCGCCGTCATCGACACCGGCATTGACGACACCAATCCGGCGCTGGCCGGCGTCATTGCCGACCAGTTCGACGCTATGCCCAATGTGCCGATCGAAAAGCGTGACCACGGAACCTCGGTTGACGGGCTGATTGCCGGCGTCGGTGCGCTCGAAGGCATGGCGCCCGGGGCTCGAATCTATCACGCCCGCGCCTTCGAAGACGGCAAGTCGACCATGGATGTCATCCTGTCGGCGCTCGACTGGGCGGCGGACCAGAATGTCTCGATCATCAATATGAGCTTCGTCGGCCCCAAGAACGACCTGCTCGCCACCGCTTGCCGCAATGCCCGTGGGCTCGGCATCATTCTCGTCGCCGCCGCAGGGAACAACGGTCCGAAGGCGCCCTATGGCTATCCGGCCGCCTATGACGGCGTCATCGCGGTGACAGCCACCGACGCCAAGGACGGGCTGATGCAGCAGGCCAATCGCGGCGCCTACGTCTTCATCTCCGCGCCCGGCGTCGAAATGGTTGCGCCGAGCGGCGCCGGCTCGGACGTCGTCACCGGCACCTCGTTTGCCGCCGCCATCGTCTCCGGTGCGATCGCCAACCTGATCCACGCCGCACCCGAGCGCTCGGCTGACGATATCGCAAAGGCGCTGGCCGCCACCGCGAGGGATCTCGGCCCGAAGGGGCGGGACAATGATTTCGGCTACGGGTTGCTGGACACCAAGGCTGCTGAAGCGGAGAAGGAGTAGCCGCCCTGGCTCAAGCCTCGGTTTGCCGAGGACGTACCAGAAAATAGATCGCCACTATGTGCGTGATCATCAGCAGCGGTACATAGATGACTGGGATCGCGTAGGTGCCGCCCAGCCACTCCGCGTGCGCGGGAAGGTCGACCTGTATGGCATGGTAATAGTCGACGACGATGTCGACAGTTCCCACGAGATTGAAGGCGACGACGAACAGCCCGAAGAGCGGCCTTATTCGCAATGTGAGCAGCGCCAGCATGGCCAGCACACCGGTAGCGAAGTCGCCGTATGCGGCGAACACGGCGAAGCCGGCGGGCAAGTTGGGACTTACGACACCCGGAAGGATGAAGACCAGCCCGAAGAAGCGGAAGCTGTGAAAAGTTGCAATGGCACGATGCGCCGCGACCCGGTCCATCGCGCTTAACCACGGCCAGATATAAGCGCCAAAGCAAAGCAGCCACGCGACATAGCCTAGAACGAGATGGATTTGGAACAGGACTTCCGTCGACATTTGGCCTCCCATCAACAGTTGGTTCACACAGCCTCGAACACCGCGGTCAGGACGCCGAGCCGGCCCTGCATGAGATTTCGTCCCAGGTTGGTCGAAAGCTCAGCGAAGTCCGGTCCCATCACCACGCCGAGATTTGGTGAAGGCGGCGGTCCGGATGCGCGCAGCTGCGCGAACCAGGCCTTGGCGGTCTCGGTGTCGTCTTGCCATGCCAGCACGCGGAAGCCGGCCGGTTCGATCGTCTCGCCCGTCGCTTCGGCTGTGAGGAGGAAGCTCGTCGCCGGTGTTCGCGCCCAAGGCAGCGGATAGTGCGGCTCGCCAATGACCGAGACGACGTCGAAGGTGGCAAACCTGCCGCCAGGCTTCAGCACGCGCCGGATCTCGCTGTAGAGCCGCGCGCGGTCGGAAATGTTCATCGCCACATGCTGCAGCAGCACGACGTCGAAATGGCCATCATCGAATGGTAGCCCCAGCGCGCTGGCAATCTGAAATGACAGCTGCCCGCTCTGTCCCGTCCGCTCGGTCAGATAGCGCGCGGCATCCACGAAAGGCTCGCTGAGGTCGACGCCGGTAACCAGGCAGCCATGGGTCGCGGCCAGAAAGCGAGCCGGTCCGCCGACGCCCGAACCGACGTCCAGAACCGACATGCCGGCCGCGATCCCCGTCAATCGAGCAAGCTCGGCGGTGGCAGCAAGCCCGCGGGTGTGAAATTGATCGAGGGCACCCAATTGCTGGGGCGTAAGACGCTGATCCTCCGAGCCGAGGGCAGCCAGTACCGTCTTCAGCCGCTCGGTCAGGCCGGTCGCGCGATAATGGTCACGCACGCCATCAAGTTCATCGGTCATTGCAATCTCCTTGGCAAGATGTCTCCTGGCTTGCAGCTCTTACCTAAGCCCGCTTCCATAATTCGACCATCCGCTGTAATCAGAACAACCTATGAAGCAGAACTACACAATCCGGTACGGTGCGCTGGAGGGCGTGGAGGTGTTTCTGGCTGTCGCCAGGCACCGCAACTTCCGCCGCGCCGCCACCGATCTCGGCGTGACGCCGTCCGCGGTGAGCCAGGCGGTGCGCACGCTGGAAGCCCGCATGGGTGCGGCGCTGTTCGTCCGCACGACACGGAGCGTCGGTCTGACCGAGGCCGGCCAGCGCTTCCTCGACCGCGCCGGGCCTGCCTTCGAGGAGATCGTCGCGGCCGGCGAGGCCGCGCGCGACGTCGGCCAACGGCCGACGGGGCTGCTGCGCCTATCGGTGCCCCGTTCCGTCGTGCCACTGATCCTGGAGCCGATGATCGCGTCGTTCTGCAGGGCCTACCCAGAGATCGAACTGGAGATTGCCGCGAGCGACGAGATGGTCGATCTGGCGACCGGCGGCTTCGATGCTGGCATTCGCCTGGGCCAGTTCATCGCGCCCGACATGGTCGCGGTGCGACTTACGCCATCGTTTTCGTTCGTGGTTGTCGGCAGCCCCGACTATCTCGAGCGCCACGGCTGTCCAGAGCGTGTCGACGACTTGCGCCACCACGCCTGCCTGCGCTTGCGCCGCTCGAACGGCGCTATTGCGCCCTGGTCTTTCGCTGACGGCAACGAGGCGGTCAAGGCGATGGTCACAGGCCCGCTGATCGCGCACGACTATCCGACGTTGCTGGGGGCTGCTATGCAGGGCGTAGGGCTGGCGCAGACGCCTCGACCCGTCGCTGAAGGTCCGATCGCCGAGGGAAAACTCAAGCCGGTGCTGGAGGGCTTGGCCGCGACCACGCCGGGTGTCTTCCTCTATCATCCCGGCAAGCGCCAGGTCCTGCCGAAACTGCGGGCTTTCATCGATCACCTCAAATCTGCGGCTTGAGGCAATGAATGGGTAGAAAGCGGCGGAAGCGCTCAAGAAGTGAGTAGTCTGACGGCGAAGATCATGGACGGAACCTAACCGCCTGAGGCTGAGTTTTTCTCCTAGATGAAGGAGAACGAAATGCACATCCAAGGCGTTTATGCGGCCCTGACAACCAAGGATATGAAACGGGCTGAACAGTTTTATTCGATCCTCTTCGGGCGTGAGCCAGACGATCGACCTATGGATAATCTCATTCAGTGGCGCGATGTCGCCGGGGCCAACATTCAACTCTTTCGCGACGAGACCAGCGCTGGCCACGGCCGTTGCACGATCGTCGTCCCGCAAATGTCCGTTGCGCGGCAGGAACTCGCCCTTGCTGGCCTCTCGATCCGGGACGAGAAAGCCGGCGAATTCGGAAGGATTGCGCAGCTGAATGATCCGGATGGCAATTTGATCACCTTGGCGGAACCACCCTCAAAGTAAGGTCCGCTGATCGTCGAAGGGACTTCAGAGCGTCGCGAGGCCATTTCACAGGGCCGGACCTAACCGGACAGGGCTTCCGTCGGAAAAGCGCGACAGCCGGAAGCGGCTGAGATCATGCCCGGGATCGGTTCCCTGGATCAGGTCGGAAACGACGCGCCCGATTCCAGGCCCGATGCCGAAGCCGTGACCACTCATCCCCGTCGCGACGAAAAGACCGCCGACTGCCCGCACGCGATCCACGACGGGGACGACGTCGGGCATTGCGTCGATCATGCCGCCCCAGCCGGCCTTTAGGCGAACCGTCTCGAATTGCGGAAAAAGACGTTTGAATCTGCGTTCTATCGAACGCAGACGGGCCGGTTCAGGAGCTGGGCTGAGCACACGCATTCTCTCAAAAGGGCTTCGCGCATCCGGCGCCCAATCGCGCGGCGTCGACCAGGCATCGGGGTAGCCCGATGGAGCGAACGGAAAGTAGCGTGTTCCCAGTGGATTGTCCCTGAGGGCGGGAAGATATTTGGTGGCGTGCCGGAATGCGTCAGGACCCAGGTACTGCAGATGGCTGCCGCCTGCGGCGAGCGTGTAGCCGCCATCCTGCCGGCGCCGGAAAGCGATGCGTTCGTCAGTCGCCGCACCTGCATAGATTTCAGGCAGGGGTTCCGTTGCGGCTACGGTTACCCTGACGCTGAGTTGGGGGATGGAGACGCCGTGTCTGCGCAAGAACAGGGATGACCACGCGCCACCCGCGACCAATACGCTGGAGGCCTCGATGTATCCCGCCTCGGTCCACACGCCCTTGATTTTGCCGCCTGAGATTTCGAGGGTTCGCGCCGCGCAATTCTCGACGATTTTGACGCCTTTTCGTACGGCAAGCCGGGCAAGCGCAGGCACTGCCAGCCAAGGCTCCGCACGCATGTCGGACGGCGTCGTCATGGCGCCCTTGAATCTGCGCGACATGCCTTTGATGAGCTTCGCGGTTTCGTCACTGTCCAGGAGGCAGGTGTCGAGATCATGGATCGCGGCGATCCTCATGAACGCCTCGAAGCCGGCCATGTCCTTGTCGGTCTCAGCCAGATAGGTCACCCCTGTCTGGGCCAGCCCGATGTCTTCGCCGCATTCCTCGGCCAGTTGCCGCCACCGGCGAATAGCCTCGATGACGATGGGCAGCTCATCCTCATCTCGTCCCTGCTTTCGAATCCAGCCCCAGTTTCGGGAGGACTGTTCGGCCGCGACGCGTCCTTTCTCCAGCAGCGTCACCGGAATGTTGCGCTGCGCCAGGAAAAGCGCCGTCGTTACGCCGATAACACCGCCGCCAACGATCACCACCTCCGAACTCTTCGGCGGTGGCCCAGGATGTTGGATTGGATCCGTTTCGGAGAACGGGAATTTGGGCAAGTGATACACCCTGGATGACTGGTCGACGGCTTACTGGTTGCCACCCCCTACAAGCCAAATCAAGGACAGGTCCAGGCAGACCATTGTCCCACGACAGCAAAGCTCTGAACCTTCGCAGGCCTCCTATGCCGAGCTATGCGATGATCTAGTCGTACATGATGGCAATCTCCTTCGATGGGAGTCACGTCTCCGACCATCACACAGGAATACCGACCAAGGGAAGGCGCCCGCAACGGTCGCACGGCACGTTGACCTTCAGCAACCACCAGCCGGTCACCTACGCCTTTTGGACACCTAAGCCTTATTAGGTAGTTGGCACAAGCATTGGGAACAATCTCAATTAGTGCAAGTTTCCCTTCGGCCAAAATCGGTTCATACGAAGAGAACTGGCATGCTGAAATTGCTCACCGCAAGCACGACCGCAATGGCGTGGTCCTGCGTGTGGTGAGAATAACTAGCAGCGAGGTTCGCGCCATTGACGTTCAGAGGTGGATCATCTTCAGAGCTCCAGGGCGACACGCGTCCGGCCTGGATTCATTTTAGCATGGGCCACTGGACGTGGAGCGCCATTCCCTTATGCATATTGCTGCTGTGGCTGATATCTCCGGCAGACGATGGCGCCGCAATGCAGCAGAAGCTCGTTGCAGCGCAGAGCGAATTGGCGGCGGCAAAAGCGCAACTGGACTTGATGCAGCGCGCCGAACGCGACGCCAGTGAGCAGGCACGCGTAGCTGCCGACACTGCGGCCAAGCAGGGACAAGCCTTGAAAGAGGCGGGTCAAAGAGACGAAGCCCTCACACTCGATCTCGAAGCGGCCCGCCGCGTCATCACCTTGGCCCGCCAGGCCAGCGAAGCCAACAAGACAAGCGCAGATCTGGCTGCGGCCAAACGGGCCAATGCCGAAAAGGGCCGACAGGCGGCCGAGGCCGCTTTGAAGCAGGCCGGCGACGCATTGAAGCTGGAACGCGCATGGACGGAATCAGTCATGCGTGATCTCGACGGTGCCCTCCAGGAACGCGACGCGGCAAAGCAGGCTTCCGCAGAGTTGAGCGCTGCGTTGGAGCAAGCGCGCGAAAAGGTTGTCCGCATGGCCATCAACCTCAGCGCTGCGCGCAAGGCGATCGAGCTCGTCAAAGCCCAAAGTGTGCGTCGCATCGCGCGTATCAAGCACGCAACCGAAGCTCGGGTCGCGGCAGGTCCACTTGCAAGCCAGCCGGCCCGTCAATCGGGGTTGCAGGAAAAAAACAAGAAGGTTCAGAACTCGTCAAAACGGGTTCTGGTGGCGACGACCATTACCCTTCCCGACGCATTGCTCCCGACCCCGCGGGGGCCTTGATGGTGAAAGCCAAGAGTGCAGCTGGGCGAGCCCAGACCTGTGCCGCAGGAGGAATCCCGCAATGTACAAATACGTGGCAGTCGCAATAATGATCGGAGTAGCCACTGGACCTGCGTCGGCCGTTGACGTGGGGGGCGGCGGCAAGGTCGGCGGTCTCGGGGTCGGGGCCGGAGTGAGCGCCGGTCAGCAGGGCGTCTCTGTGGGGGTGGGTGCGAGCGTCGACGGTGTGGGCGGAACAACTGTTGGGGCATCGGTCGGCACGGGCAACGGGTCGCTTGGCGTCGGTGTCGATGCTGGCGGCAATTTGGGCAACGCAAGCGCAAGCGTATCGACAGGTACCAAGAACCCGTCCGCCGCTGCGGCGGCTACAAGCGGCAGCCCGGCCCCAGACAACACTGCCGTTGTTTCGGCCAATAGCGCCACGCGCACCATCGACCTACCATCCACCCTCAAGCCCTCCAAAGCCGGGCGCGGCGAGCTCGGTAGGATTATCACGGGCTATCCCTTTGGGCCCCTGGCATCATTGAAAGCGAAACCCGGGACGACGCCCGCAGTCGTGAGCGCCTGCCGCGCGGCGATCGTGTCTGCCGCAACGCCGCTTGGCGCCTTGCGTGTGTCGGCGGTGAGTGCCGGTCCAATGCGCCAACGTCACGCTGCGCTGATGGCGCCGATCGAGGTGCGAATACAGTACGCGCGCCAAGGCGATATCCAAGTGCGACAAGCGAAAGTCACATGTCGCCTCGATGCGGCGGGAAGGGTCACCGCGGTAACATAACGAGTGCCTGTCGGCTGGACGACAGACGGCGACTCTGTGTCGAACCAAGGTCGTCGCTTCCAGCGATTGAGAGTTCTGTCTAACCCGGCGCGCCGGCGACGGAGCCCCTGACCACCAGGTCGACCGGCCAGACCTCGCCGCGCGCGCCCTCTTCCAGCCCCGATATGCGCGCCGCCAGCCGCTCGGCGACGCGGGCGCCGGCGAGGCGGATCGACGAGCGCGTCGTCGACAGCGGAACGGAGAAATTCTCCGGCTTCAGCCATGGGAAGACATCGTCATGGGCAATCAGCGACAGGTCGCCGGGAATGGTCAGGCCAAGGTCGCGCACCGCGCGCACGACGCCCAGCGACATGATCAGGCTGGAGCAGGCGATCGCTGTCGGCGGCTCGCTCTGTTCGAGCAGGCGCCGGGCGGCGCGATAGCCGTTCTCCTCTGTCATCGTCACCGAGCAGACATGGCGCTCACCGAGCGTCAGGCCGCTGGCGGCCAGCGCTCGGCGCATGCCGCGTTCACGATGGATGGCGAAGGTTTCGCGGTCGTCGCCATTGATCAGGGCCAACCGGCGGTGACCGAGCTGGACCAGCAGCCGGGCCGCCTCGTGGAAGGCGCCCTCATTGTCGATGTCGGTGAACGGGTAGTCGAAGTTGAAGCCGTCGCTGCGGCCATGGACGATGAAGGGAATGCCCAGCGTGTTGACCAGCGCCACCCGCCGGTCGGCCGGCCGCGGCGAGGAGATGTAGACGGCGTCGACCTGTCGGTTGGCGACGATGCGGCGATAGGTGGTCTCCTGGTCGTCGGCATCTGCCGGCGACAGAACGAGGTCAAGTTCGTGCGAGCGGGCATAGTCGCCCAGGCCGGAAAGGAATTCGACGAAATGCGGATCGATATCGACGGAGGCGCCGGTCGGCAGGACATAGCCGATCATACCGGTCTTGCCGGTCGCCAGCCGGCGCGCGCTCGGATTGGGCCGGTAGCCGTGGCGCTTGGCGGCATCCACCACGCGCCGGCGGGTTTCCTCGTTGACCTCCGGATAGCCGTTCAGCGCGCGGCTGACCGTTGTCTGCGATAGAGCCAGCATATGGGAGAGCTGCTTCAGGTTCACCCGGGAGGCCTCCAAGCCTCAAAGCGCTTTTAATTTTGAAATCCACGCGGGCGCCGTGATGGGCGCAGCCGAGCTTGGCGACCATACGCACTGGTCCGGCCAGATTGAAGCATAATTTGCTGTTGCGCTGCCAAAAAACTATGCTGCACTGCACTTTATCAAGTGTTGCGGCCCCGAAATTAAATCGATTAGGCTCCTAGCCTCTTGACTTCCATTGGATTCAATGGCGAGATCAAAAAGACCAAAGCGCTTTGGAAGACTCTTTCGAAAGGTTGCGGTTCCTTTCTGAGTGAGTCACAGTCCTGCGGCGTCGGCGGACGGAATGGAGGTTCCGTCCTGATATATGTGACCACTGGGAGGAATGCGATGAAGAAGATGCTTCTGCTTGGCGCCGCGTTTGCAACGCTCGCCCTGACCCTGCCGGCGCAAGCCGAACTGAAGTTCAAGCCGGGTGAAGACAAGCGCTTCAACTGGGCCAACTACGAAGAGCTGAAAAAGGTCGATCTCAAGGGCGAGACGCTGACCATCTTCGGGCCATGGCGCGGCGAGGACGAAGGCCTCATCCGCACGGTTCTGGAATATTTCCAGGAAGCCACCGGCGCCGAGATCAAATACTCCTCGTCGGAGAATTACGAACAGCAGATCGTCATCGACACCCAGGCCGGCAGCCCGCCCAACATCGCCGTGCTGCCGCAGCCGGGCCTGATCCAGGACCTGGCCTCCAAGGGCCTGCTGACGCCGCTGGGCGACGACACCGCCAAATGGGTGAAGGACAATTACGGCGCCGGCCAGTCATGGGTCGACCTCGGCACTTTCAAGGACAAGGACGGCAAGCCGGGCTTCTTCGCCTTCCCCTACAAGGCCGACGTGAAATCGCTGGTTTGGTACTCGCCGGACAATTTCGAGGAAGCCGGCTACAAGGTTCCCAAGACCCAGGAAGAGCTTGCCGATCTCGAGAAGAAGATCATCGCCGACGGCGGCACGCCGTGGTGCATCGGTCTCGGCTCGGGCGGCGCCACCGGCTGGCCGGCGACCGACTGGGTCGAGGACATCATGCTGCGCACGCAGACGCCTGACGTCTACGACAAGTGGGTGAAGAACGAGATTCCGTTCAACGATCCGGCGGTGGTTAACGCCATCGACATTTTCGGCAAGATCGCCACCGACGACAAGATGGTCGATGGCGGCGCCAAGGCGGTTGCCGCGACCGACTTCCGCGACAGCCCGAAGGGCCTCTTCTCGGTGCCGCCGAAATGCTACCTGCATCATCAGGCCTCGTTCATCCCGACCTTCTTCCCGGAAGGGACCAAGGTTGGGCAGGACGCCGACTTCTTCTACTTCCCGCCCTACGCCTCGAAGCCCGACCTTGGCACTCCCGTTCTCGGCGCCGGTACGCTCGCCATGATCACCAAAGACAGCAAGGGTGCCCGCGCGTTCATCGAATTCCTGAAGATGCCGCTGGCGCATGAAATCTGGATGGCCCAGGGCGGCTTCGTGACGCCGCTCAAGTCGGTCAACAAGGATGCCTATGCCAGCGACGCGTTGAAGAAGCAGGGCGAAATCCTCGCCAATGCCTCGACCTTCCGCTTCGACGGTTCGGACCTGATGCCGGGCAAGATCGGCGCCGGCGCCTTCTGGACCGGCATGATCGACCTGGTCGGCGGCAAGTCGGCCCAGGATGTCGCCACCGACATCCAGAAGAGCTGGGACGCGATCAAGTAATCATCGGCAAATCGGCAGCCGCTCAGGCTGCAGTTTTCAGGACGTCCTCCACAGACTGGATCCGGGCCCGTGGGCCCGGATCCGACCGGCGCAGTTCGCCGGACCGATTTGCGTTCGTTCGTTCCGAATAACTTAAATCGGCGCATCGCCACATCGCCAGGGCTGTCCAAAGCCCGGCTGATCATGCGCAGGGAGAGGGACCCATGGCGGCTCAGATTCTTTCGGCCATTTTTGTCATCATCATCGGCGTCGGCGGCTGCGTCGCCTATTTCTGGGGCGCCAACAAGCTGGTCGACCTGATCTTCCCGTCGCGCGGCGTCGCCGGGGCTGCGGCCATCGACAATCTGCGCCGGCAGGGGCTGGTGCGTCCCTGGCTGTTCGTCGGCCCGGCGATGATCATCCTCACCGTCTATTTGATCTACCCGGTGGTGGCGACGCTCTGGCTGTCCTTCCTCGATCGCGGCGGTCAGCACTTTGTCGGCTTCGCCAACTATGAATGGGCGTTCGGCGACCGCGAGTTCCGCAACTCGATCCTCAACAACATCATCTGGCTGGCGGTGGTGCCGGCGGCGTGCACCTTCCTCGGGCTGATCATCGCCGTGCTCACCGACAAGATCTGGTGGGGCACGATCGCCAAGAGCCTGATCTTCCTGCCGCTGGCGATCTCCTTTGTCGGCGCCAGCGTGATCTGGAAATTCATTTACGAATATCGCGGCGAGGGCCAGACGCAGATCGGCCTGCTCAACGCTATCATCCAGTATTTCGGCGGCCAGCCGCAGGTCTGGATATCGCTGCCGTTCTGGAACAATTTCTTCCTGATGATCATCCTGATCTGGATCCAGACCGGCTTTGCCATGGTCATCCTGTCTTCGGCGCTGCGCGGCATCCCCGAGGAGACCCTCGAAGCCGCGGTCATCGACGGCGCCAATCCGTTCCAGATCTTCTGGAAGATCATGGTGCCGCAAATCTGGGGCACCATCGCCGTGGTCTGGACGACCATCACCATCCTGGTGCTGAAAGTGTTCGACATCGTGCTGACCATGACCAACGGCCAGTGGAACAGCCAGGTGCTGGCCAATCTGATGTTCGACTGGATGTTCCGCGGCGGCGGCGATTTCGGCCGCGGCGCAACAATCGCCATCATCATCATGATCGCGGTCATCCCGATCATGGTCTGGAACATCCGCCAGGCGAACAAAGAGACGGGAGGGCATTGAGATGGCCGTTGCGACCGGAAAATCCTTTGCCAGCCGTTTCGGTGTCCACATCGCCGTGCTCATCTTCGTTGCCATCTGGACCGTGCCGACGCTCGGCATCCTGGTCTCGTCCCTGCGCGACAAGGACCAGATTATCGCCTCGGGCTGGTGGAACTCGTTCTCCAGCTCCACCCAGACCGAAGCCGGCCGGTTGCCGCCGGCCTCGGCGCAGGTCGAGAAAGATGGCAAATTCGTGCTTGCCGGCAACATCTTCGGCGATACTGCCGCCCGCAACATCAGCGCCTTCGGCGTCAAGTCGGCTGCGCCGACGCAATATCCGGCCGGCACGGCCGCCGATCTCGGCGATGGCGTGACCTTGCAGCTCAATGCCGACGGGACGTTCGTCATGAGCTCGCCCAAGGCTTTCGAAGGCGATCGCGGCCAGCGCGTCTATTATGCCTCGTCGGCGCCGCCGAAATTCACCACCGATAATTACAACACGGTGCTGTTTTCCGAAGGCATCGGCCGCTCCTTCATGAACTCGCTGACCGTCACCATTCCGGCGACCGTCATCCCGATCCTGATCGCGGCCTTCGCCGCCTATGCGCTGGCCTGGATGCGCTTTCCCGGCCGCGCGCTGCTGATCGCCGTCATCATCGGCCTGCTGGTCGTGCCGCTGCAGATGTCGCTGATCCCATTGCTCAAACTCTACAACGGCGTCGGCACTTTCTTCGGCGTGCCGTCGAAAACCTATCTCGGCATCTGGCTGGCGCACACCGGCTTCGGCCTGCCCTTCGCCATCTATCTCCTGCGCAGCTACATTGCCGGCCTGCCGCGCGAGATCATGGAATCGGCGCGCATCGACGGCGCCAGCGATTTCGAGATCTTCGTCAAAATCGTGCTGCCGCTGTCGTTCCCGGTGCTGGCCTCCTTCGCCATCTTCCAGTTTCTGTGGGTGTGGAACGATTTGTTGGTGGCGATGGTTTTCCTTGGTACCGAGGGCGATCAGATCGTGCTGACCGCCAAGCTCAATGCGCTGCTCGGTTCGCGCGGCGGCGACTGGGAAATCCTGACGACATCGGCCTTCGTCACCATCATCGTGCCGCTGATCGTGTTCTTCTCGCTGCAGCGCTATTTCGTCCGCGGGCTGCTGGCCGGCTCGGTCAAAGGAGGTTGAGACTGATGCAATCCGCTTTGAAGGCGACTTCCAAACCCGATCTCGCCGTCGATCGCGATTGGTGGCGGGGCGCGGTGATCTACCAGATCTATCCGCGCTCCTACCAGGACTCCAATGGCGACGGCATCGGCGATCTCAAGGGCATCATCCGCAGGCTGCCCTATATCGCTTCGCTGGGCGTCGATGCCATCTGGATTTCGCCCTTCTTCAAGTCGCCGATGAAGGATTTCGGCTACGATGTCTCGGACTATTGCGACGTCGACCCGATGTTCGGAACGCTTGCCGATTTCGACGCACTGGTTGCGGAAGCCCATCACCTCGGCCTCAAGGTTATGATCGACGAGGTGCTGTCGCACACCGCCGACATCCATCCTTGGTTCAAGGAGAGCCGCGCCAACCGCAGCAACCCGAAAGCCGACTGGTATGTCTGGGCGGATGCCAGACCGGATGGCACGCCGCCCAACAACTGGCTGTCGATCTTCGGCGGCTCGGCCTGGCAGTGGGACACCAGCCGCCAGCAATATTATCTGCATAATTTCCTGTCCGAACAGCCGGACCTCAACTTCCACAATTCGGAAGTCCAGGACGCGCTGCTCGACGTCACCCGCTTCTGGCTGGAGCGCGGCGTCGACGGCTTCCGCCTCGACACCATCAATTTCTACTTCCACAGCCAGGGGCTGGAGAACAATCCGCCGCTGCCGCCGGAAGAGCGCAACGACCAGACCGCACCTGCGGTCAACCCTTACAACTATCAGGACCATATCTACGACAAGAGCCGGCCGGAGAACCTTGCCTTCCTCGAACGGTTCCGGGCGCTGCTCGACGAATATCCGGCGACTGCCGCCGTCGGCGAAGTCGGCGATTCGCAGCGCGGGCTGGAAGTGGTCGCCGCCTACACGGCCGGCGGCAAGCGCGTCCACATGTGCTATTCCTTCGATTTCCTGGCGCCGGAAAAGATCAGTGCCGCCAAGGTGCGCCAGGTGCTGGAAGCCTTCGGCAAGGTCGCCAGCGACGGCTGGTCATGCTGGGCCTTCTCCAATCATGACGTGATGCGTCCGGCCTCACGCTGGGCCGCCGATGAGGCCGATCCGGCCGCCTATCTCAAGGTGATCTCGGCGCTGCTGATGTCGCTGCGTGGCTCGGTCTGCCTCTATCAGGGCGAGGAGCTTGGGTTGGGCGAGGCCGAGCTTAAGTTCGAGGATCTGCAGGACCCCTACGGCATCCGCTTCTGGCCCGAATTCAAGGGCCGCGACGGCTGCCGCACCCCGATGGTGTGGGATGCAGCCGCCAGCAATGCCGGCTTTTCGACGGCCAAGCCCTGGCTGCCGGTACCGGGCAAGCATTTGTCGCAAGCGGTCAACGTGCAGCAGGGCGACGCCGCCTCGCTGCTCGAGCACTACCGGCGCTTTCTCGGCTTCCGCCGCCAGCATCCGGCGCTGGCCAAAGGCGACATCGAGTTCATCGAAAGCGAGGGCGACACCGTCGCCTTCACCCGCCGCGAGGGCAACGAGCAAATCGTCTGCGTCTTCAATCTGGGCAGCAGGCCGGCCGAGGTCGATCTCGGCGGCCAGGCGCTGCAGCCCTTGGCCGGACACGGTTTTTCGGGACAATCCGGCACAGGCTCCATCCGCCTCGGCGGCTACGGCGCCTGGTTCGGGCGTATCGACTGAGTTTTGACGAAACGGAATTTCTTGAGGAAATCTGGGTTCTCTAGGGAAATCACTGGGAGGAAATCATGGCCGATGTCACGCTGAGACAAGTGAAGAAATCATACGGCAATCTGCACATTCTCCATGGCATCGACCTCGACATAAAGTCGGGCGAGTTCATCGTCTTTGTCGGCCCTTCGGGCTGCGGCAAGTCGACCTTGCTGAGGTCCATCGCCGGGCTTGAGGAGATCACCTCCGGCGAGCTGAAGATCGCCGGCGAGGTCGTGAACGATGTGCCGCCTTCGAAGCGCGGCATCGCCATGGTGTTCCAGTCCTACGCGCTCTATCCGCACATGACCGTCTACGACAACATGGCGTTCTCGATGAAGATCGGCAAGGAAAGCAAGGCCGAGATCGACAAGCGCGTGCGGCAGGCCGCCGAAATCCTGCAGCTGACCAAATATCTCGACCGTCTGCCCAAGGCGATGTCGGGCGGCCAGCGCCAGCGTGTCGCCATCGGCCGCGCCATCGTGCGCAACCCGAAAGTGTTCCTGTTCGACGAGCCGCTGTCGAACCTCGACGCCGCGCTCCGCGTCGCCACCCGCATCGAGATCGCCAAGCTCAAGGAATCGATGCCCAACACGACCATGATCTACGTCACCCACGACCAGGTCGAAGCCATGACGCTGGCCGACCGCATCGTGGTGCTGAAGGACGGCCATATCGAGCAGGTCGGCACGCCGATGGACCTCTACAAGAAGCCCGGCAATCTGTTCGTTGCCCAGTTCATCGGCTCGCCGGCCATGAACATCCTGCCGGCGACCATCGACAAGACGGGCGACCCGACCGTCGTCAGCCACGTCGGCGGCCGCAAGGCGACAGTGCCGATCGCGACGCCGGCGTCCGCCAAGGGTGCGGCGGTCAGCTTCGGCGTGCGGCCGGAGGATCTGTCGGTCGCCACCGGCACGGAATATCTTTTCGAAGGCGTGGTGGACTATGTCGAGCAGCTCGGCGAGGTCCAGCTGGTCTATGTCGACATCGGCCGCGCCGACCTGCCGCTGGTGACCAAGCTGCCCGGCAATGTCGAGGTCAAGCGCGGTGCAAAGCTCCGGCTGACTGCGGATGCCGGCGACCTGCACATCTTCGATGCCGACGGACACTCCTTCTCGCTCAAGCCGGTGGAAGTGAAAGCTGCCTGAGAGTCGGCTCGTCGTATCGGCATGAAAAAAAGCGGCAGGCCAGGCCCGCCGCTCTTTTTTGGAAACTTCGGCTGTTAGCGGTTGCCGAAGAGGTTCCGGTCGCTGCCCTGCGGGGCAGATTTCTGTACGTCGCCCGACGAGTTCAACAGCTTGTACACCGGCGAACCGGTGTTCGGAACCGACGACGTCTGTGTGTTGTCGACGTTGACGGTCGCCTGGTTGTCGACGGCGCTGGAGCCGACATTGTCGTTGCGGGCATAAGCACTGCCGGCGGCAACCAAAAGCGCAGCGGCAGCAAGAGCAATCTTCTTCATTTCAGGTCTCCTGAGTTTCATCATGCGGCAAAGCGACTATCCCGCCGCTCTGCGTTTTGTTCGATGTTCGACTGGGATCGTTGTTGGAAAACCCGGAGGTCGGATCCCGATCGGCCGTTAGCGGCCGAAGAGGTTGCGGTCGGCGCCCTGTGCAGGGGCCTGAGCAGCCGAATCCGACTTCGCAACCGAAGCCGTGTGGCCACTGTCGGTCGACGTAACCGCAGGCTGGTTGGCACCGTTCGAACCATAGTTGTCACTGGCGGCGAAAGCGCTGCCGGAAATGGCCACAACGGCGGCGGCAGCGAGGATAATCTTTTTCATTTCAAATACTCCTGAATTTCTTCGAAATCCCAACAGCGACGGACGGGCCGCCACTCTTTTTGTTTGGATCGGGATCAGCTGTTAATGGCCGAAGAGGTTGCGGTCGCTGCCCTGAACGAGGGGCTGCTTGTCCACGGGCGCCGACTTCTGAATGGAAGCCGTATACGAGCCGTCAGCCGCTGCGGTGGGCTGGTTCGCTCCATTGGAACCGTAGTTGTCGCTACCAGCGGAGGCGCTGCCGGTGATGGCCAAAACGGCGGCGGCAGTGAGGATGATCTTTTTCATTTTTAGCACTCCAGTTTGTCTGTCCGTCTAGCGGCCGGCGTGTGGTGGGAGAATTCGCGTCGTTCGGACAGCCCCGATGTGGGAAAGCCAGAGGCTGGTTTCCAATCACGAAGTTGTTCCGGCTGGGCCATGACTTCGCCTCTTGTAATTTTCGTAAGCATGCCTACTATCTAATTTTATCCTGACAATACAAAGCTTTACGTAACAGCGCCATCCGGCTCACCGAGTGTGTCAGGGCGTCAGCGTTCACACCGTCCTGCACGCATTGTCAACAGAAACGAACCGTTCGGTTCGATTTTAGAAACTGCTAATAGTCACTTTTCGATACCGTTGCTCTTTTTTGACCCGGCCAAGAGCCGGGCAAGAGGCGATTCGAAACAGCAAAGATCGCTCGCCAAATCAGGATTTCGGCCCCGCAGTCGCCAGCCTATGCGCATGCGATGCGTGTCGCGCCGCATGGAGACGATGTCGCTTTCATGCCGATGTCGCGACCGCTGCCGTGATTAGATGATCGCATCTCAGGTGCCGCTTCGTGACGACGGAGCGGAGAATTGGGAAGCCGGTCTAAATCCGGCGCTGCCCCCGCAACGGTGGTGGAGTTCAAGTCGCAACGGGAGACCACTGGGCGAGAAGCCTGGGAAGGTGTCGCGATGGTCCGCAAGGACAACTCCAGAGCCCGGAAACCAGCCCGAGATGCTTGAACTCGACTGATCGCGGTGGGCGGTCAAGAGGTGGATAGTGCATGTCCGGCATCGCGCCGGCCTGCAGCCGATCCTTCCTCCATCACCACCAAGTTCAGTCCTTGAACCATGAGGACAGAACTATGGATGCGCGCAACGACATGCAGAGGCTCTTGAACAGCCGCAAGCAAGGTTATTCGCTCGAGCAGCCCTTCTACACCGACCCGGACTACTTCAAGCTCGACATGGAGCTGATCTGGTATCGCGACTGGCTGTTCATCGGCCATGATTGCGAGCTGCCGAAACCCGGCAGCTATATCACCGTGCAGATCGGCGACTATCCGGTGGTGCTGGTCCGCGACCAGAAGGGCAACATCAACGCCTTTCACAATTCCTGCCGCCATCGCGGCAGCCGCGTCTGCAACACCGAGAAAGGCACGGCGGCAAAGCTCGTCTGCCCCTATCACCAGTGGACCTACGAGCTCGATGGACGACTGCTGTTCGCCCGCCAGATGGCCGAGGGTTTCGACAAGAGCCAGTTCGGCCTGAAGCCGGTCGCCTGCGAAAGTGTGGCCGGTTACGTCTTCATCTGCCTGGCGAAAGAACCCGCAGACTTCGCGCCGATGCGGGCCATGATCGAACCGTACCTCAAGCCGCACCGGCTGAATGAAGCCAAGGTCGCCTTCGAGAGCACGATCATCGAGAAGGGCAACTGGAAGCTGGTCTGGGAAAACAACCGCGAGTGTTATCACTGCGCTGGCAACCATCCCGAACTGTGCAAGACATTTCCGGAAGCGCCGACGGTGACCGGTGTGCAGGGCGCAGACAGCGACCCGGAGATGGTGGCGCACTGGGCAAAATGTGAGGCGGCGGGCCTGCCGAGCAAGTTCCGCATCGATCCGGCCGGACAATATCGCGCCACCCGCGCGCCGCTGCTGCGCGATGCCGTCAGCTATACGATGACAGGAAAGCGCGCGGTGACGAAGAACCTTTCCGATACCGTTGCCGCCGATCGCATCGGCACCTTGATGCATTACCACTATCCGACGACCTGGAACCACATCCTGATCGACCATGCCGTGACCTTCCGCGTGCTGCCGATCAGCGCCACAGAAACCGCGGTGACGACCAAGTGGCTGGTACACAAGGATGCGATCGAGGGCGTCGATTACAGCCTTGAAGAGCTCACGCATGTCTGGACCGAGACCAACGACCAGGACCGCCGCATCGTCGAGGAAAACGCCTTCGGCATCCTGTCGCCGGCCTATGAGCCGGGCCCCTATTCGGAGCTGCACGAGGGTGGCGTGATCCAATTCGTCGAATGGTACGCGGCCTTCATCGGTCCCCGTCTTGCCGAAGGCGGCCGGCCGGCGCTGCGCAGCGTGGCGTGAGAGAGGTCGGGGGATGAATGCGATGACGGATCTTGGGCTCTATCGCCATCTCGACCAGATGGCGCCGTGGAACGACAGGCTGCAGGTGCTGGAAGTGATCGGCGTCAGCGACGAGGCGCCTGACGTCAAGACCTTCACCTTCCGCTCCGACAACCAGACCTGGTTCCGCTACAAGCCGGGCCAGTTCGTGACGCTGGAGCTGCCGACACCGGACGGGCCGCTGATGCGCACCTACACGCTGTCGTCCTCGCCGTCGCGGCCGTTTTCGATCGCGGTGACGGTGAAGGCACAGGCCGGCAGCATCGGCACGCGCTGGATGTTCGACCATCTGGTGCCCGGCTCGCACGTCAAGGCCTATGGACCGGCCGGCGACTTTTCGCTGCACAGCCACCCGGCGGCAAAATATCTGTTCATTTCTGCCGGCTCCGGCGTGACGCCGATGATGTCGATGCTGCGCTGGCTGAACGATTGCGCGCCATGGACGGATGTCGGCTTCGTCAACTGCGCGCGGCGTGCCGAAGAGATCATCTTCCGCAAGGAACTCGAACTGCTCGGCGGCCATATGCCCGGCCTGTCGCTCGGCTTCATGATCGAGGAACGCTCGAGCCGTGAAGGCTGGTACGGTCATATGGGCCGCATCGACGCGATCCGGCTGCCGCTGCTGGCGCCCGATTTCCGCGAACGCGAGATCTTTTGCTGCGGCCCCGATCCGTTCATGCGCGCCGTGCGCGGAATGCTGGATGCCGCGGGCTTCGATATGACGAAATATCATCAGGAGAGTTTTGCCGCGCCTGCGGTGGAGGAAGTCCCGGCGCCGTTTGCCTCACCAGCTGAAGACGGCACCGCTGTTCCTGTCGAAGCCGTGACGTCGATCCGCTTCTCGCTTTCGGAGGTCGACGCCGGCTGCGTCGCCGGCCAGACCGTGCTGCAGACGGCGCGCAGCTCAGGTGTGCGGATACCAGCCGCCTGCGAGTTCGGCCTGTGCGGCACTTGCAAGGTGAAGAAGGTCTCCGGCGCTGTCGAGATGAGCCACAATGGCGGCATCCTCGACCACGAGATCGATGACGGTTTCATCCTTGCCTGCTGCTCGAAACCGCTGTCGGCGCTCGAAATCGAGGCGTGAGCGAACTGACATCGCCGCCGCGCTGGCTGTCCTCGCTGGGCCTTGACTTGCCAAAGAAAGACCAACTGGTTAGACGCAGTTTCAGGGGGGCCTGATAAATCGTGTAATATGAGCGGCCTGTTCCGGGCGGCTGCGGCGGGGAAGAAGCGATGCAGCAACGGGTCTACGCGGTGGCGAGCAAGGACATCGTTTTCGAATCGTTCGATGGCGAAGCCGTCGTTCTCGACCTTTCGAACGGCAAGTATTTCGGCTTTTCCGATTCCGGCAGCCGGGTATGGCAGGCATTGTCGTCAGGCGTCGGCGCCCAGGCGCTGGTTGAGGCGAGCGCCGGCGGCGCAGCGACGATCGGTCTGGCTGATCTCGACAGCTTCATTGCGCGACTGGTCGACTTCGGGCTGCTCGCGCCTGCCGAAACGCCGGAGCAGCCGCTTTCCACCGCCCTCGCGGCCGAACTCGCCGCCACCAGTGAGCCGCTCAAGGTCGACGTTCATGACGACCTTGCCGATCTCATCATCGTCGATCCTATCCATGAGGTCGAGGAACCGCTCGGCTGGCCTGCGGTGAAGCAGGCATAGACATTTCCCGGGCGACCCGCCGCGGTGCCGGACGCTGGAACAATCAGGCCATGCCCTCGATCACGCTGCAAACCCTGCCGGACTATGCCCGCCATGTGCTGGCAGCGGCAGAAGACGCCGCTGCCTGCTATCCCGTCACCACCAAGGTTCGGTTGCCCGGGCTGGATCTGAGTGTCCATCTCGATCATGGCGCGCTGGCGGACGCCATGGGCCGCGCCTTCGTACCGGCTCCGGACGATTCATCCGCATCCGGCGACTGCCGCATTTGTGTCGCCCATCCGGGCATAGCCGGCGTTGCCGCCCCGGCGAGCTGGGGGCGCGGCGAGTACAACCATCATGCCTTTGCCAACCGGCTGGCCGAGGCCGGATTGCGCGGCAGCTACTATCACGACCTCGACTTCTGGCAGTTCCATGATCCGCAACGCCATGTCGGGGTGCAGCTGATGATGTCGGCCGACGCCTTCCCGCCATGGGAACAAGGGGCGCCGCTGCGGGCCTTCCTGCATTGGGAATATGCGGCGCGCGGCATGCGGCTCACCCATGCCGGCACCCTCGGTATCGGCGGCAAGGGTGTGCTGCTTGCCGGCTCCGGTGGTGCCGGCAAATCGGGAACTGTCGTCGCCGGCCTTATCAACGGGCTCGACAGCGTCGGCGACGACTATGTGCTGATAGACAGGACCGAAGACGTGACGGCGTATCCGCTATTTGCCACGCTCAAGCAGGACCCGGAAGGGTTCAGGCGGCTGCAACTGGACCGCAGGCTGAAATCGTACCAACCCCTAAACTGGCAAGGCAAGCACGCCTTTCACATTGACGAGATTGCATTCCGGCGAATTCCTGCAAGTCTGGACATTATTGCGTTGATGGTGCCCCATATCAGTGGAGGTACGAAAAGCTCGATCATGCCCATAGCGCGCAAGGACGCCATGATTGCGCTGGCGCCGTCCGGCATCGTGCAAATGCCGGGCGAGCGGGAGGCGGGCTTTCGCTTTTTCAGCGAACTCACCCGCGATCTGCCGTGCTACCGGCTGTCGCTGGGAACCGAGCCGCGCGAGATCGCCGGCGCGATTGCCGATTTCCTGGTTCGGGGCCTGTCGTGAAGCTGAGCGTGATCATGCCGGTCCACAACCGCGAACGCCATGTCGGCTCTGCGCTGCGCTCGCTGCTCAGACAGCGCGATGCCGCCGACCTCGACATCATCGTCATCGATGACGGGTCGACCGATGGCTCGGCGGGGGTGGTGCGCTCCCTGATCGCGGAGGCACCCTGCATTCGCCTTTTCCAGCAGGAAAACGCAGGGGTGACGCGGGCGCGCAACGCCGGTCTCAGGCAATTGCTGCCGCAGACCGGACTGGTGTCGTTCCTCGATTCGGACGACATTTCCCCGCCGGGCCGCTTCAAGGCGGATCTTACCTGTTTCGAGAATGATCCCGACCTTGACCTGACCTATTCGCTGATGATGCTGGTCGACGGCATAGACGATGATACGCTGGAGCCCGAAGCCGGCAGCCATAGCATTACGGTTCGCGGCATTCACCTGTCGGCCGGCCTTTTCGCGCGCAGGCTTGTCGACCGGATCGGCGGCTTCGATACGGATTTCAAGCAGGCCGAGGACACCGACTACCTGCTGCGCATCTTCGAAAGCGGCCCTAGATATGTCATGCCCGATACGGTCGCGCTTTACTACCGACGCCATCCCGGCAACATGACAAGGGAAGCCGATGTCCAATCCCGCGAATTCATGCGCGCCATCTTCAAATCGATGAAGCGCCGCGAGGCCGACCCATCGCTGCGGCCGATCGAAGGCATCTTCGATCTGAGGCCCCTTGCTGACTGGCGGTTCTCATAATGGCCAGCTACGGCGTCGTCATTCCTGCGTTCAACGCGACCGGCACCATCGCCGAGACACTGCGCTCGGTCGCCGCCCAGACTGTCAAGCCAGATGCCATAATCGTCGTCGACGACGGCTCGAGCGACGATCTTGCCGCTGTGATCGGCACGCTGAATATGCCGGTGACGCTGCTACGCCAGGACAATGCCGGCCCCGGCAGCGCCACCACCAAGGGCATATCGGTGCTGTCGACACCGTTGGTGGCGACGGTAGATGCCGACGATCTGTGGCTGCCGGCCAAGATCGAAAAACAGCTTGCGCATTTCGAGCGATTTCCGGCGACGGCGGGTGTCTTTACCCATATGCGCAGTTTCCGCGATAACCGGCCCGATGTGGCTGAGGCTGCCGCTGTACCGGGTTGGTCGCGCACGACGATGATGATCCGCCGGGAGGTGGCCGAGGCGGTCGGTCCGATCATCGATCCGCCGGGCGGACGCGGCGAGATGATCGACTGGATCGCCCGAACGCGCGAAGCGGGCTTTGTGCTCGACATGCTGGGCGACGTGCTGGCCCTGCGCCGCATCAGGCCCGGCAGCCTGTCCTATGGCCGCGATTCGCGCGACCGCGGCTATCTCGAAGTCGTCCGGCTGGCAATGCAGCGCCGGGCGCGAAACAAGGCGGTTGAGAATTGACTGCCACGACGATCCGCCACATCGGCCGCCGGTTTCCGGACTATGGCTGGTCGTGGCCGACCGGCGGCCTCGACCAGTTGCTGAAGGCTGCCTTGCTGCCCGATGAGGAGGCCGCCGGCCGCTGCGCCGCGCGCTGGCTGGACGAGAACGACATCGACCAGGTTGCCTTTCGTGAGCACCGGCTGCTGGCGGCGATTTCCGACAGGTTCGGCCGCAAGCTCGCCGCCCATCCGGCCCATCCTCGGCTTGTCGGCCTGCAAAAGATGTTGTGGACCAAATCGCGGCTGGCGATGCGCGAGGCCGAGCCGGCTTTGCAGGCGATGATCGATGCCGGCTGCGCCGTCATGCTGATCAAGGGCGCCAGCCGCATCGCCGTCGACGCGTCGGCGCAGCGCGGCCGGGTGGCGCACGACATCGACATATTGGTGCGCCCGCAAGACATGGTTGCAGCCTTCGACGTGCTCAGCGAGCGCGACTGGCAAATCGCCACCGGCGTCAGCCCGCAATATCTGCGCACCAGGCTGGCGTCGCTGCGCTCGATGAACTTCTTCAAGGGCAGTTTCGGCGACATCGACCTGCATCAGTTCGCTTATGACGGGTCGCAGCAAAGCACCGAGGACGATCTGGCGATCTGGCAGCGCGCGCTTGCAGCCGAGTTCAATGGTGTGAACCTGCTCGTGCCCTCGCCTGCTGACCGCATGGCGCTCGCCATCGCGCATGGCGGCCTCGATGCCCATACCCACAGCGACTGGCTGGTCGACTGTGCGGTCGCCATTCAGGGCGGCGAAGTCGATTGGGAGGTATTCGCCGATATCGTCGCCAGGCGCCGCCTGGCCGTCGCCGCTGCGGTGGCGCTCTCATACCTCAGCCTGCAGATCGGCATCGCGGTTCCGCCGGCCGAACTCGCCAGAACCGTTGCGATGGCCGATCGCGCCGGCCTGTCGCGTTGGTCTTCGGTATTGCAGGCCAAGCCGCGCACCGATTTCGGCAGCCTGGTCTGGCTTTCCCGCGGCTTCGCCAAGCAGTTGCGCCTGAAACGCAGGAAAGGCCGCCTGCAGGCGGCACCCGAACTTGTCTGGCGTGGCAGGTCGATGCCGTACAAGGCAAAGCCGGTGCCGCCGCCATTTGCGCTTTCGCAGGCTCTCCCGCATGCCGACAGGGCTGGAGAGATGGTGCTGGACATCACCGTCCGGATCGTCGTTCCGCGGGTTCGCCGACGCATCGAGATGGAGATCAATGCCGGCGACCGGCATATCGTGCGCTTGCGCTCGATGGCGATCAGCCGCGCCGGTGGCGAAAAGGTGCTGCGGTTTCGCGGCCGGGTGAAGCTGGAAACCGCCGGCCAGGCGCTGGTCCTCGAAGCCCGGCCGTCACGCCAGTTCCGAAACTGGGACAATGAGGCTGACGTCGCCGCCTATGGCGCGTTGCCGTTCCAATTGGTGTCGGCGCGGTTTTTGCCCGCCTGACGACCGGACCTCCTCAGACGCCATAGCGCTCGGTGCGGATGATTTCTGCCGGCATGCCGGCGTCGATCAACGCCTGGGCAGCGGCCGAGACAAAGGCGTTCGAGCCGCAGACGAAGGCCAGCGCCGGCGGTTGCGGCAGCCGCGTGAGCGCCTGCATCACCATGGCCGTGTCGATGCGCCTTGAATAGTCGGACGGGCGCTGTGCCGCCTCGCGCGTCAGCGTCAGCACCAGGTCGAACCCGTCGCGGCGGTCGTCGAGGCCGACCAGCTCGTCGCGAAAGATCACCTCGTCCCAGACCCGCACCGAAAACATCAGCGCGACCGGCACCGTCGATTTGCGCAAGATGCGGTGGCGCACCATCGCCATCAGCGGCACCACGCCGGAACCGCCGCCGACCAGAAGCAGCGGCCCGCCATCCCCATCGGACCAGACGAAATGGCCGCCAAGCGGCCCGCGCAGCTCGATCTCGTCGCCGACCGCCGCCACCTCGTGGAAGAAAGGCGAGACCTCGCCGTCGTCGAGTTTCTCGATCGCCAGTTCGATCGTGGCGCCGCTCTCCGGCGCCGAGGCGATAGAGTAGGAGCGGCGCGCCTGGTAGCCGTCCGGCGCCGTCAGCCTGACATCGACATGCTGTCCGGCGCGATAGGCGAAAGGCCGCGACAGCGCGAAAAAGAAACTGGTGACGCGCGGCGTGCGCTTTTCGATCCGGGTGATTTTCGCCGTCTGCCAGGGAGAGTTCAGCGCTTCGCTCATGGATCGCCGCTATAGCGCTGTTCGCGCCACGGATCGCCATAGATGTGATAGCCGCGCAATTCCCAGAAGCCCGGCTCGTCGCGTTCGGTGAATTGCAGCCCGTTCAGCCATTTGGCCGATTTCCAGAAATAGAGATGCGGTACCAGGAGCCGCGCCGGCCCGCCATGGTCAGCCGTGATCGGCTTGCCTTCGTAGAGCAGCGCCACCATCGCCTTGCCGGTGGTAAGATCCTTGGCCGGCACGTTGGTGGTGTAGCCATCATACCCATGCGCCAGCAGGAAGCCGGTCGGCGCTTCGATGCCGGCATCGGCAAGAATGTCGTCGACCAGCACGCCTTGCCAGGCGGTGTCGAACTTGGTCCAGGCGGTGACGCAATGGATGTCGCGCGTCATCTTGGTCACGGGCAGCGCATTGAACTCGGCCCAGTTCCACTTCTTGATCGGGCGTGGTCCATGCTTGAGCGTGAACGACCAGTCCTCATTGCGCACCCGCGGCGTCGGCCCCGCCGACAGCACAGGAAAACCCTGTTCGAGATATTGCCCGGGCGGAATGCGCGCGTCGGTGTCGGTTGGAGGCTTTCGACCGGAGGAAAAACCGCGAGTGACCATTGGGACTGTCCGTTTGCAGCAGGCCGTTGCTGGCCTGCTGCAGTGTTCTCGAAGACGTCCCGGCGGGCAACAGGATTCTTGGTGGCGTGGGGCGGCAGGCTTGCCGGCGGTTCCGGCGAACCTGCCGCTTCATGCCTCAGCCGGCGGCGAAGGGCACGGCGACGAAGATCTGCGCGTCACCGCGGTCGACCAAGAGCAGCACCGACTTGCGGCCCGACTTGCCGGCCTCGGCGATCGCCTGGTTGGCCTGCCTTGCGTTGCGCACCGGCAACTGGTCGACGGCAACGATGACGTCGCCCGGCTGCAGGCCGGCATTCGAGGCCGCCTTGTCCGGATTGACGCGCTCGACCACGGCGCCACGCTGGTTGGACGCCAGGTTCAGCTCCTCGCGGATATCGGGCGTGAGGTCGGTCAGGCCAAGGCCAAGCGACGGTACGCGAAGCGCCTGGCCGGCCGACGGTTCTTGATTGTCGCCCTCGGTGGAGGCCGTCTTCACATCGTCGCTGTTGCGGCCGACATCGGCTGATATTTGCACCGTCTTGCCGCCGCGCCAGACATCGAGCGTTTCCTTCACGCCGGGCGCGACATCGGCGACGGCGCGCGACAGGTCCTTGGGATCCTTGATAGGCTCTCCGGCAAAGCTGGTGATGACGTCGCCGGTCTTGATGCCCGCCTTTGCCGCCGGCGATCCCTGAGTGACCTCCGAAACCAGCGCCCCGCCGGGATGGTCGAGGCCGACGGCGCCGGCCACATCCGGCGTCACGGGCTGGATTTGCACGCCGAGATAGCCGTACTGGATGTTGCCGCCCTTCATCAGCTTGGCGACGACCTTCTGCGCCTGGTCCGAGGGAATGGCGAAGCCGACGCCGACGCTGCCGCCATTGGGCGAATAGATCGCGGTGTTGATGCCGACGACATTGCCCGCGACATCGACCAGCGGGCCGCCGGAATTGCCGTGATTGATCGGTGCGTCGATCTGGATGAAATCGTCGAACGGCCCGCTGTTGAGGTCGCGGCCCCGCGCCGACACGATGCCAGCGGTGACCGTCGTGCCGATGCCGAACGGATTGCCGATGGCGAGCACCTGGTCGCCCGGCATGAGCTTGTCGGAATCGCCCCATTTGACGGTCGGCAGTGGCTTGTCCGCCTTGATCTTGAGCACGGCGAGATCGTTCTTGGCGTCGCGGCCGACCAGCTTCGCGGGAAGCTCGGTGCCGTCGTCCAGTGTCACCTTGATCGATGTGGCGCCGTCGACGACGTGGTTGTTGGTGACGATGGTGCCGTCCGCGTCGACGATGAAGCCGGAGCCCAGCGCTTCGGCGCGCTGCGCCTGCTGTGGCGGCGTCTTCGGCATCGGAATGCCCTGGTCGCCGAAGAACTGACGGAAATAGTCGTCGAAGGGCGAATTGCCGCCGAAGGATTGCTCCTCGCTCATATCTTGTGGCTGCCCCTTCATCACAGTGGTGACTGTCACCACCGCCGGCTTGTCGACGGCCACGATCGGCGCGAAGGAGCCGTTGGGCGCGGTTATTCCGGCGACAGGGGTCTGGGTTGTCGCGACGGCGGTGCCTGCGCTTTGCGCGAAAGACGCAATGAAGGGGCTGGCGATCAGCGCAGCGCCCAGCAAGGCCGCGACGCGATGTCTGCGAATTATGTCTGACATGGTCGTTTGTCCGGGCGAGAGATGATCCGGCGCCGTGGCCTGGGGAAGGTCATCAGCGTGTCGACGGTCGCGGTTGCCCGTCTCGCCTTGGCATGGCAGCCGGCCGGATCGACAGCCTGCATCTAGGGCGTCGATCGGCCCGATTTAGGGTTTTTGCGCCATCTTACGAAGATTTAATATCAGATCACATTTTCGTTAGACGGGGGCGGGGCCAACCTTCAACGGCCCTCGGCGCGCCTGAGATAGGCGGTGGCGATCTCGCGCATCCGATTGCCGTCGAAGCTTGGCCCGTGGCCGCCATGGCCGAGGCGGACGGGCAGGTCGAGCAGCCGCTGCATGGTTCTGACACAGTCGGGCCGCGACGAGTCCGGCAGGTCGTCGATCAGCATGGAATCGTAGATGGCATCGCCGGCAAAGAACAGGCCGTCGGCCTCGTCGAACAACGCGATCGAGTCGGGAGAATGTCCGGGCAGATGCAGCACGCGGAAGTGCCTGTCGCCGAGGTCGACGATGTCGCCCTCGTCCAGCGTGCGCGTCAGCGGCGCCGGCGGGATCTTGTAATCGGCCGCCGTCCAGCCTGGCGCCGGCAATTTCGAGACCGCGCCGTCGAGATTGGTGAACATGTAGGCGTAGGTAACCGCTTCATCCATCGTCTCGAAGCTGGCCGCGCTCATCGTCGGCCCCAACCTTACCGGGAACTCATGCAGCGAGCCGACATGGTCGAGATGGATATGGGTGGCCACAGCGATGAGCGGCTTGCCCTCGGGCGTGTCGATCTGAGGCGCCAGCGGACAGATGCCCATGCCGGTATCGACCAGCAGGTCGGCATCGCGGCCTTTGAAATGCCAGATGTTGGCGCGCACGAAATCATGGACGAACGGCTCGGTCAGCATCGTTGTGCTGGCATCGATGACGGTCTTGCCAAACCAGTCGCCGACCACGCGTTCGCCCATGAAATTCCCGCCCACGGGATCGAGGCCAATCAGACGAAGGGCTTCCCGACCTTGTATTTTTCCGGCACCAGCCGCTTCAGATAGGCCATGCCGGCTTCCGACAGCTGGTTGACGTCGGGCTTCATGAAATCGTCTGGCATATGACGCGTCTTGCCGGCGACGTTCTTCAGCGGCACCTTCTTCAGCACGGTTTTCGAGCCCTCATATTGCAGCGCCACCGAGCCGCCGCCTTCCCCGGCAACCGCAACCGCGAAGGCTCCGGCATCGAAGGCCTCCTTGGCGTCGACGGCGCTGATCGCGCCGATATAGCCGCGCGGCATGTAGCCCAATGCGTCGACCCGCGCGCGCTTGCCCGGCAGGCCTTCGGCCAGCGCCCGCTCGAGCGCGGCCGGCAGGTCTGAGCCCGACAGTTTGACGTTGCCATGGGCGTCGCGTTCCAGCTTGTCCGGCGGCACTAGGCTTTCGACCAGCGCCTTGCCGTCGGCGGTGCTGACGCCTTCGGAAACGGCCACGATGCAGCGCTTGTGGCGGTCGAGCGAAGCGCGCACGTCGTCGATGAAGCCGGCGGCCGAGAATGGCCGCTCCGGCACGTAGACCAGATGCGGGCCGCTCTCGGGATCGAGCTGCCAGGCGGCGGCGGCGGCTGTGAGGAAGCCGGCGTGGCGGCCCATGACGATGCCGACATAGATGCCGGGCAGCGCGCGAAAATCGAGATCGACGGACAGAAAGGCGCCGGCAACGAACTCGGCAGCCGAGATGAAGCCGGGCGTGTGATCGTTTTCCTCGAGATCATTGTCGATGGTCTTGGGCGCATGGACGAAAGCAATGCTGCCGCCGGCGGCATCCGTCAGGATCTGTTGGGTGCCCGATGTGTCGTTGCCGCCGATATAGATGAAGGCGTCGGCGCCGGCCTTCCTCAAGCCGTTGAGGATGACCTCGCAATAGGCGGCGTCCGGCTTGTCGCGCGTCGAGCCAAGGGCCGCACTCGGCGTTCCGGCGATGAGCCGCAGCCGGTCTTCGGGGATGGCGGAGAGGTCGACGTAATTACCGTCACGAATGCCGCGCACGCCGTGGATCGAGCCCAGCACCTTGGCGCCGGGATGGCGCTTGCGGATTTCCAGCGTGGCGCCGACGACCGTCTGGTTGATGACGGCGGTCGGGCCGCCGCCCTGCGCGATGACAAACGTTCCAGCCATGCTTGATGTCTCCCGGCGTGATGGTTTTCAAGGCACCTTGGCCTGTCTTGCCGCCTCGCGCAACGGGAGTTTCGAGCGGCGCCAAACCGCCGCAGAAGGATCAGACCACGACGACCGGGTTCTTCTTGGAAACGCGGCTGTAGAGGTCGATGATGTCCTGGTTGATCAGGCGCACGCAACCCGACGACATCGCCTGGCCGATGCTCGCCCATTCCGGCGAACCGTGGATGCGATAGCCGGTGTCCTTGCCGTCCTGGTAGATGTAAAGCGCGCGCGCGCCGAGCGGATTGGTGAGGCCGCCGGGTTGCCCATTCTGCCACTTCACCAGTTCCGGCTTGCGCTGGATCATTTCCGGCGGCGGCGTCCAGATCGGCCATTCCTTGCCGTACTGGATATTGGCGCGGCCGGACCAGCGGAAGCCGTCCTTGCCGATGCCGACGCCGTAACGAATAGCGTCGCCGCCCTCCTGCACGAGATAGAGCTTTCGCTCCTGCAGATGAACGACAATGGTGCCGGGCGCCTCGCCGGTCTCGTTGACGACAATCTGCCGGCGGAACTCCGGCTTGACCTTCTGATAGGGCACGGCCGGCACTTCGAAACCGCCATCGGTGATCGCGGCGTACATGACGTCGGGGCCGGTGATGTTCTTGTCGACGCTGATCGCCGGGCGGATCGGCCGCACCGAACCGGTGACCGTGTCGTCCAGCTGCAATTGCGGCAGTTCGAGCGTCGCGGTGCTGCAACCGGCCATGCCAAGCAGCGCCATGGCGCCGGCCCCTGACAGGACCGAGCGGCGGGAATAAAGATGTTCGGTTTCGACTGCGTCGCCATTCGGCGGCGTCACATTCTGCGGCAACTCACGCATGCACCCAGACCCTACGCTGTCGGCGGGAAACACGGTCCGGCCGGATAGCGGGCAGTTTCGCCAAACATGGTTGAAAAAGGGTGAAGGCCTTCGCGCTTGCGTTAATCCTGCGCCCTGTGGGCCCAGGCACGCCACGCCAAATGGCACGCCGCGCATTTTTTGAGATGGCTCTTTACATTCCCGCGAACCCGAGGATTTATCCTTTTCTTTGCGCTCAAGGAGACAAAGATGTCGTTCGAAAACTGGGCCGCTTTCGCCGCCGCCTCCACCGTCCTGCTGATCATTCCCGGCCCGACTATTCTCCTGGTCGTGTCCTATGCGCTGGGCCAAGGCTGGCGTACCGCTCTGCCTATGGCTGTCGGCGTGGCGCTGGGCGACTTCACCGCAATGACGCTGTCGATGCTGGGCATCGGCGCGCTCTTGGCGGCGTCGGCTACCGTGTTCACCATCCTGAAGCTGATCGGCGCCTGTTATCTGATCTATCTCGGCATTAAGCTGTTTCGCGCCGGCGGCGCGCTAAAAGCCGAACCGCGCACCGACGCCGTGTCGGCCGCCAGGATGATGGCGCATGCCTGGCTGGTCACCGCGCTCAACCCGAAAAGCATCACCTTCTTCGTCGCTTTCCTGCCGCAGTTCCTCAACCGGGAGGCCGAATTCTGGCCGCAGATGCTGATCTTCGAGACGACCTTCCTGGCGCTGGCCTTCGCCAATGCCTTCGGCTACGCGCTGATCGCGGCGCGTGCCCGCAACGTCGTGCGCAACCCCAAGGCAATCCGCATCTTCAACCGCACCGGCGGCACGCTGCTGGTCGGCGCCGGCATCGCCACGGTGGCGATGCGTTCGGGGAACTAGTGACATGACTATCAAGGACGAGTTCGGCCTGACGCTTTCGGGCGCCACACAATCCGGGTTTTCGTCCTACAGCCAGGCCGTCCGCGAATTGCAATGCTTCATCGGCGACCCCGTCGCTTCTGTCGATCGCGCCATTGCGGCCGACCCGGGCTTCGTCATGGCGCACGTATTCAAGGGGTATCTGTTCGGCCTCGCTACCGAGCGTGAGGCAACGGTGGTGGCCACGGCATGCCACGAAGCGGCGCTGCCGCTCGCCGCGACAGCGCGCGAACAGGCGCATGTCGCGGCGCTTGGCCATCTCGCCGCCGGCCGTTGGCACGAGGCCTCGCGCTTGCTCGAAGATATCGCCATCGACTTCCCGCTTGACGCGGTGGCGCTGCAGACCGGGCACCAGGTCGACTTCTTCACCGGCAATGCCCGCATGCTGCGCGACCGCATCGGCCGCGCTCTGCCGTCATGGCAAAAGGATATGCCTGGATACCACGCCATCCTCGGCATGCAGGCGTTCGGGCTGGAAGAGATGGGCGACTACGCACAGGCGGAGAAGTTTGGTCGCACTGCGGTCGCCATCGAGCCACGCGACGGCTGGGGCCAACATGCCGTGGCTCACGTCATGGAGATGCAAAGCCGGCAAAGGGATGGCATCGCCTGGATGCGCGCCAATCCTGAGGCGTGGACGAAGGAGAGCTTCCTGCAGGTGCACAATTGGTGGCATTTGGCGCTGTTCCACTACGATCTCGGCGAGACCGGTGAGGTGCTCGATCTCTATGACGGGCCGATCTACGGTACGCCGTCGACGATGGCGCTCAACATGGTGGACGCCTCGGCAATCCTGTGGCGGCTTCATCTCGGCGGCGTCGATGTCGGAGACCGCTGGATAGCGCTTGCCGCCAACTGGCCCAAGGTAGGTGCCGGCAATTACGCCTTTAACGACGCTCATGCGATGATGGCCTTCGTGGGAGCGGGGCTTGAATCGCCAGCCAAGACCTTGCTCGATGCGCAACGCGAGGCGATGCGCGGCAGCGACGACAACGCTGCCTTCACCAGGGATGTCGGCCATCCGTTGACGCTGGCGATCAAGGCCTTTGGCGAGGGCAATTACGCCGAGACGGTGCGCCTGATCAGGCCGATTCGCTCGATCGCTTATCGCTTCGGCGGCAGCCATGCGCAGCGCGATGTCATCGACCTGACGCTTATCGAGGCGGCGCTGCGCACCGGCGGCGCGGCACTTGCAAGGGCCTTGGCGGCCGAGCGCCAACTGGCCCGGCCGGACAGCCCGCTGTCGGCGCTGTTTTCGCGACGCGCCGCCGATTTGTCAGAGAATTGACCCGAAACGCATCTTGTTTTAAGAACTGGTCGAGCCAGATTTTTTCGAGACCCGAAAAAATTAATGGCAATGGGAGGAATGCATGTATCTCGGCCTCGATCTTGGCACGTCGGGCGTCAAGGCGCTGTTGATTGATGCCGGGCAGAAGATCATCGGCTCCGGCCATGCTTCGCTCGATGTGTCGCGGCCGCTCCCCGGCTGGTCCGAGCAAAACCCAGCTGACTGGATCCGTGGTTGCGAGACGGCGATTGCCGAGCTGAAATCAGCTCACCCCCAAGAGCTCGCCGCTGTCGAAGGCATCGGCCTCTCCGGCCATATGCATGGCGCCACCTTGCTTGATGCCGGCGATCAGGTGCTGCGCCCCTGCATCTTGTGGAACGACACGCGCAGCCACGCCGAAGCGGCGGCACTCGACGCCGATCCGCGCTTCCGCCAACTGACCGGCAACATCGTTTTCCCCGGCTTCACGGCGCCGAAGCTCGCCTGGGTCAAGAACAACGAACCCGCTGTCTTCGCCAAGGTGGCGAAGGTGCTTTTGCCCAAGGATTTCCTGCGGCTGTGGCTGACCGGCGAGCATATCTCCGAAATGTCCGACTCGGCCGGCACGTCCTGGCTCGATGTAGGCAAGCGGCGCTGGTCTTCCGAATTGCTCGCAGCGACATCGCTCGATGAGAAGCAGATGCCGTCGCTGGTAGAAGGCACGGAAAAGGCCGGCGCCTTGCGCGCCGAACTCGCCTCGAAATGGGGCATTGCGCCGGCCATTCCCGTTGCCGGCGGCGCCGGTGACAATGCGGCATCGGCCTGCGGCATGGGCACGGTCGACGCCGGCCATGCATTCGTCTCGCTCGGCACATCCGGCGTGCTGTTTGCCGCCAACGCGTCCTATCTGCCGAACCCGGCAAGTGCCGTGCACACATTCTGCCACGCGCTGCCCAATACCTGGCACCAGATGGGCGTCATCCTGTCGGCCACCGATTCGTTGAACTGGCTATCGGAGATTTCGGGGAAGAAGGCCGGCGAATTGACCGCCGAACTTGGCGACGCTTTGAAGGCTCCGTCGGGCGTGTCGTTCTTGCCCTATCTCTCGGGCGAGCGCACGCCCTACAATGATTCCGCCATTCGCGGCGCCTTCACCGGGCTGGCGCATGAGTCCAGCCGTGCGGTGCTGACGCAGGCGGTGCTTGAAGGTGTCGCCTTCGCCTTCCGCGACAGTCTCGAAGCGCTGAAGAAGGCGGGCACGAATTTGACCCGAGTGACGGCAATCGGCGGCGGCTCGCGCTCGCGCTACTGGCTGAAGGCGGTCGCCACCGCACTGCAGCTGCCGGTGGACATTCCGGCAGACGGCGATTTTGGCGCCGCGTTTGGGGCGGCCCGGCTCGGGCTGATCGCGGCGACAGGGGCGGATCCGCTCAGTGTCTGCACCGCCCCACGGACGGATGCCACGATCGAACCAGATGCCAGCTTGAGCGATGCCTATGCGGATGCTTATCAACGCTATCGGGCGCTGTATCCGGCAATCAAAGGCGCCACGGCGTGAGCGGTTTCTCGCCCACGCCGCAGCTTGGCAACTTACTGCGCCGGGACCTTGTCCAGAAACCCGGTGACGCTCTTCAGGCGGCCGTTCTCAATGATGCCGATATCGGTGCCTTCGATGACCGATGGAATGCCTTCCGGGCCGAGATTCCACGAGAAGCGGATTTTGTCGCCGAACCCGTCCGGTGTGCCCTTCAGCGAGAACCGGAAGCCGGCGAAGCGCTGCTGCACGCCGTCGATAAGCGCGGCCACACCGGCATGGCCGTCGCCCTGCATCAGCGGATCGCGGTAGCTGACGTCTTCGGTGAAGGTTGCCTTGAGCAGTTCGGCGCGGCGATCCGCATCGGACTCGTTCCAGGCGGTAATGTAGTTTTGAGCGATCGTGTTGAGGTCGGTCATGGACTGTCTCCATCGTTGAGCGGCTTTGACACCAGCCTTTTCACCCCTTGGAAGAACGAAACCAATTACGCCTGAGGTAATCGGGGCGAACTATTCGAGAGAGGACAGAAATCATGAGCAGCGGATTTTTCGGCGACATCAAAGCAATCAAGTATGAAGGGCCGGATTCGACCAATCCGCTGGCCTACCGGTTCTACAACCCCGATGAGGTCGTCGCCGGCAAGCGGCTGGAAGACCATCTGCGCTTCGCCGTCGCCTACTGGCATTCCTTCGCCTGGCCTGGCGGCGATCCGTTCGGTGGCCAGACCTTCGACCGTCCCTGGTTTCCCAAGGCCGGCGGCATCGACACGATGGAACTTGCGAAGCTGAAAGCCGACGTTGCCTTCGAGATGTTCTCGCTGCTCGGCGCCCCCTATTTCTGTTTCCACGACGCCGATGTGCGCCCCGAGGGCAAGGATTTCTCCGAAAGTGCGGCGCGGCTCGACGAGATCGCCGACTATTTTGCGGGTAAGATGAAGAAGACCGGCGTCAAGCTGCTCTGGGGCACGGCCAACCTGTTCTCCAACCGCCGCTTCATGTCGGGCGCCGCCACCAATCCCGATCCGGATGTCTTTGCCTATGCGGCGGCGACGGTGAAAAGCTGCATCGACGTAACCAAGCGGCTGAAAGGCGAGAACTACGTGCTGTGGGGCGGGCGCGAAGGCTATGAAACGCTGCTCAACACCGACCTTGCCCGCGAGCAGGAACAGGCCGGGCGCTTCCTCAGCCTCGTCGTCGACTACAAGCACAAGATCGGCTTCAAAGGCACGATCCTGATCGAGCCGAAGCCGCAGGAGCCGACCAAGCACCAGTACGACTACGACGTTGCCACGGTCTATGGCTTCCTCAAGCGCTTCGGTCTGGAAAAGGAAGTGAAGCTCAACATCGAGCAGGGCCACGCCATCCTCGCCGGCCATTCCTTCGAGCACGAACTGGCGCTGGCCAATGCGCTCGGCGTCTTCGGTTCGATCGACATGAACCGCAACGATTACCAGTCGGGCTGGGACACCGACCAGTTCCCCAACAATGTGCCGGAGATGGCGTTGGCCTATTATCAGGTCCTGCAGGCCGGCGGCTTCAAGACCGGCGGCACCAATTTCGACGCCAAGTTGCGCCGCCAGTCGCTCGATCCGCAGGATCTGCTGATCGGCCATATTGGCGGCATGGATTCTTGCGCGCGCGGCCTCAAGGCAGCCGCGAAGATGGTCGAGGACAAGGCGCTGTCGGGCCCGCTGGCCGAGCGCTATGCCGGCTGGAACACCGCCGAGGCCAAGGCGATGCTGTCGGGCAAGCGCACGCTGGAAGACATTGCGGAGCGCGTGGTGAACAAGAAGATCGAGCCGCAGCCACGCTCCGGCCGCCAGGAACTGCTCGAAAACATCGTCAACCGCTACGTCTGAGATCGGAAAGCCGATTCGTATTGCTTGAGGGCGGCTGGAAAATACTCCCGCCGCCCGGAACGGCCTTGCGCCAAAGGACTCATTTGGCGACAAGGTTTTGCCCCTTGTCGCCCATCAATGACCTCGCTCTTGCCTTCAAACTGCCGTCACGTATCTCGTATAAGAGGTCCGTTGTGGCGGGTGAAAAGGAAGGAGGCGAACCGATAATGCAACACGAACGCGAAATCGACGCCCTACTCTCATCCGGGGAGACCGGATCGATCATCGACCGGCTGATGGCGCTGCCGCGGCCGACCGACAATGTGAAAAACGAATGGGATCGCGCTGTCAGCAGCCGATTTGAAGTCCGGCTGGCGAGGCAGATGCGCTCGCAGATGGACGCCGGCGGCGATCGCCAGAACGCCGCCTGATCTCTCTTTGTCTGTGCATGTCGTTGTCCCAAAACCGCGACACACTTTTGGGCGACATGCATCAACCTCGGCGTAGCCGCACCGGCGCTTCGCCGAACGCTCTTGAAAACGCTCTGGAAAATGCCGCGGCGGACGAGAACCCCGTCCGCCCGGCAATATCCGCCATGGCGATCCGTGTATCGACCACCAGCCTCCGCGCCGCGCCCAGCCGCAGCCTGAGGTAATAGGCGCCCGGCGTCTCGCCGATCGACTTGCGAAAAATGCTCTCCAGCGTCCGTGCCGTCACCCCGGCACGTTTTGCCACCGCGTCGATGGTCAGCGGCTGGTCGACATGCGATTCCATCAGCCTGATGGCCTGCGCCAGCCGCGGGTCGTAGCCATCGAGCCGGCCGAGCGAGACCAGCGGCTGTGCGTCGGTCGCGGCGCGCGCCTGGTCGTAGATGAAGACGCTGGCGACATCGAGCGCGACGGCCATGCCGAGGCGGATGCGGATCAGATGCAGCATCAGGTCGAAGGTCGGCGACGCCCCGCCCGAGGTGAACACCGGCCCGTCGATGACATAACGGTCGGGGCGGACATCGACGCCGGGAAAGGCCGAGGAAAAATCCTCCATGTCCTCCCAATGGGTGGTGGCGCTACGCCCTTCCAACAGGCCTGCCCGTGCCACCAGCCAGGTGCCGGCCTCGACGCCGCCACAGGCGCGGGCGGCTCGTGCTGCGCGGCGCAGACCCGACAGCAGCGTCGACGTGGCATAGTTCTGCGTTCCGAAGCCGGCGACGACGACAAGCACGTCGGTCGGCTCGGCCGCATCGAAACGGCCGCTGACCGCCACGGGCAGGCCGCAGGTGGTGACCGGAGCCTCGCCGGTGACCGAGACCAGTTTGAAATCGAACAGCGTCTCGCCGGAAATGCGGTTGGCGGCGCGCAGCGGGTCCACGGCCGAGGCCACGCACATGATGGACGAGCCGGAAAACACCAGCAGCGTCACCTTCAGCGGCGAGCGTTCCGAGCGGAAGATGGTCGGCTTTTCGCTTTTAATCATGGAAGCTTCGTAAATCGCAAAACAGTTCCTTGCAAGTCGGATCATTGTTACGACTTCTGATGTTTGGGAGGAGAGTTCCATGCCGCTCGCGATGAACCGTGAGGTCTTCATTACCTGTGCTGTCACCGGCTCCGGCGGTTCGCAGGATCGCTCTCCACATGTGCCGCGTTCGCCCAAGCAGATCGCCGATTCGGCCATCGACGCGGCCAAGGCCGGTGCAGCCATCGTCCACTGCCATGTTCGCGATCCCGAGACCGGCAAGCCGCGCCGCGATGTCCATCTCTACCGCGAGGTGACGGAACGCATTCGCGCGGCAGAAGTCGACGTCATCCTGAACCTCACCGCGGGGATGGGCGGCGACATGGTGTTCGGCTCGCCCGAAGCGCCGTTGCCGCTCAAGGAGAAGGGCACCGACATGGGTGGCGCCACCAACCGCATGGAACATGTGCGCCAGTGCCTGCCGGAGATCTGCACGCTCGATTGCGGCACCATGAACTTCGCCGAAGCCGACTATGTCATGACCAACACGCCCGGCATGCTGCGCGCCATGGGCGGCATGATGACGGCGCTGGGCGTCAAGCCGGAGATCGAGGCATTCGACACCGGCCACCTCTGGTTCGCCAAGCAGCTGGTTGAGGAAAAAGTGCTGAATCCCGATGCGCTGGTGCAACTCTGCATGGGCGTGCCGTGGGGTGCGCCGGACGACCTCAACACCTTCATGGCGATGGTCAACAATGTGCCGTCGAGCTGGAACTGGTCGGCCTTCGCCATCGGCCGCAACCAGATGGCGTACGCCGCGGCGGCCGTGCTGGCCGGCGGCAATGTCCGCGTCGGGCTGGAAGACAATCTCTGGCTCGACAAGGGCGTGCTGGCGACCAATGCACAACTGGTCGAGCGCGCCGCCAGCATCGTCACCAATCTCGGCGCTCGTATCCTCGGGCCGGAGGAAGTGCGCAAGAAGCTCAACCTGACCAAGCGGGCGCCGATCGCGGCATAGTTTGGAGGGCGTCGATATGACAACCGTCAAATTCACCGCGATGAAGGATGGCGACAGGGACGACTACGAATTCCTGACCGCCCATGAGATCGACTATGCCGCCAAAACCGGCGAGCGGCTGCTCGACGCGCTGGTCCAGCTCGACGAAGGCCTGTCCGGCTACAAGATCACCCGGCTCGGCCATTCGCTGCAGGCGGCGACGCGCGCCTGGCGCGACGGTGCCGACACCGACTGGATTGCCTGCGCGCTGCTGCATGACATCGGCGACATCTACGCGCCCTACAATCACGACGAATACGCCGCTTCGATCCTGAAGCCCTTCGTGCGCGAGCAATGCACCTGGGTGGTGGAGAAGCACGGCGATTTTCAGCGCCTCTATTACGCCCACCATCTCGGCGGCAACCGCCATGCGCGCGACCGCTTCGCCGGGCATATGTATTTCGACGATTGCGACCAGTTTTGCGAACGCTGGGATCAGTCGAGCTTCGATCCCGACTACGACACGCTGCCGATCGAATTCTTCCGGCCCTTCGTGCTCGAGGTTTTCGCCCGCAAGGCCTACGACCCCTCAGTGATCCGCGCCGGCGAGCGCGTGCCTCTCATCGACCCCGAAACAGCCAAGACAAGAACCGGAGCCTGACCATGAGCATCATCAACAAGGCGGCCGCCATTGGCGGCGGTGTCATCGGCGCCGGCTGGGTGGCGCGGCTGCTGCTCAACGGCATCGACGTGTCGATCTTCGATCCGGACCCGGAGGCGTCGCGCAAGGTCTCGGAAGTGATGAAGGGCGCCCGCCGCGCCTACAAGCAGATGGTTCCCGGCGGCCTGCCCAAGGAGGGCAAGCTCACCTTCGCCAAGACCATCGCCGAGGCGGTTGCCGATGCCGACTTCATCCAGGAGAGCGTGCCGGAACGGCTCGACCTGAAACATCGCGTGCTGGCCGAGATCGACCTTTATGCGCCGGCCAACGCCATTGTCGGTTCGTCGACCTCCGGCATCAAGCCGACCGAAATGCAAGTGGCGATGAAGAAGCATCCGGAGCGGCTGGTTGTCGGACACCCCTTCAACCCGGTCTATCTCCTGCCGCTGGTCGAGATCGTCGGTGGCGAACAGACGTTTCCGGAAGCGATCGAGGTCGCCAAGGAGATCTACGCCTCGATCGGCATGAAGCCCGTCGTCGTCCGCAAGGAGATCGAGGCCTTCGTCGGCGATCGCCTTCTGGAAGCGGCATGGCGCGAGGCGCTGTGGCTGATCAAGGACGGCATCTGCACCGTCGAGGAACTCGACGACATCATGCGCTATGGCTTCGGCCTGCGCTGGGCGCAGATGGGCATGTTCCAGGTCTACCGCGTCGCCGGCGGCGAGGCGGGCATGCGCCATTTCATGGCGCAGTTCGGGCCGTGCCTGAAATGGCCGTGGACCAAGCTGATGGACGTGCCGGAGTTCAACGACGAACTTGTCGATTTGATCGCCACCCAGTCGGACGACCAGGCGCATGGCCTGTCGATCCGTGAGCTGGAAAAGATCCGTGACGACAATCTGGTCGCCATCATGGATGCGCTGTCGAAGCAGAACAAGGGCAAGGGCTGGGGCGCCGGCGCCTTGCACAAGGACTATACCAGGCAGCTGGCCAAGCTGGCGGCGAAGAAGCCGACCGCTTCCAAGGCGGCCGAGAAGGCCAAGGCGAGCAAGCCGGTGAAGAAAGCCGAAAAGCCGAAGAAAAAGAAGAAGGGCTGAGGCGATGGATTTCGGTCTGTCGGAGGAACAGAAGCTTATCGTCGAGACGACGCGTGCCTTCGTCGAGAATGAGCTTTACCCGCATGAACGCGAGGTCGAGCGCACCGGCGTGCTGCGCCGCGAGCTGATCGAAGAGATCAAGGTCAAGGCGATCGAAGCCGGGCTCTACGCCGCCAACATGCCGGCCGATGTAGGCGGCGCGGGGCTGGATACGGTGACCTGGCTGCTCTACGAAAAAGAGCTCGGCCGCGCCAACTACGCGCTGCACTGGACCTGCGTGGCGCGCCCCTCCAACATTCTGCTCGCCGGAACGCCGGAGCAGCGCGAAAAATACCTGTTCCCCTGCATTCGCGGCGAGAAGTGGGATTGCCTGGCGATGACCGAGCCGGGTGCCGGCTCCGACCTGCGCGGCATGAAGGCGACCGCCGTGCAGGACGGTGACGACTGGGTGCTGAACGGCACCAAGCATTTTATCAGCCACGCCGATCTCGCCGATTTCGCGATCTGCTTCATGGCTTCGGGCGAGGAAGAAACGCCGCGCGGCAAACGCAAGAAGATCACGGCCTTCTTCGTCGACAAGGGCACCAAGGGTTTCACCGTGCGTGACGGCTACCGCAACGTCTCGCATCGCGGCTACACCAACGCCATTCTCGAATTCGACGATTGCCGGTTGCCGGCAAGCCAGGTGCTCGGCGAGGTGCACAAGGGTTTCGACGTCGCCAATTCCTGGCTCGGCGCCACCCGCCTGCAGGTCGGGGCCACCTGCCTCGGCCGCGCCGAGCGGGCGCTCGGCCACGCCATCGAATATTCCGCGCAGCGCCAGCAGTTCGGCCAGCAGATCGGCAAATTCCAGGGTGTGTCGTTCAAGCTGGCCGATATGGCCACTGAATTGAAGGCCGCCGACCTGATGGTGTTTGAAGCGGGCTGGAAGTACGATCAGGGCACTGTCACCGATCAGGATATGGCGATGGCCAAGCTGAAGGCGACCGAAATGCTGGCTTATGTCGCCGACGAAGCCATCCAGATCCATGGCGGCATGGGGCTGATGGACGACCTGCCGCTGGAGCGCATCTGGCGCGACGCCCGCGTCGAGCGCATCTGGGAAGGCACGTCGGAGATTCAGCGACATATTATTTCGCGGGCGCTGCTGCGTCCGTTCGGCGCTTAGAGCATGATGGCCAAAACCAGATCCGGTTTTGGAAGAGATCGCGCTCAAAACGAAAAGATGACCATGCATAAACTCGAACGTCTCCTGCGCCCAAAATCCATCGCCGTGTTCGGCGGGGCGCAGGCCGCCGCCGTCGTCGCGCAGTCGATCAAGATGGGCTTTGCCGGCGAGATCTGGCCGGTGCACCCGAGCAAGGACGAGGTTGCGGGCCGCAAGGCCTATCGCTCGGTCGCCGAATTGCCCGGCGCGCCGGACGCTGCCTTTGTCGGCGTCAACCGGCATCTCACCATCGAGGTGGTCACGGCGCTGGCCGAGCGTGGCGCCGGCGGCGCCGTCTGCTTTGCCGCCGGGTTCCTCGAGACCGAAGCCTATGACGACGACGGCGAACGGCTGCAAGCCGAACTGGTCGCCGCCGCCGGCCAGATGCCGATCATAGGGCCGAACTGCTATGGTCTGATCAATTATGCCGACGGCGCGCTTTTGTGGCCCGACCAGCATGGCGGTATCAGGCTGCCCGAAGGCGCCAAGGGCGTCGGCATCATCACCCAGTCCTCCAACATCGCCATCAACATGACGATGCAGAAGCGCGGCCTGCCGATCGCCTTTCTGATGACCGCAGGCAACCAGGCGCAGACCGGCCTGTCCGAAATGGCGCTTGGCCTGATCGAGGACGAGCGCGTCACCTCGCTCGGCCTGCACATCGAAGCCTTCGATTCGGTAGCCGGCTTCGAGCGGCTGGCGGCGCGGGCGCGCGAGCTGAAGAAGCCGATCATCGCCATGAAGGTTGGGCGTTCGGAACAGGCCAGACAGGCGACCGTCTCGCATACCGCCTCGCTCGCAGGCTCGGACGCTGCCTCGGGCGCCTTCCTGCGGCGGCTGGGCATTGCGCGCGTCGATTCCATCCCTGCCTTCATCGAGGCGCTGAAGCTGTTGCACATCACCGGGCCATTGCCCGGCTATACACTGTCGTCGATGAGCTGTTCGGGCGGCGAAGCTTCAGTCATGGCCGACAGCGCCGAGGGGCGCTGGGTCAATTTTCCGGAGCTCACCAGCAAGCACCGTGCCCATGTCAAATCGACGCTCGGGCCGCTGGTCGCGGTCGCCAACCCGTTGGATTACCACACCTTCATCTGGAACAACGAGCCGGCGATGACGGCCACCTTCACCGCCATGGTGTCGGGCGGCTTCGACCTCAACATGCTGGTACTCGACTTTCCGCGCCCCGACCGCTGCTCGGTCACCGACTGGTGGGCGACGCTGCGCGCCTTTGAGTCGGCGTTGAAGACCAACAAGGCGCATGGCGCGATTGTCTCCTCGCTGCCGGAGAACCTGCCGGAGGAATACACTGCCGAGCTGATGGCGCGTGGCATGGTGCCGTTGTTCGGCATCTCCGAAGCCATGGATGCCGCTAACGCCGCGGCCTTCATCGGCTGGGCCTGGGCCGAGCCGCAGGCGCAGCCGATCGACACGACGGCCGCGGGTGCTGCCGGGGGCGGCCATGTGACCCCTGACGAGGCGGAAGCCAAGGCGCGGCTGATCAAGGCCGGTCTGGCGGTGCCGAAGGCCGAACGCGCCGCCAATGCGGTCGAGGCGGTGATCTCGTCGATGGCGCTCGGCTTCCCGGTGGCGTTGAAGGCCCTGGGTGTGACCCACAAGTCGGAAGTCGGCGCCGTCAGGCTAAACCTCAAGGACGCCGAATCGGTCAGCACAGCGGCGCATGATCTTCTACCGCTCGGCACAGGCCTCTATGTCGAGCGCATGGTGCGTGACGGCGTCGCCGAACTGCTCGTCGGCTTCACCCGCGATCCGATGTTCGGCGCTGTCATGACGCTCGGCACCGGCGGCGTGCTGGTCGAGCTGTTGCGCGACAGCGTGACCCTGATGCTGCCGGCAACCCGCGACGACATCGAGGCGGCCTTGCGCCGCCTGAAGCTGTTCCCGCTGCTCGACGGCTATCGCGGCCGGCCGAAGGCCGATGTCGCGGCGGCCATCGACGCCATCGCCGGCATTGCCGCCTTCGTGCAGCAGAATGCCGGCGAGATCGAGGAACTCGACATCAACCCGCTGATCGTCTGTGCCGAAGGCAAGGGCGCCTGGATCGCCGACGCGCTGCTGGTGCTGGGGGAAAAGAAGAATGTCTGACGTCATTTCCACCCGCCGCGAGGGCACCATCCTCGAGGTCACGCTCGACCGGCCCAAGGCTAACGCCATCGACCTGAAGACGTCGCGGCGGATGGGCGAGACCTTCAAGGCATTCCGCGACGATCCGGAGCTTCGCGTCGCCATCGTCAAGACGGCCGGCGACAAGTTTTTCAGCGCCGGCTGGGATTTGAAGGCCGCGGCCGGCGGCGATGCGGTCGACGGCGACTATGGCGTCGGCGGGTTTGCCGGGCTGCAGGAACTGCGCGACCTCAACAAGCCGGTCATCGCCTGCGTCAACGGCATGGCGGTGGGCGGCGGCTTCGAACTGGCGCTCTCCTGCGACCTCATCTACGCCTCCGATCATTCCTCCTTCGCGCTGCCCGAAATCCGCGCCGGCACGCTGGCCGACGCCGCGACGATCAAACTGCCGAAGCGCATTCCTTATCACGTCGCCATGGACCTTTTGCTCACCGGCCGCTGGATGGATGTGGCGGAGGCGCATCGCTGGGGGCTGGTCAACGAAGTGCTGCCGAAGGAAAAGCTCGAGGACCGCGTCTGGGAGATCGCGCGGCTGCTCGCCAGCGGTCCTCCGCTGGTGTTCGCGGCGATCAAGGAGACAGCCCGCGTGGCCGAGGCGCTGACCTTCCAGGATGCGATGAACAAGGTGACAAGGCGGCAATTGGCGACGGTCGATGCGCTTTACGGGTCCGAGGATGGTATGGAAGGTTTTCGCGCGTTTGCGGAAAAGCGTGAGCCGGTGTGGAAGGGCAGATAGCCACGCAGCAGCATGACCGACTACAAAACCCTCATCGACGCCGAGACCTGGGCCTTCGTCGAACGCACCAATTCCTATTATCCGCCCGATACGATTGACTACACCGTCGCCCAGCAACGCGCGATCTATGACCGGATGTGCCGCGAGTTCTTTGCCGGCTATCCCGGTGGCGTGACGGCGGAAACGACCATCATTGCCGCTCACGATATCCCGATCCGCATCTATCGCTCCGCCTCGCCCAACAAGGCGGCGATGGTGCTCTACATCCATGGCGGCGGCTTCATCCTCGGCGGGCTCGACAGCCACGACGATGTCTGCGCCGAGCTCTGCGCCCGCACTGGCTACGAGGTGGTCTCGGTCGACTACCGCCTGGCGCCGGAGCATCTGCACCCGGCCGCCTTTGACGATGCGCTGCATGCCTTCGAATGGACGACCAGAACCTACGACTGTCCGGTCCTGCTGTGCGGGGACAGCGCCGGCGGCAATCTCTGCGCTGCTGTCGCCCACGCAACGCGCAGCCATGCCAAAAAGCCGATCGGCCAGGTGCTGATCTATCCCAGCCTCGGCGGCGACTGGTCGAAAGGCTCCTATATCGAACATGCAGAAGCGCCAATGCTGACCATGCGCGACCTGGCGTTCTACAAGAATATCCGCACCAGCGGCGTCGACGGCACCGGCGACATCACCTTGTCCCCGCTCGCCGATACCGATTTCACAAAACTGCCGCCAACCGTGCTGATCACTGCGCAATGCGATCCGCTGTCGTCTGACGGCGAAACCTACCGTGATCGCATTCTTGCTGCGGGCGTCCACGCCGCCTGGTTCGAGGAGCCGGGGCTGGTGCATGGCTATCTCAGGGCCAGGCACACGGTCGGCCGGGCGCGCGCATCCTTCAGCCGCATCGTCGAGGCGGTGTCGGTGTTGGGCAAAGGCGACTGGATCTGGTGAACCGTTCAGCCGCGGACAAAAGCAATCAGCGCCTCGGCCATGCGGTCGTTGAACTCTCGACGAAAGCGGTTTTTCTTCAGCCATTCCGGATTTGAGCCGACGGTCTTGTTGGCGTCGACAACAACGCCTTTGCCGTCGACGATGAAATAGTCGATGGCGCCGAAATTCAAATTGAGCCGCTGCCGTACCGCCAGCACCTCCGGCGGAACGGCGCCGCCGACCTCATTGCTCAGGATCTTTGAGCCGGCGCACAATACGTCGTCATAGACCTGTCGCATGTTGAGTTCGGCACCTAGCAGGAACATGTAGCGATGCTTGACGATCGGCAGATCGAGGGTTTCGAAGGCGAATTTTTCGACCATCAGCCGATCGTTGCGCCATACGTCCGGCGGAACCTCGCCGATTGTCTGATAGACGCGATAGGGCGGGCACAGACGTTCCTTGTAGCCGGGTTCGAAGAGCTTGCGGATGGCATGCGCGCTCCGGGTCAGGCTGTTGCGGTGTTGCCACCAGCGCTGCTCCGGCCGGCCCCTGGAGTTGAGGACGGTCTTGACGATAACCGGACCTTTGTGGCTGTCGCCGGCCTCGAGCTTCAGGGTCGAATAGAGGTACCTGTGGATGGACAGCGCACGGCCATTGATGCTGCGCTGGTAGCGTTGGCCGATCTCACGGTAGGGTGGCGGGACCACGGTCAGGTCGACATGCAGCAAAGCTGCCGGCGCCCTATCCTGGCGGGCCGGTCGGTCGAGCAGGCGGACTTTCAATCCGGCCTGCTCCACATAGGGCAGCAGCTGCGCGATGCTGTAGCCCCGCACCATGTGGAAATTGTGCAGGCTCTCCACATAGACATCGAGATCGGCCACCATGAGCCGCTATTCCCTGATATCGACGCCTGAGAAATCATGGTGATCAAACGGGTCCATGACATAGCCGGTCACCCGTTCGCGCATCGGCACCGAGACCACGGAGTGGGCGATGACGACCCATGGCATCTGCTCCCGGAAGATCGCCTGCGCCTGCGCATAGAGCTTGGCACGAGCAGCGGGACTGACGATCCCGGCCGCCTGCTTGAGGAGATCGTCGAAGGCCTGGAAACACCAGTTGGCGCGATTGGTGGTGCCGACGCCGGCGCAGCCGAGCGGCACCGACAGGAAATTGTCGGGGTCGCCATTGTCGCCGGTGAAGCCGAACAACATGGCGCCGTCGCGGTCTCGTGCCTTCGAGCGGGCAAGATATTCCGCCCACTCATAGGTGACGACATCCACGGTGACGCCGATCTTTGCCAGATCGGACTGGATCATTTCCGCCATGCGCTGAGCATTGGGATTGTATGGACGTTGCACCGGCATGGCCCAGACCTTCATGTGCAGGTCCTTGATGCCGGCATCCGCAAGCGCCTGCCTGGCGGCAGCCGGGTCAAAGACATGATCGGGGCTTGTCTTGTCATAGGCCCAGGAGGTCGGCGGCAGCGGATTGCGCGCGACTTCGCCGGTGCCGCGGAACACCACGTTGACCAAAGCCTGCGTGTCGATGGCCATGGCGATCGCCCTTCTTACCTTTGGATCGTCGAAGGGCTTCTGCAAGGTGTTGAAGGCGAGGTATCCGGTGTTGAGGCCTTCCTGTCGCAGGATCTTGATGCCGGGCGTCGCCTTGATCGCCTCTAGGTCGGCCGGATTTGGATAGGGCATCAGATCGCATTCGCCGGCACGTAGTCTTTCCATGCGAATGCTGGCATCGGCGGTAATGGCAAATACAAGGTCGTCGATCTTCGGCTTGCCGCGCCAGTAATCCGGGTTGGCCTTGTAGCGGATGACTGCATCCTGCTGGTAGTCGACAAGCTGGAACGGGCCCGTCCCGACCGGCTTCAGTGCCAGATCGAGCAGCCGCTTCTCGGCCACGAGCCTGTCGGCATATTCCTTGGAGACGACCGAAGCAAAATCCATCGCCAGATCTGCAAGCATCGGCGAATGCGGCGCTTTCAGCGTCATCATCACAGTGTAGTCGTCAAGCCTGCGCCAGCCAGCGACGAGGTTCTTCATGCCCAGCCCGTCGAAGTAGATGTACTGGCGGCTGGCATAGGTGTTGAATGGGTTCTGGGCGTTGGACTGACGATCGAAGGTGAACAGCACATCGTCGGCGTTGAAGTCGCGGCTCGGCGTAAAGCCCACGACGCTGTGGAACTTCACGCCATGCCGCAGGTGGAATGTGTAGGTGAGGCCGTCGTCGGAAATCTCCCAGCTCTCGGCCAGGCCGGGGCGCACCTTGGTGGTGCCGGGCTCGAACTCGACGATGCGGTTATAGAGAGCGGTGGCCGAGGCGTCGCGGGCGCCGGAGGCGAGCGCTGGATCGAACGTGTCCGGACTGACCTCGGTGCAATAGACCAAGGTCTTGGCCAGGGATTGATGCGCCGGCAACGCACATGGAAAAAACGCCGCCAGCAACAGAACGAAGTGCCTGCGTGTCATGATACCCCCCAGGGTTGGGATGACGCTAGCAGAAGCCGGGACCGACGGTAAGTAAGCGGCGGGTGTTTCGCGCCAAGCTGATTTCCATCCTGAGTTGCCTGACACAAAAAATAGTCGGCGCTTCTGTGAAATGGCGGACAGACCCAGCCGCCGTTTTGCATGAACCTTTCCGCTCCCGCCTGCGACTGACGACCAGGCGCCGCATGGTGCGGGGCCGGAAAGGATGCCCCCAATGACCAGGACCTTAGAGGCTCCACGGTCTCCGGGACCAACGCAAGCCCAGCGCGACCACCGCCTTCGGGACGGGGTCGATGCGCTGGGCTTTCGGCTGATTCCGTTGACCCTGCGCAGGAGCAGGCGTATCGTGCGGACGAGGAAAGCAGACAATTCGATCAGGGACGAACGTGCTGGAACGCCGCGCCTTGCCCTGATTCGCGCGGCCGAACCGGATGTTCCTCCCGAAAACTTCGGGGGGAGTTTTATGTCCTGCAATCGCGGCACGTCCAAGTCATCTCCAAGTGGCGGTTTGCGAAGTGGCGGTTTGCGCCGTTCGCTCCATCTGGCCGGCGGTTTGCTTGCCCTGGCGCTGAGCGCCACGCTCTGGCTGGGCACAGCTGCCCGAGCACAGGAAAGCCAGATCATCTATCCCGGCTCGATGGCCGTGACCGGATTTTCCGGCACAGTCATTCCCAATTTCGACGAAGGATTGCCGCCCGGAGTCGACCCGGTCGACGAAACCTTCATCGACACGACGCGCGCCACCCTGCGCGTTTTCGATGTTTCGGCGCTCGGCGGACCCGCATCGGGCCAGCTGGTCTACACGCCGCCGCCTTTCGAGGTGACGGCCGAGCAGATTGGCCAGGTGTTCGCCGTAACCTATGATGACGGCGTGCGCGACGGCGTCCCGTCCGGCATCCCCAACCTCTATGCCGGCGCCACCTCGCTGCACGGCATTAGCATCGTCACCCCTGACGAAGATTCCGACGGACGGCCCGAGCGGCAACGCCGCGGCGCGGCGGGCGCTGTCTTTATGGACGGCCAGTTCGGCACCGAGAACGGCGGCGGCCCCGGCACGATCTGGAAGATCGACGGCATCACCGGCGCCGTGTCCAAATTCGCCGACATCGACACCAACAGCGGTCCCGGCATCGGCGACGTCAGCTTCGACAGCAGTCACCGCCAGTTCTTCGCCAGCGACCTCGACACCGGCCTCATCCACCGCATCGACGCCAACGGCACGCTGATCGACACGTTCGACCACGGGGTTGCCGGGCGACCGGCGCATGGGCTTGCGCCCGTCGCTGACGACGGCGCGGTGATGGACATACAGGGTGCCGCCTTCGACTCGGAAGACCCCGACACATGGGGCTATACGCAGGACGAGCGCCGCGTCTGGTCCGTCGCCTATCATGGCGGCCGGCTCTATTATTCGGTCGGCGAGAAGGCCGAGATCTGGTCGGTGGGCATTGCCCGCGACGGCAGCTTCGCCGGCGATCCGCGCTGGGAACTGACGGTGAGGGCCGACAAGGATTACGCGGTCACCGACATCGCCTTCGACAACAAGGGCTTCATGTACCTGGCGCAGCGCGGCCCGGTGGAAAACCGCTACGATTACAGCCAGTTCGCCGATTCCGGCAAAGGCGAGGTCATCCGTTACTGGCGCGAGAACCCGGACGATCCGGCGACGGAATCGGAGTGGGTGGAAGAGCCGCAGGAATATGCGGTCGGCTTCCCGCAAGGCAACCGGCAGTCAGCCGGCGGGCTCGACCTGCAATATGGCTACGACGCCGACGGCAATCTCGACACCGGCGTGTGCACCGACACGCTGGTCAACACCGGCGACAAGCTGCGCGACAACCCCACGCTTGCCGACCAGCTCGCCGCCGGCGGGCCGCTTGCCGTGCATGGCGTTCAGATCACGCCGACGCCGCTGGTCAAGCCGGCAAACGTACCGCCTTTCGGCTCGTGGTTCGTCGACTTCGACGGCTATTTCGAAGACCCCGAAGTGGAAGGCCATGTCGGCGACGTCGAGGTCTGGCACCCCTGCGAAGGCCGTGCCGGCTATTATGAAGAGATCCCCGGCGGTTATCTGCCGCCCTTCTATCCGCCGGACTTCCCACCGCCCGGCGACCTGCCTCCGTGCATCGATGTCGAGGATGTGCAGTTCTACTGCACGCCTCGCGGCCTCCAGGCCGACCTCTATCTCCATGACCATGCCGGCTTCGGCGGCGATTCGATCAAGGCCCAGTCCAGGACGCCAGGCGTCGGGGTGACATCACCCCAGTCGCATGCCCCCGGCAAGCCTTACACGGTCGACATCACTGGCCATTCTCCGGGCGACAGAGTCGATGTTGGACTTTGCTTCTACAGGCAGTCCGACAAGGACAAGGGTGGCTACTACCCTTGCTGCAAGATGACCTTGCCGCTCAGAACCCCAGCCGTCAGCTGCGAACGTTGAGGAGGGGAAGATGAAAAATCTCACGCTTTCCCCGACCGCAACGCGCAGTCAATCCACCGGCAAGCAGCCAACAGTCATGGAGACCATCATGAAACCCCTGTCATACGCCAGGCGCGGCGCGCGCTGGCTGATGGCGGCCGGTATCGCGGTCGCCATGTCCACCCCTGTGGCAAGTCACGCCGAAGACGCCGTCCCGATCACCCCGGAACTGCGGCTCGACCTAGACAACTCGAAAATCGTCACCCCGAGGCCGGAACGGGTCGTGCCGTTCTTCACCAAGAAAGGCACCCAGCGGAGTTGCGACTACGTCGTCTACTCCCTGAGCTTCGGCCTGCACGGCGATGCGCAAAGCTTTGCCGACCCGGGCATGATTGCTCTGTTGAAGAAGCTCAAGATCGAGTTCAAGGATCAGCTTCCGCACGGTCTGTCGATCGTCAGCGCGCATGTGTCGGGCGACGGCACGGACGCTGCGGGCGGCCCGCTGCCCGGCGTTTCGATCAGCACTTCGGCCGATCCGAACGATACGGCAACCGTGTCCGATTTCCGGCTCTCTGCCGCCGATCTCGACGGTGCGGGCGCTGCCAACGAACGCGTCATCAACTTCCAGATCACCGCCAAGATCGACCATGCGGCGTTTCCCTCGCCGACAGTCATCGATAATCAGGGCCTGATCAAGGTGACAAACGGAGCCGGCACCGGAACCATCATCCCGTCGCAGGATCCGGGCAAGCCAGACGATGGCGACTACAAGACCGGGGCCAAGACCTCGATCAAGATCGACCTCACCAACTGTGACAAGCGGCCTCCGCCTCCCGATCGGGAATGCTTCAAGGTGGAGCGCGGCACGGTCGATTGCGTGCCAGGCGGCGGCGCCTTCATCTATCACATGCCTGTCGGCCCGGAGATGGGCGGCAAGTGGGTGCAGGTGTCGACGACCGCCCCCGGTATCACCATCATCCCCGACACCCAGCTGGTGCCGGCGGGCGGCGGTGTGCTCAACTGGAAGATCATCGGCGCATCGCCCGGCGACGTCATCCACCTCATCGTCACCGGCATCGAGACCTATGCCGGTCCGAAGGAGGGTTGGGGGCTGTGCTGCACGCAAACCATCGACATCGTCATCCCGCGTGACCTGAGATGTCCGCCCAAGGACAAGGAGCCGGACCTCAAGGTCGAGAAACGGGCCGATGTAACGCGGTGCACGATGGGCGGCGGCTGCGACTTCACCATCAAGGTTACCAATGTCGGCGACGGGCCGTATCACGGCAAGATCGTGCTCGACGAGGTGACGCTGCCGGCCGGCTCGACGCTGGATTCAGGGCCCAATCCGCCCTGGGTCTGCGTACCCGGCGTGACCCCGATGACCTGCACCTATCCGGTGACCACGCTCAACCCGGGCGCCTCCGTCGACCTCAAGCTCGGCTTCAAGCCGGCCGGAGGCTGGCAAGGCAGCGCGCTGCGCAACTGCGCCACCTACAATTACGGCGCCAGCGGCAAACCGCTGTTCGGCAGCCAGCAGAACGACCGGGGCTGCGCCTCGATCCCGATCTGCCGGCGTGGTGATCGCGACCGCGATTGCCGGCCGCCGGTCGACAAGAAAGTCGACCTGATCCTGAAGAAGCGTGCCCGCATCCCGGTCTGCACGGCCGACGGCATCTGCTACTTCGTGATCGACATCATCAACAATGGCAGCGTTCCTTATAACGGGCCGCTGACGGTCATCGACAATTACCCGGGCGGCGCGCCGGCCTCTTCGACCTTCGGCCCGTCTCCGCCCTGGACATGCGGACCGAACGGTCCCGGCCAATTCCGCTGCGACAATGCCGGCATCGTGCTGATGCCGGGCGCCTCGACGCCGATCGTCGTCAAGGCGGTGATGCCGGCCGGCTACCAGTCGGACTCGGTGGAAAACTGTGCGGCGCTGAAACCTGTCCCCGGCGAGGCCGACCTCACCAACAACAAGGCCTGCGCCAAGGAACGCTTCCGGCATCCCAATGGCGGCAAGCCAACCTTGCGCATAACCAAGGTATGCAACGGCTCGCTCGCCGGTGCAGCGGTGGTTTCCTGCCGCATCACCGTCATCAGCCTCGGCACAGCTGCCCCCACCGGTCCGGTGCGGGTCAACGATGCCGCCACGCTGATCTCGGGCGGCGCGCCGGTGCAGATCCAGACCGTCACGCCCGACGGCGCGGAATGGGCTTGTGGCGCGGTTCCGGCCAATGCGCTGTCGTGCCAGATTCCCGGCGCCGTGATGACGCCCGGGACCTCCAGGCACTTCGACGTGACGGTCTCGGCCAATGGCGCATTCGAGAACTGCGCACGCGGCTCGTACGGCCCGGCTCCGGGAGACGACGTCGTCTACCCGATCGGCCAGGCCTGCGCCAAGGGCGGCGGCACGTCCACCATCAGCGTCAAGAAGACCGGCGATGCCGAGTGCCAGCCGGGACAGCCCTGCTCGTTCGAGATCACCATCACCAATGACGGCCAGACCCCATTCTCGGGTCCGGTCCGCATCGGCGATGCGATCGGCGTGGACGGGCTCGGCCGGCTGGAAGGTGTCGAGATCACCTCGATCGAACCGCCCTTCGGCTGCTCGCCGGAGCCGACGACGCTGCCTGCATCCTGCATTGCCAATTTGACGCTCGGCGCCGGGGAAAGCCACGCGCACACTGTCACGGTGGTCATTCCCGACGACGGCCGCCTGGCCAATCTGCAGGGTGACGTTAACGGCCAGAACTGCGTCGGCGTGCTCTCTCCCGACACCAGGGTGCAGGGCGGCGGTGATGTGCTGCCCGGCGATCTGACCAACATCCAGGGCGATCGCGGCAGGGCCTATGCGTGCCATCCCTTCACCATCAAGCGCGAGGTGAAGAAAGAGTGCTCGCCGGGCTTCGTCATGAACGACGCCGGCCGGTGCGTGTGTCCGGAAGGCACGACGTTCCGCAACGGCCAGTGCTCGCCTGATGGCGGCGTCATCATCGAGCCAAAGCCAAAGCCTTGTGTGCTGCTCAAGGGTCAGATCCGCACCGAGGATGGACGCTGTGTCTGCCCGCGCGGCACCGAGCTTGAGAATGGCGCTTGCGTCAGGATCGACAAGCCTGGCTGCACCATTCCCGGCTCGGTCCCGACGTCGGACGGCAATGGCTGCTACTGCCCGGACGGCACGCATCTCGACCGACAGGCAAATGCCTGCGTGCGCGACAAGCAGAAGCCCGAGCAGTGCACCATCCGCGGCCAGGTCCACGATGCTGACGGCGACTGTGTCTGCCCGCGTGGCACCGAGGTGCGCAATGGAGCCTGCCGGCCGATCCGGCCGAAGCCTGAACAGTGCTCGATCCGTGGTCAGGTTCATGACGCCGCCGGCGATTGTGTCTGCCCGCGTGGCACCGAGGTGCGCAATGGAGCCTGCCGGCCGGTCCGGCCGGAGCCCGAGCAGTGCACCATCCGCGGCCAGGTTCATGATGCCAATGGCAATTGCGTCTGCCCGCGGGGTACCGAGGTGCGGGACGGTGCCTGCCGGCAGAAGAAGCCGGACGTCGAGCAGTGCACCATACGCGGCCAGGTGCACAACAAGCGCGGCGACTGCGTCTGCCCGCGCGGCACTCAGGTGATCGACGGCGCATGCCGCAAGCCGCAAGCGGAATGCGCGCCGGGCTCGGTGATGATCAACGGCCAGTGCCAACCGATCAGGCGGCGCTGCCCGGTAGGCACGATTGGACGGTATCCGAACTGCCGGGCCATCCGGCAACAGCCGGGGCTGGATCCGACCTTGTTGCTCAATCCGGGTGTGCTTCAGCAGTTCATACCGCAGCGCACGCCGCAGACGCAGGTACAGCCGCAAAGGGATCCGGCGTCAAACTTCAAGCCGTAGGATTTGGATACGAGCCAAAATCGGAACCCGCCGGAGCGATCCGGCGGGTTTTTCTTTCAGGCGGCAGTGTTGTCGACCCTCGCACTGTTCCAGGCCGAATCTCAGCTGGCGGGCGCGTAGCGCACCAACGTCACGCCCTGGGCAAGGCTTTGCGTGCCGAGCGGCTGCAAGGCCAGCGACAGGCCGGACTGGAAGTACGGCTTGCCGCCGCCGAGAACGACCGGCTGCATGTAGAGCCGGTATTCGTCGATCAGGCCCGCTTGCGCGAATTGCGCGGCAAGATCGGCGCCGCTGACGGAGATTTCGCCCTCCGTCTGGGATTTGAGCTGGTTTGCAACGGCTTCGACATCGCTGCCCGCCAACCGGGCATTGGGTCCGACGTCGCGAAGCGTCGTCGAAAACACGACCTTCGGGGTCTCTCGCCAGGCGCGGGCAAAATCCCGCTCGACCTCTTCCCCGGTCTCGCGCTCCGGACTGTCCCAGAAGCGCATCGCCTCGTATATCCGGCGTCCGCAGAGAGCGATCGCGGTCCGCCATCTCTTCGTTGAAATGCCGGTGCAATTCTTCCTCGGGCACCGGCAAGCCGATGTCGCCGGACGGTCCTTCAATGTAGCCGTCCAGCGAGGTCAGCATGGAATAGACGATCCTGGCCATCGCTTCGCTCCGTTCTGTCTCCACCGAGTGAAACACAACTGATTGCAAACGGCAATCGGTTGTCCATAGACGAGCATAGTCACGGGCAGGCCACTGCCGAAGCGATCCCATGACCGGGGTCACAATATATTCCGCTTGCTGGTGAACCTTGATGCCGCCCGCGATGACCAACTCCTGAGGGAACACTTTCAGGAGAGAGACAATGTCTTCAGCAAGATATGTTTTCCGCAACACGGCAACCACTGTTGCCCTGATTGCAACCGCACTCGCCACCGCGCCGGCCCTTGCCGATCAAGCGAACATCAAGTCGATGTCGTTCGACACGGAAAGCGCCAATACGACAATCCATGTCGGCTCAAGCGACAAGCAGAAATGGGACACGCTGAAAAGCGGCAATGTCCAGTTCTGGGGCCATATGAAGATCGACACGCGCTGGCCAGGCTACGTTCAGGATGTTGGTGTCGCACTCGGTGTCTGTGGACCCGGCCAATGCGGCCCGTTTCCGCCGATCTGGAGCGCAGCGCCGGTCAGCCGTGACTACGACCATCAGGAAAATTTCGCCTTTGATCCGTCCAATATACCCCTGTCATCGGACACCGGCATTGCCGTCGTGCCCTATGGCGACCAGATCATCGCCAGGTGCAACCAGCACCTGCAGGCTGACGGTCCGACGAAATCCTATTCGTTCAGCCACACGTTCCACGCCAGCTTCACGGCGCTCACCGACAAGGCACTCGACATGGGCAATGCCGTCGCCGAAACCCAGCAGGGCAGCTGGCCCTATCCGCTTTTCGACTCGAACTACGCCGCACACGGCACATTCCAGGTGCAGGTGGTTTGCGACCCGGTGATCAAGCCCAATGTCCAGGACATCACCGCCGATTTCGGCAAGTTCGAGGTCGAGAACGTCAAGCTGTTCCTGACCACCTACCAGTCGAACCAACCGGGTTCGACTCCTGGCACGGTCTGTCCCTCGCTGAAGGTTACCAGCCGGGCGCAGGCCAACCAGGCCGGACCGGTCTCGATGCGCATCTGGCGACAGAAGGACGGTGGGCCGATCACCTCCGAGTTCAAGCAAGCGTGGGCATCGTACGACGCGAGCAAGAATGGCTATTTCGCCAGCTATGAGAAATGGGAGAACGTCGGCGCCACGGCCTATTTCCAGTACAAGACCGAGATTGTCGGCGACGGGCCGTTCGAACCCTTCGACGGCTGGAAGGACATCTCTGTGCATTGTACCGGCGCCGGTGGCGATGGTTTCACCGACGCACCACAGGGCAACCCCGATAACCCGCCGGCGCACTCGGACTGGCATGGCGAGGTCACCGTTTCCGACAGCGCCGGCTCCAGGAAGCTCTGCCCGCGCAAAGGCCAGGTGGCGTTCGAGGTCGAACGCGACGCACCGGGCGCATTCCACTATCGCATCGGTTGCTCGAACGGCGCCTTCTTCACCGGCACGGCGGTCGCCTTCAATCAGGGCGGGGCCTTCAAGGCGAGCGCCGCCCATGACCTCAACATTACGAGGACGCGCTCCATTCAGTGCACGCTGCAGGAAATCAAGCAGGGCGGTGCGATCGCGACTGTCGACAAGGACAGCGAGGATTTCACTTGCATCAAACGCAATGTCGATACCGATGCCGACGACCTCACCGTCGACACGCGCCCTGATCTCGGAAAGGCACCGGAACGTCCCCCGGTCGTCGTCGATCCTGGCCGCCATTGCTTTCCCAGTCAGAGTCTGATCCGTGGCAAGTGCGTGGACAAGCCGCTTGTCGCCGCGTGCCGAAGCACCGAAAGGCTGGTCAACGGGAGATGCATTGGTGTCAGCATCCACTGCCTGCCGGGATACCATCAGGTCGGCCTGAAATGCGTTCGCAACCAGATAATCGCCGAGCGGTGCAAGCCCAACGAGCGGCGGATCGACGGTGTGTGCGTCGGCAAGCCTCCAGTCATCATCGACTGCAAGCGCGGTTACCATCTGGTCGGCAAGGCCTGCGTAAAGGACGCGATTATCACCACTGGCTGCCGGACAACCGAAAAGCTGGTGCGTGGACATTGCGTGCCGAAGCCGCCCGTCAAGACGTTCAATTTGCAGAGATTGAAGCAAGGCAACGGCAAGCTGTTTGCGCCGGGATTGGCCAAACCGCGGCGTCACGTGAACTGAAATTTGACGCTACAGACCTTGGAGAGGCGGCCCACTGCCGCCTCTCTGCATTATGTGGATCAGCCATTCACACCGGATTCCTGTCGACAAGCAGCGCCGAGGCGATTAGGGCGGAAGCAAGCTCAAGAACGGGAAGCGGACATGGCTGGAAAAACCCTGATCGCGCCATCGGTGCTGGCGTCGGATTTCTCGAAGCTCGGCGACGAGGTCGAAGCCGTGGCCGCAGCCGGCGCCGACTGGATCCATCTCGATGTCATGGACGGGCATTTCGTGCCGAACATCACCTTCGGCCCGCCGGTGATCAAGGCCATCCGCAACCGCACCAAGGCTTTCTTCGACTGCCATCTGATGATTGCGCCGGCCGATCCCTATCTGGCCGCCTTTGCCGATGCCGGCTGCGACGGCATGACCGTGCATGCCGAGGCCGGACCGCATCTCGACCGTTCGTTGCAGACCATCAAGGGTCTCGGCAAGAAGGCTGGCGTGTCGCTCAATCCGGCGACCCCGGAAAGTTCGATCGAATATGTGCTCGACCGGCTCGACCTGATCCTGATCATGACCGTCAATCCGGGCTTTGGCGGCCAGGCCTTCATCCCGGCCATGGTCGACAAGGTCAAGCGGGTCAAGGCGCTGATTGGCAGCCGGCCGATCCGCATCGAGATTGACGGCGGCGTCTCGCCGGAGACAGCGCCCTTGGTGACATCAGCCGGCGCCGATGTGCTGGTGGCGGGCGCCGCCGTCTTCAAGGGCGGCAGCGTCGAAGCCTACCGGGCCAATATAGAAGCCATCCGAAACGCGGCCGACCGGGCCGCCGGCTAACGTCGGTTTTCAGGAAGAATCCCGACAGCTCTGACCTCTTGGCTTGATCTTTCAGCCGGCGAGATGTCCCGGAAAACGGTCAACTGGCGGCAGTCGGTGGGACGTCGTCGCGGCGAGCGAAGCGATCGCGGGGCCAGTTGGCAATCTGACGTGCGTTAAGAAAAAATTACCCGTGCTCGTGATCTCAAAACCATGTCGCGAAGACGCGAGTCGCGCCGTAGGACAAAGTTTCTTCGCAACAACAAGTTTTTCACGATATTCGTTACTTCCCGAAAGCAAGATGGGCAGAACCTTCCTCTTAAAGTCGAATATCGGGATCTTTCGCTTGAGGCATGGATGCCTTGCGAGGTACAGTAGATTCGTAGGGGAATCGTTTGCTTCGCGAACGGGCTGGCGGAGCATGGGAGAGCGATAGGAGTCATATTGACCTACGGATCTGCCGATACGAGCGAAGGCGTGGGGGCCAAGAGCACACTCGCCAGCACGGTCTACCAACAGCTTCGCGACGATCTCCTGCGCGGCGTTTTTGAAAGTGAAAGCAAGCTTCGTGTCGAATGGGTGGTTTCCCGTTACGGCGCCGGTGCCTCACCGGTTCGCGAGGCTCTGAACCGGCTTGCTTCGGAAGGCTTGCTCGGCCGCCACGACCAGCGCGGTTTCTTCATCATGCCGGTCAGTGCCCCGGAACTCGAGGAATTGACGCGCACCCGCTGCTGGCTGGAAGAGCGGGCGCTGCGTGAATCCATTGCCAACCGCACCGGCGAATGGGAAGAGCAACTGGTCCTGGCCTTGCATCGGCTGGCACGCGCGCAGCGCCGTTTGCCGGAGGATCCGTCCTCGAACAATCCGGAATGGGAAAAGCTGCATCGCGCCTTTCATCGGGCGCTGATCGCCGGCTGCCGGTCGCACTGGCTGATAGGTTTTTGCGACCAGCTTTCCGACCAAGCCTCCCGCTATCGGCTGATCTCCCAGGAAGGCAGCGAGCGCGACGATATCGGCGAGCATCGCCTGATCGCCGAGCGTACCGTGGAGGGCGATGCCGATGGCGCCGTCGAAGCGCTGCTCAGCCATTATCGCCTGACGGCGGCCATGTGCATGGAGCGGTTCAACGAGAGCGGCGATCTCCGGGTCAGCAAGGCGCTGCGCGGCCGCAGATAGAAGCAACTTCCGGCTTCGATCCGAAGTCCGCTTGCCGCGGTTTTCCAAAAACGATTGTTTTCTTTCGAGGCCATGCGCTAGGGAAGACGCATGAGCAATCACCTGTTCGACGCCTTTCGCGACCGCATGCCCGCGCCCCAGCGCACCCTGATGGAGACCGATGACGGGCGTTCGATCCGTTATGGCGACATGCTGGTGCGGTCGGCACGATTGGCGCAGGCGCTTAAGCATTTCGGCGTCAGGCCTGGCGACCGCGTCGCGGTACAGGTCGAGAAAAGTCCCGAATGCATTTTCCTTTACCTCGCCTGCCTGCGCGCCGGCGCGGTCTTCCTGCCGCTCAACACCGCCTACACATTGACGGAGCTCGGCTATTTCTTCGGTGATGCCGAACCGCGGTTGGTCGTTTGCGACCCGGCGCGGGCAGGCGATATCGCGCCGTTGGCGCAGGCGTCGGGCGCCGTCACCGTCACGCTAGGCAGCAACGGTGAAGGTTCGCTGACCGAACTGGCTGCGCAACAGGCGACGGATTTCGACGATGTGGCACACGGGCCGGACGACCTCGCGGCGATCCTCTACACATCGGGCACCACCGGCCGCTCGAAGGGCGCCATGCTCAGCCACGAAAACCTGGCCTCCAATGCGCGCGCGCTGGTCGAGCAATGGCGCTTCACCGGGGATGACGTGCTGATCCATGCGCTGCCGATCTTCCACACGCATGGCCTGTTCGTCGCCACCAACGTCACCCTGATGGCCGGCGCTTCCATGCTGTTCGAGCAGAAATTCGACGCGAGCCGCATCGTCTCGCTTCTGCCGCGTGCCACGGTGCTGATGGGCGTGCCGACCTTCTATAGCAGGCTGTTGCAGCAGGAGGCACTGGACTCCCACGCTGCGAAAAACATCCGCCTGTTCGTTTCCGGCTCGGCGCCGCTGCTTGCCGAAACGCACGAGGCCTGGCGCGAACTGACCGGCCACGCGATCCTCGAGCGCTATGGCATGACCGAGACCAACATGAACACGTCCAACCCCTATGAGGGCGAGCGCCGCGCCGGCACGGTCGGTTTTCCGTTGCCCGGCGTTTCGCTGCGCATAGCCGATCCGGACAGCGGCGCTGCCCTTGGCCAGGGTGAAGTCGGCATGATCGAGGTGAAAGGGCCGAATGTCTTTTCCGGCTACTGGCGCATGCCGGAGAAAACCAAAGCGGAATTCCGCGACGACGGATTCTTCATTACCGGCGATCTCGGGCTCATCGACACCGATGGCTATGTCCATATTGTCGGCCGTGGCAAGGACCTGATCATTTCCGGCGGCTACAACATCTACCCGAAGGAGGTCGAGAGCGAGATCGACGCGCTGGACGGAATCTCGGAAAGTGCGGTCATCGGCGTTGCCCATCCCGATTTCGGCGAAGGCGTCACCGCTGTCGTGGTGCGGGCGCCGGCCTCGCAAATCACCGGCGCCGAGATCGTTGGCGCCATCGCCGGCCGGCTGGCGAGATACAAGCATCCCAAGCAGGTCATCTTCGTCGACGAGCTGCCGCGCAACACGATGGGCAAGGTGCAGAAGAACCTGTTGCGCGACACCTACAAAGGCCTCTACGGCGGATCGGAAGCCGGCTAAATAGATCGGCTGTTCACGGTTCGGCAGTGTCGCCTTACTTGCGAGGCCTCTCGATCCGCGTGCCGGAACCCCACAGAGCGCGATTAAGCAAGCTGCGCTTGCGGTTGCGCGGAATAAGGTCGACATCGCTGACGAGCTTGGCGCCGCCCTCACGCCTTTCCAGGGTGATCTTGCGGCTGTGGAAGGCTTCGAGTTCTGCGCGGTGCGCCACGCTGATGATGGTGACATCAGGCAGTTCGCGGATCACCGTCACCATCATCGTGTCCTGGCTCTTCTCGTCGAGCGCCGAAGTCGCTTCATCCAGCACCACGATATCGGGGCGATGCAGCAGCAGGCGCGCGAAGGCGAGGCGTTGCTTTTCGCCACCCGACAGCGTCTGGTCCCATGGCGCGTCTTCCCTGATCCTGTCGGTGAGATAGCCAAGCCCCACCTTGGCGAGGGCAGCCTTGATCTGCTTGATCGTCCACTTGTCCGCCGCCGCGGGATAGGCGACCGCGCGGCGAAGCGTGCCGGTGGGGATGTAGGGGCGTTGCGGCAGCATGAACAGGCGCCTGTCGGCGTGGAAATTGACGCTGCCGCCGCCCCATGGCCACAGGCCCGCGACGGCCCGCACCAGCGTCGACTTGCCTGAACCAGATTCGCCGGCAACCAGTACCCGCTCGCCCGGCTCGATCACGACCTCGGTTTCCTTGACCACGGAGGTGCCGTCGTCGAGTGTCACGGAAAGATTGTCGAGGCTGAGGATGGCGCCGTCTTCGGTTTCGCCCCGGTTGATGCGTCCGAGCGCATCGCTCTGCTCGGCGCGCTCGAGCCCGTCGAGCGACATCATCAGCGAGGCAATGCGCCGCGCGGAGGCGTTCCAGTCGGCGAGACGCGGATAGTTGTCGACCAGCCAGCCGAACGCGCCTTGCACGATGCCAAAGGCAGACGCCGCCTGCATCACCTCGCCAAGCGTCATCGAGCCTTCGAGGAATTTTGGCGCGCACAGCAGGATCGGCACGACCGGCGCAAACAGGCTCGATCCCTGCGACACCGCCGCCGTGCGCATGTGCTGTCCGGTCAGCAGCGCCCATTGCCTCAGCACATGGCCGAAATTCCTGTCGATGCCGCCGCGCTCCTCCTCCTCGCCGCCCAGCAAGGCGATGCTCTCGCCGTTTTCGCGCACGCGCGTCAGCGTGTAGCGCAGTTCGGCCTCCGCCTGGTTCTTCCGCTCGGAGAGCTGGACGAAATTGCGGCCGATGACCACCATCGAGGTCGAGGTGATGGCGGCATAGATGATCGCGGTGATGACCAGGAAGCCGGGAATGGTGATGCTCTCGCCGCCGATCGGCAGGGTGAGCGCGCCGCCGATGGTCCACAGCACGACGATGAAGGTCGAAGCCGACAGGAACGCGTTGAGGACGCCGGCGATGAAATCGACCGGCGACTCGGTGGCGATGCGCAGATCCTCGGTCATGCGGGCCTCGGGGTTCTGGTGGTCGCCGCCCACGAGGTTCAGCTGGTAGTAGCGGCCGTTTGCCAGCCAGCGCGCGACGACCCCGGTGGTCAGCCAGGAACGCCAGCGGCGCTGGATCGTCATGCGCAGGTAGACCTGCGCGACGACAAGGCTGCCGCTGCAGATCACCAGCGGCACGAATACGGCGCTGAGGAGATAGACTGTGCGGGCGCTGCGCTGCTCGAGGGCATCGAACATCGAGCGGTTCCAGACATTGATGCCATACTGGAAGCCGATGTTGATGCAGATCAGCAGCAGCACTCCGATCGTGAATGGCCAGGCGAGCCGGTCGCCGCGCCGGCTCCAGTAGCCGCGCGCGCTGATCCAGAAACGCCGCAGCAGGTATTTCTTGCGCGCCTGCTCAGCCTCTTCGGGCGTCAGCTGCGGATCGGGTTCGATAGCTTCCGGCGGCGGCCCCGCCTGGCCGTCGACCTCCGGCGCTGGGTCGGCGGGCGTTGGTTCCTTTTCGCGGGGCTCCTCCTCGCCCGTTCGTCGGGCGCGCGGCTTTTGTCGTGACGGCTTTTCCCGACGCGACTTCGGGGCATCGCTCGGTCTGATGCCGTCGGTCGGTTTCGATTTGGGTTTCGCCTCGGACATACGCACCGACAACGGCCTCAAAATCAAAAGGTTTCATGGCTTGAGATGGCACCAGCCTCGTCATTCCGGGCCGAGCAGCTCCACGACATGGTCAGCGATCGCCAGGCTTGCAGTCAGACCGGGGCTTTCAATGCCGAACAGATTGACGATCGGCCCAGAGCCATGGTCGGACGGCCCCTGGATCACGAAGTCGGCAGCCGGCTGTCCCGGACCGGACAGTTTTGGCCTGACGCCGGCATAGGCCGGTTGCAGGGCGTCGTCCGCAAGGCTGGGCCAGTAGCGCCGGATCTGGTCATAGAAGGCAGCACTTCGGTTGGGATCGACGGTATAGTCGACGCGATCGATCCATTCGACATCCGGGCCGAAGCGGGCGCTGCCACCAAGGTCGAGGGTCAGGTGCACACCAAGGCCGCCATGGACGGGCACCGGATAGATCAGCCGCGAGAAGGGCGAGCGGCCGGACAACGAGAAGTAATTGCCACGCGCCAGCCATAGCGGCGGAACGAGGTCTTGCGGGAAGCCTTCCATGCGTCTGGCCAATGCCTGGGCATCGAGGCCGGCTGCGTTGATGAAGGCACCGGCCTTGACACGGAACCCCTCGCCATTGGCGTCACGCGTGTCGATCCGAATCCCGTCGGCTTCGATGGCCGCGCCGGCGACGGCAGTGAGCAAAGCAACGGAGGCGCCGGCCGCTTCCGCATCACCGCGCAGCGACAGCATCAGTGCCTGGCTGTCGACGACGCCGGTCGACGGCGACAGCAGCGCGCCGGCGCAGGTCAGCGCAGGTTCGAGGCCTTCGGCCTCTGCGCGCGTCAGAAGCGTGAGGTCAGCGACCCCGCTTTGCGTTGCGTTGATCTGGATCGCCCGCAGCCTGTCCAACTGATCAGGTTCGACAGCAACGATCAACTTGCCGGTGCGCCGGTGGGCGACGCCGTGCTCATGGCAATAGGCGTAGAGACGCTCGCGGCCCTCGACGCAGAGCCGGGCCTTCAAGCTGCCCGGCGCATAGTGGAGCCCGGCATGGATGACTTCCGAGTTGCGCGAACTGGTTCCCGTGCCGATGGCGTTGGCCTTTTCGACCACCAGCACCTCGCGGCCGGCCAGCGCCAGCGCACGGGCAATGGCGAGGCCGACAACACCGGCGCCCGCGACAACGCAATCGACATCATGCATGGGCAGACTTTAGCGTGAACCGCTGCTGCCTGCAAAAACCCTGTCGCCGCCGATCCACACGCCCTTGACGTCGAGGTTGTCCGACAGTGCGACGATATCGGCCACCGTGCCGTTGGCGAAGCGGCCGAGCCGGTGCGCCTGGCCGAGCGCCTGCGCCGGATAGAGCGAGGCCATGCGCAATGCCTCCGACAGGTCCAGCCCGACGATCCTGTGCACATAGCGGACGGCTGAGATCATATCGAGATCGGCACCGGCCAGCGTGCCGTCGGCCAGCCGGAGGCTGCCGTCCTTGCGGTAGATGATGCGGCCGTTGAGGGTGAACGAGGTCATGTCGGTTCCGATCGTCGCCATGGCGTCGGTGACCAGCACGACCCTGCCTGGCCCCTGCTTGGCGCGCAACGCGATCGCCATGGTGGCCGGGTCCACATGGATGCCGTCGGCGATGATGCCGGCCGACAGGCCGCCTATGTCGATGGCCGCGCCCGCCAGCCCCGGCTCGCGGTTGCCGATCTGGCTCATGGCGTTGAACAGATGGGTAACCACGCTGGCGCCGGCATCGGCAAAGGCTCTGGCCGTGGCATAGCCGGTGTCGGAGTGGCCGAGGCTGACGACGATGCCGGCCTTGGTGAGTGCAGCGACGCGGGCTGGCTCGACGGATTCGGGCGCGATCGTCGTCAGCAGCACCGGCAGGTTTTTGCGCGCGACGATCAGTGCCGCCTCGTCGGCATCCGTCATCGGTCGGATCAGCGCCGGGTCATGCGCGCCCTTGCGGGCAACGGAAAGATGCGGTCCCTCGAGATGCAGGCCCAGGAAACCCGGCACCTTCTGCCGCGCCGCCTCGGCGCCGGCGGCAATGGCCGCGGCGGTGATTGCGGGCGTGTCGGTAATCAGCGTCGCCAGCAGCGCCGTGGTGCCGAATGGCGCATGCGCCCGGCAGATGGTTGCGAGCGAGGCGACATCGGGATGGTCGTTGAGCATGACACCACCGCCGCCATTGACCTGCAGGTCGACGAAGCCCGGCGCAAGCATGCCGCCTCCAGTGTCGATGCGGGCAACCCCGGACGGAATGGCGCCGACAGCATGAATGCCTTCGACCACATCGCCCTGCACGACAAGGGCTGCATTGTCGTGCCAGTCATCGCCGTCGAAGATGCGGGCGCCAGTCAGGGCAAAACGGTCGCTCATACGGTTTCCGTCACCTTGCGCAGATTGCGCGGCACATCCGGATCGAGGCCGCGATGGCGTGCGAAGGCCTCGACGAAGCCGTAGAAGGACACGATCAGCGTCAGCGGGTCGGTCAAGGGATGGCCGGTGGCGACGTGCGGCAGCGGCCGTGCACTCCTCGACTTGTCCGAGGTGACAAAAACGGCGGCGCCCTTGCCGGCAAGGTTGTCGGCGGCTTCGGCCACGGACGGCTCGGAGGCATCGCGGGCGGCCAGCGCCAGCACCGGAAAACCCGGACCGACCAGCGCCAGCGGGCCGTGCATGACTTCGGCGGCACTATAGGCCTCAGCATGCATGCCGCAGGTCTCCTTGAACTTCAGCGCCGCCTCGTTGGCCATCGCCGCGGACGGGCCGCGGCCGAGGATGAACAGCGATTGCGGCGTTTCCAGCGCGCCGGCCAACGCCATCCAGTCGCAGGCGATCGCCTCGCTGAAATGCTCGGGCAAGCGGGCAAGGGCGGCCAGCAGCTTGTCGTCGCCGGTGCAATGCGCCATCAGCGCCAGGCCGGCGACCGCCGAATTGACGAAGGTTTTTGTCGCCGCGACACTGCGTTCGGGCCCGGCCAGGATGTCGATGGCAAAATCCGATGCACGCGCCAGCGGCGAATCGGCGGTGTTGGTGATGGCAACGGTGAGCGATCCGCCCGCCCGCGCCGTTTCGGCCATGGCGACAATGTCGGGGCTCTTGCCCGATTGCGAGATGGCCAGGCAAGCCGAGCCGGCGAGCTTGAGCTTGGCGCCGTAGATCGACGCGATCGACGGGCCGACCGAAGCAACGGCAAGACCGGCGGTCAGTTCGACGGCATATTTCATGAAGGTGGCGGCATGGTCGGACGAGCCGCGCGCGACGGTGACGACAAAGCTCGGATCGCGCTCGCGAATACCGCGCCCGGCCTCGGTCAGCACTGCTGCCGAGCCGTCGAGCAGGCGCGCGACGGCTTCGGGGATTTCGTCGATCTCGCGCCGCATGTGAGTTGTTTTGGGGATCATGGTCGGCCCTCTTCGCTCGGCCCTGTCAGGCGCAGTTCGGCGACGAAATCATAGGCGTCGCCCCGGTAGATGGAGCGGGTGAATTCGATCACCTTGCCGCTCGCGAGATAGGAAATGCGTTCAATATGCAGGCCGGCAATGCCCGCCGGCACTTCGAGCAGGCGCGCGTCTGTGTCGCCGAGATTGGCGGCCGAAATGCGCTGCACCGCCCGCACCGGGCGGTTGCCGGTCAGTTCCAGCGCCGCATAGAGCGAGGAACCGATCCCGGCCGGATCCGGCAGCACGCTGGCCGACAGCGAGGCACGCTCTATGGCCAGCGGCGTGTCGTTGGCGATGCGCAGGCGCGACACCCGCGCCACCAGTTCGTTCGACGACAGGCCGAGCACCATCATCTCGTCGGGCGAGGGCGCGTAGAGGCCGCGGTCGAGCCAGGCCGAACGCACGGCCATGCCGCGCCGGGCCATGTCCTCGGTGAAGGAGGTGAGCCTGGACAGCGACTGCTCGACGCGCTCCATGCGCGGCGCGACAAAGGTGCCGGAACCATGGCGTTGGACGAGGATGCCGCCCTTGACCAGATCCTGCACCGCCTTGCGCACGGTGACGCGCGAAATGTCGGCCTTGGTCGCGATGTCGCGCTCGGAGGGAAGCGCATCGCCCGGCCCGATCAGGCCGCGATTGACGGCGTCCTCGATGCTTTTCCTGAGCTGCAGATAGAGCGGCGCGCCGCTTTGTGACGACTGCTTCAGCGTGGCGAAGATCTGGTCGGCGGCCTCGCTCATCGCGCTACCTCCGCTTTGGCGAAGATGCGCGCCGCCATCTGCACGGCGCCGCCCAGCGCATCGTCGAGCGGCGGTTTCAGCAGCGCCTGGTAGCGCTGGGAAAGGCGCGACGCATAAAGCGGCGCCAGCCCGCCGAGGAGGCAGAGCGGGGCATCGTGCGAAAGATCGAGTGCGCCGAGCGAGGCCTCGACATCGGCAACCGCCTTGTCGACGATCCAGTTGGCGACGGCGTCGCCCTTCTCGGCGTGCTCGAACACTTTGGGCGCGAAGCCGCCGAAATCGCCGGGTTTGGCGTTGGTGGTGAATTCGACCACGTCTTCGGGATTGTTGCGGAAGGTCGCCATCATGCTGTCGGTCAAGGGCGAGCCCGGGCGGACGCCGTCATGGGCAAGCAGCGTCTGTTCGAGCAGGTCGCGGCCGATGCGAGCGCCGCTTCCCTGGTCGCCGACCTGGAACCCCCAGCCGCCAATGGCGCGCGACATGCCACCCTTGCGCGCCATATAGGCGGTGCCGGTGCCGAGAATGGCCATGGCGCCGTCACCCGAGCCGACCGCGCCTTCGAGCGCGATCTCGGCATCGGTCTCGACGCGGCTGATGCTGAACGGCAGGATTGCTTCGAGTTGCTGCCGGTAAGTCCCGACATTGGCGCCGGCAAGGCCAAGAATGGCTGGTGTCTGCGGGATCTGGTCCGGGTCCTGCCCTCCGGCGATGAAGGCCTGCCGTGCCGCCTCGACAATATGGGTGCGAGCCCCAGTCAGATCGGTGCGGATGTTGGCTGCGCCACTTTTGGCGCGGCCAATGACAGCGCCATCGCCTGTCGCAAGGGCTGCCCTGCAGCTGGTGCCGCCGCCATCAATACCGAGCACGAAATTCACGCGATTTCTCCTCGGGGCGAATAATACCAATAAAATACCAATAGCCAAGGGTTAATTTCCGTTTCAAAAAGATTAAGACGTATTTTATTGAAAATCCTAGGCATTTCGTCGGCCCAGCGATTTCTGACACCAAAATCCGTTAATGCGTGTGGACAAGTGGTATTTTTTTGGTATTGTTCCCTCATCGGAGGTACAGGGATGGCCGAACCGCGCACCGAAGCGCTTCACAGGAATGCCGAGGGACTGGACATCCAGGCCCCGGACACCATCCTTTCTTCCTTGGTCAATGCACAGATCGAGGCCGCCAAGGCCGTCCGCGACGCCATTCCCGCCATCGCTGCCGCAGCCGAGCTCATTGCCGGCCGGCTGAACGGCGGCGGCAAGCTCGCTTATGCGGCCGCCGGCAGCTCCGGCCTGATGGCACTGGCCGACGCCCTGGAATTGCCCGGCACTTTTGGCATCAAGCGCGAGCGCATCGTCATTCTGATCGCCGGCGGCGACGAAGCTTTCAAGACATTGGCCGGTGGGCCGGAAGACGACACCGACGAAGCCTCGGCGGCAATCGCCGGCGCCGGCATCGGCAAGGGCGACTGCCTGATCGCGATTTCGGCCAGCGGCTCGACGCCGTATGCGGTCCAGGCGCTGAAGGATGCGCGGAGCCGAGGAGCGGCGACCATCGCCATCGCCAACAACAAGAACACGCCGCTGTTCAAGCTGGCCGACGTCGCCATCCTGCTGGAAACGCCGCCGGAGGTGATTGCCGGCTCGACGCGCATGGGCGCTGGCACAGCGCAGAAGATCGCGCTCAACATGCTGTCGACGCTGACCGCCATCCATCTCGGCCACGTCCATGACGGCTACATGGTCAATCTCACCGCCGACAACATCAAGCTGCGCGACCGCGCGGCACGCATCGTCGCCGCCATCAGCGGTCACGACAGGCAAGATGCCGCGCGCCTGCTCGAAGCGAGCGGCGGCGTTGTCAAGACAGCCATTCTGCTCGCCGCCGGCGCCGCCAACGCCGATGTGGCCGAGAAGATACTGGAAAGGACCGGCCAGAAGCTCAGGCCAGCCCTTTCCGCGATCGAGGGGAACAAGGGCGCGAAGGCCCCTGTTCTCAAAACCGAACCTGAAAAAGGTCAACAGGGAGACTAGCATGACAACGAAACTACTGACGGCACTGCTTCTCGGCACCAGCATTCTCGGCACCGCCGGGCTGGCTCACGCCGCCGACGTAACGCTCAACATCGAAAGCTGGCGCGGCGACGACCTCACCATCTGGAAGGACAAGCTGATCCCGGCCTTCGAGGCCAAGAACCCCGGCATCAAGGTGGTGTTCGCACCGTCGGCTCCGACCGAGTATGACGCCGCTCTCGGCGCCAAGCTCGCCGCCGGCTCGGCTGGCGACCTGATCACCTGCCGCCCGTTCGACAAGTCGCTCGAACTGTTCAAGAAGGGCAACCTGGCCGACCTCTCGGCACTGCCCGGCATGGAAAACTTCTCGCCTGTCGCCAAGGCGGCCTGGCAGACCGACGACGGCAAGTCGAGCTTCTGCGTGCCGATGGCCTCGGTCATCCACGGCTTCATCTACAACAAGGACGCCTTCGACAAGCTCGGCATCAAGGTGCCGACGACGCGTGACGAGTTCTTCGCCGCGCTCGACAAGATCAAGGCCGACGGCACCTACATTCCGATGGCGATGGGCACCAAGGATCTGTGGGAAGCCGCGACCATGGGCTATCAGAATATCGGCCCGAACTACTGGAAGGGCGAGGAAGGCCGCGCAGCGCTCATCAAGGGCGAGCAGAAGCTGACCGACGCCGACTGGGTCGCGCCCTATGCCGAACTGGCCAAGTGGAAGCCATACCTCGGCGACGGCTTCGAAGCCCAGACCTATCCGGACAGCCAGAACCTGTTCACCCTCGGCCGCGCCGCCATCTACCCGGCCGGCTCGTGGGAAATCGGCCTGTTCAACACCCAGGCGCAGTTCAAGATGGGCGCCTTCCCGCCGCCGGTCGAGAAGGCCGGCGACACCTGCTACATCTCGGACCATACCGATATCGGCATGGGCCTGAATGCAGCCTCGAAGAACGCCGATGCAGCCAAGACCTTCCTGTCCTGGGTCGCCTCGCCGGACTTCGCCACCATCTACGCCAACGCACTGCCGGGCTTCTTCAGCCTGAATTCCAGCCCGGTGAAGATGGAAGACCCGCTGGCGCAGGACTTCGTCTCCTGGCGCGACAAGTGCAAGTCGACGATCCGCTCGACCTACCAGATCCTGTCGCGCGGCACGCCGAACCTCGAAAACGAGACCTGGGTTGAATCGGCCAACGTCATCAACGGCACCGATACGCCGGAAGCTGCCGCCAAGAAGCTGCAGGACGGCCTCGACAGCTGGTACAAGCCGGGCAAATAAGAGCTCACAGACAGACCGGCCGGGCGCGTGCCCGGCCGGCCTTTACATTACAGATTGCGATTGTCGGCGCTGCCTCTCGGCCTTACCCTTTTGTCTTGTGGGGAAAGGCTGGCTGACCAGTCGCAGGCCTTCGTCCTGCCCATGCCGGGCAAGGACACCGGGGTCGTGCATCGAGGCAACATCTGGCATCGACACCCTTTGGAACCGAGAGACCGCGGGGACCGCACTCATGGCCGCAGAAACACGACCGAAACGACCATTCCGCTGGCATATCGGCATCTTCCTGGCGCCGGCGCTGCTGGTCTATACGGCGATCATGATCCTGCCGCTGGCCGGCACGCTGCAGCTGTCGCTGTTCCGCAACATCGAGCAGCACCAGGTCTTCGTCGGCTTCGATAATTTCCGCACCTTGTTCGGCGATCCCAACTGGTCGGTGAATTTCTGGAATGCGCTGAGGAACAATGTCTGGTTCTTCATCATCCACATGCTGGTGCAGAACCCGATCGGCGTCATGCTGGCGGCCTTGCTGTCCAGCCCCAGGCTGAGGTTCGCCGCCTTCTACCGCACGGCGATCTTCGTGCCGACCATCCTGTCCTTTGTCATCGTCGGCTTCGCCTGGAAGCTAATCCTTTCGCCGTTGTGGGGCGTGGCTCCGCATCTGATGGACCTGGTCGGCCTGAAAAGCTTCTTCACGCCATGGCTCGGCAAGGAACAATACGCGCTGACCGCGCTGAGCCTGATCTCGGTGTGGCAGTTCATCGGCATCCCGATGATGCTGATCTATGCGGCCCTTTTGTCGATCCCCGAAGAGGTGATCGAGGCGGCGGAGTGCGACGGCATCACCGGCATGTCGCAGTTCTGGAAGATCAAGCTGCCGCTGATCCTGCCGTCGATCGGCATCATCTCGATCCTGACCTTCGTCGGCAATTTCAACGCCTTCGACCTGATATACACCGCGCAAGGCGCACTCGCCGGGCCGAACTATTCGACCGATATTCTCGGCACCTTCCTCTACCGCGCCTTCTTCGGCTTCCAGCTGCAGGTCGGCGATCCCAATATGGGTGCTGCGATCGCCACGATGATGTTCCTGATCATCCTCGGCGGTGTCTGCGTCTACCTGTTCCTCGTCCAGACGCGCCTGCGTCGCTACCAGTTCTGAGGAGCGAGAGATGAGCACCGCCACCCGTTCGCTGCCCCGCATCATCGGCGCCCACGCGATCTTGCTGACCTACACAGTGATCGCGCTGTTCCCGGTGATCCTGGTCATCATGAATTCGTTCAAATCGCGCGCCGGCATCTTCAGCGAGCCGCTGACGCCGCCGACACCAAAGACCTTCGACCTGGTCGGCTACAACACGGTGATCGGACAGGGCGACTTCATCCACTATTTCCAGAACAGCCTTGTCGTCACCGTAGCCTCGCTGTTCTTCGTGCTTCTGTTCGGCGCCATGGCGGCATTCGCGCTGTCGGAATATCGCTTTCGCGGCAACACGCTGATGGGGCTTTATCTCGCGCTCGGCATCATGATCCCGATCCGGCTCGGCACCGTCGCCATCCTGCAATTGATGGTGGCGAGCGGACTGGTCAACACGCTGACGGCGCTGATCCTGGTCTACACCGCACAAGGCCTGCCGCTGGCCGTCTTCATCCTGTCGGAATTCATGAAGCAGGTGTCCGACGATCTGAAGAATGCCGGCCGCATCGACGGCCTGTCGGAATACACCATCTTCTTCCGGCTGGTGCTGCCGCTGGTGCGGCCATCTATGGCGACGGTCGCCGTCTTCACCATGATCCCGATCTGGAACGATCTATGGTTCCCGCTGATCCTGGCGCCGTCGGAAGAGACCAAGACGGTGACGCTCGGCGCGCAGCTCTTCCTCGGCCAGTTCGTCACCAACTGGAACGCCATCCTGGCAGCACTCTCGCTGGCGATCATGCCAGTACTGATCCTCTACGTCATCTTCTCGCGGCAGCTGATCCGCGGCATCACCTCCGGAGCCGTCAAGTGAGTTTAGAAAAACCCCTTCGCGTTGTTGTCGCCGGGCTCGGCAATATGGGCCGCAGCCATGCGCTGGCCTATCACACCAATCCGGGCTTCGAGATCGCGGCACTCATCAACCGCTCCGACGTGGTGCTGCCGGGCGGCCTTGCCGGCCACGAAATTCGACGCTCCTTCAACGACGCATTGCGCGACGAAAAGCCCGATCTCGCCTGCATCGCCACCTATTCCGACAGCCATGCCGACTATGCGGTGAAGGCATTCGAGGCCGGCTGCCATGTCTTTGTCGAAAAGCCGCTGGCAACGACGGTGGCAGACGCCAAGCGCGTCGTCGCGGCAGCCAAGGCCAACGGCAAGAAGCTGGTGATCGGCTACATCCTGCGCCATCACCCGTCCTGGGTCCGGCTGATCGCCGAGGCACGAAAGCTCGGTGGCCCTTACGTGTTCCGCATGAACCTCAACCAGCAATCGTCGGGCCCGACCTGGCAGACGCACAAGCAGTTGATGCAGACGACGTCGCCGATCGTCGATTGCGGCGTGCACTATCTCGACGTGATGCTGCAGATCACAAATGCCAGGCCGGTCGAGGTGCGTGGCATGGGACTGCGGCTGACCGAAGAGATCGCGCCGACCATGTACAATTACGGCCATTTGCAGGTGCTGTTCGATGACGGTTCGGTCGGCTGGTACGAGGCCGCCTGGGGACCGATGATCTCGGAAACGGCCTTCTTCGTGAAGGACGTGATCTCGCCCAATGGCTGCGTGTCGATCGTCATGAAGGAGGGCGTCAAGTCCGACGACATCGACACCCACACCAAGACTTCGACCATCCGCCTGCACAGCGCGGCGACCGGCGCCGACGGCAGGTTCGCCAGGCCGGACGAGATGCTGTCGATGGAGGGCGAACCTGGCCACCAGGATCTCTGCGACCTCGAACAGGCCTTCGTGCTGAAGGCGATCCGGGAAGACATCGACCTCACCAGGCATATGGACGATGCGGTGAAATCGCTCGCCGTCTGCCTTGCCGCCGATGAGAGCGTGCGCAGCGGCGCCGCCGTCAAACTCTAGAACAAGGACGAAGCCGTGGGCTCGCTGGTAATCGAGAATGTGAAGAAGGCCTTCGGGCCGGTAGAGGTGCTGAAGGGCATCAACCTCGAAGTGAGGGATGGCGAATTCGTCGTCTTCGTCGGCCCGTCGGGCTGCGGCAAGTCGACCTTGCTCCGGGTCATTGCCGGGCTCGAGGATTCGACTTCGGGTCGCGTGGTGATCGACGGCGCCGATGTTTCGGCCACGCCACCCGCGAAACGCGGCATCGCCATGGTGTTCCAGACCTATGCGCTCTACCCGCACCTGACGGTAAAGAACAATATGGGCCTCGGTCTCAAACAGGCCGGCACGCCGGCTGCCGAGATCGACCGCCGCATCGGGATCGCATCGTCGATGCTGTCGCTGGAACCCTATCTCGAAAGGCGGCCGGCGGAACTTTCGGGCGGCCAGCGCCAGCGCGTCGCCATCGGTCGCGCCGTGGTGCGCGAACCGAAACTGTTCCTGTTCGATGAGCCCTTGTCGAACCTCGATGCCGCGCTGCGCGTCAACACGCGGCTGGAGATCGCGCAACTGCATCGCCGGCTGAAGGCGACGATGATCTACGTCACCCACGACCAGGTCGAGGCGATGACGCTGGCCGACAAGATCGTCGTGCTCAATGCGGGAAAGATCGAGCAGATCGGCGGACCGATGGAGCTCTACAATTCGCCGGCAAACGAGTTTGTCGCCGGCTTTATCGGCTCGCCGAAGATGAACTTCATCGACGGCGCGCGGCTGGGCGAGACGGCCAAGACAATCGGTGTGCGGCCGGAGCATCTGAAGGTCGATGCGAAGTCCGGCGCCTGGAAGGGAACGGTGGTGCACGCCGAGCATCTCGGCGCCGACACCAATCTCTATCTCGACTGCGAGAAGGCCGGGCTGATCACCGTGCGCATCTTCGGCGTCTACGACGCGGAGCCGGGCGCGACGCTTTATGCAACGCCCGAGCCGGGCAAGACATACCGGTTTGGGGCGGACGGGAAGACAATCAAGTAATCGACTGCTAGAGCAATTCCAGGAAAAGTGTGTAGCGATTTTCCGTCCGGGATTGCGCAAAAACAAAAAGTTAGAGCGGGTCAGCGATTCCGTGAAACGCTGAACCGCTCTAGGCACTCGGCGATCACACCGCGCCGAGCAGCACCGCCCCGTGAATAGCCGCCTGCCAGCCCAGGGCCGCCCAGCGTATGTCCAGGGGCTGGACAACAAGCGAATGCGGCAGGCTGTCGGCGATGCGCTGCTTGAGCGTCTGGCGGGGATAGGCCTTCATGTCGACAATGCCGCCGCCGATCAGGATCGTCTGCGGGGAAAACAGGGCGGCTGCCGTTGCGATGGTCACCGCCTGCTGCCAGACGATCTCGTCGAGCCATTCGCGCAGCGACGTCGGCTGCCCGGTCGCCGAAAACAGCTCGGCCACCGGGATATCGTAGTCCGTCGCGAGTTCCACGAGCGTTGCCCCCGAGGCATAGGTCTCGACCCGGTTTGGCAGCCCGCTCTCGTCGGGCCGGTAGATCGGCATATGGCCGATTTCAAGCGCCCAGCCGCCACCCCTGAAGATGCCTTCCTTGCCGAGATAGGCCGCGCCGATGCCGGTGCCAAGATAGACCGCCAGCACCTCCTTTTGCCGCTTCACCGCACCGGCGACGCTTTCGCCCAGCAATTGCAGCACGACATCGCGCTCGAGGCGGACCGGGATGCCTAGCTTAGAGGCCAGTTCCCTGCCTAGCCGGATGCCGTTAAGCTCGGGAATGTTGGCCGTGTGCAGCACCGTGTCGAAATCCCGGTCGATGAATCCAGGCACGGTCGCGACGACGCGCCGGGGTGTGAGCCCGGCATCGCGGCAGGCAGCGGCGACGGCATCGGCCAATCCCGCCGCCGGCGCCCTCTGGCGCAGTTGCGCGGTGGGGTACGCGCGGGCAAAATCCACCGGGATGCCATGGTCGGCGAAGCCAACCTTGACCGACGTTCCGCCGATCTCGACCACGGCGATTGCGTCATCCGTCGTTTGATCGGTCATGCGAGCGTTTCCAGAAATTCCGAAAGACAGGCGCGGAATTCGCGTCGGTATGCGGCGCGATCCTGCGACTTTGCGGTGATGGTGCAAAGCCGGGCCGACGGAATGAGCCGTGCCAGCGCCCGCGCGTCGGCCAGTCGATGGACGAGGTCATGGTCATGGCCGATGACCAGGGTCGGCACAGCGATAGCGCGAATATCGCCCTCGCTCACACCGGGGCCATCGCCCGCGATTGCCACTAGCAACCCGCCGAAACGAGCCGGATCCGGACGACTGAAGAACCCCTGCAAGCTGCTGAGATTGTCAGGCGCCAACCTGGCCAGTTCGGCGGCAACTGCGCTGTCATCGAACAGCCGTCTGGCGTCCTCAGGTGAATGGCGCATCAGGAGGTCGCCGACCACGGCATAGGGCTTCATATTGGTGGGCGCCGCCTCGGATATCCAGGCAGGTCGGGCGAGCACCAGCGCACGTACCCGGGCCGGCTGGTGCACTGCCAGACGCAACGCCAGCGCAGCTCCCATCGAGATGCCCCCGACGACGGCCGGGCCAATGCCGATAGCCTCGGCCAGCGCTTCGACGTCCTTGGCAAACGTCGCGATCGAAAGCTGGTCGACGGGTCCGTAGCCGGATCCGCCCTGGCCCCGGCATTCGAGCGTCACGCGCCGTGTCTGCGGCAGATCGGGGAACACATCGGCGACCTGCGCCTCGTCGCCGCCCAGCCCATGCTGAAAGATGACGGGAAGGCCGGTGCCGACGTCTCGGTAGGCAAGATCGGCGCCGTCGCGGCTAAAGGTCTTCACGCTTTGTCGCTCGCTTCCAGCACACTGCGCAGAAAGGCGCCAACACCAGGCGCCTCGGCCTCGGTCAGTCCATGCGTGATCAAGGGGCCCCCAAAGCCGGCGGCTTTCAGGCGGCCGATGAAATGCGGGAAGTCGACGACGCCCATCCCTGCGGCGGCAAAACTGCCATCGGCATGGCGGTCCTTGGCATGAGCCATGCCGATCTCGGCGGCCAGCAAATCGACAGCCTCGTCGATCAGGCGATGCCGCTCGGCTGCATCGGCCACTTCGAACAGATTTGCCGGATCAAGAACGATGCGCAGGCGCTTGCTGTTCATTTCGTCGAACAGGCGGCGCGCGGCTTGTGCGCTGGAAACGACATTGGCCAGTTCCGGCTCGATGCCAAGCTCGATGTCGAAGCGCTCGGCGATTGCGACCGCCGCTTCCATCTCCGTGCGAAGATCGCTCCAGGCGGCGTCACCGGCATTGTCGGGATGCCAGCGCCACTGATCCTGCGCATCCCTGGTACCGGTGCAGAGTGTGATCAGACGCGTGCCCATATCGGCGCATGACGCGGCCAGCACTTCGAGCCGGGCAAGCCCCTGGACGCGAACCGAGCGATCGGGATGGATCATGTTGTAGGTTCCGGACACCGCCGCGATAGAAACCCCTGTTTGCTCGCTTGCCACCGTAATGGATCGGGCCGCATCGGGCTCGATGCTGTCCGGCATGGAGGGCAGGCCAAGGCACGCCATGTTGAACTGCGCCGTGGTGTAGCCGGCATCCGCGACCGCGCGCAGCACCGGCAGAGCGCCCGTAGCGGCAAAGGTCTTGGCGAAAATACCAAGCTGCATCACACGACCCCATCGACATCGGCGAGGTTGACGGCGCGGCCGCCGGCAGCGGCGGAGCGCGCGATGGCCGCCATGCCTCTGACCGATGCGATGCCGTCGTCTATGCCGGCGCCAACCATGGGCGCGCCGTTTAGCACCACATCGGCAAAGCCTTCGAGCTGGCGGCGATAGAAGTGGCCGTCGGCGCCAAGTGTGCGATGCCAGCTGCCATCGGCCTCGCGAAAGATGTCGACCTCGCTGCTCTTGTAGTACCAGGGGTTATAGGTCTTCGCGAGAACGCTGCCGTTCTGGCCGTAGATCTGGAACCCTTCATGCCAGTCCATGCGAACAGCGACAGTCAGGTCGAGATGACCGATCGAACCGTCGGCGAAGATGGTAGTGATGAACCAGCAATAGGCGCCATAGCGCTCGGTGAGCCGGGCTTCGACCGCCTCGATCGGCCCGTGCAGATGGCGCGCCGTGTCGAGGAGGTGGCTGCCATGCGCCAGCATATAGTACTGGCGCAAATCCGCCTTGGGATTGACGGAAGGCTTGCGCGCCTTGGCGCTGGTGATGATGAGCGGCTGCACCGCATCGGTCATGGGGTAGCGGTGGGTGCTGTCGCAATACCAGCCCTTGAACGCCAGCCGCTCGCCCATCTCGTCGTCGACGAAGGCCTTGGCCGCCTGGATACCGGGATCGAAGCGCTTCATATGGCCGACCTGAAGCACCTTGCCGCTCTTGTCGACCGCGGCTCTCAGGCCTTCGACCTCCTCGACCGAAACGCCCAGCGGCTTTTCGCACAGCACGTGCTTGCCGGCATCGAGCGCCAGTTCCGTAGCCTTCACGTGAAACGTGTCCGATGTCGCGATGATGACGGCATCGAGGTCAGGATCGGCCAGCATCTGGCCATAGTCGGCATAGGATTTTTCAGGCGCATAAGTCGCGGCCATCCTGTCGCGCAGATCGTCGGCGACGTCGCAGATGGCATAGAGGTCGGCGTTGCGCGCCTTGGCGCAGGATTCGAAATGCGCCGCCTGCGCAATCGGGCCGCAGCCGAGCACGCCGACACGCAGCCGCTTTTCGTCTTTGCGAGGCATGGAATTCTCTCCGGATTAGCGCGCGGCAAGGCCGCGAAGTTGAAATTGCGGATCGCCCGACAAAGCTGCCTGGTGCAGCAGGCAGGCAGCGCCCAGAGCGGGACCGTCGGCGCCGACACGCGACAGTTCCACCGTGGGAACGGGATAACCTTCGGCCAGGAAGTCTGACAGGAACGCTTCCACCTGTTCGGCGACAAACGGATAGACGGCATTGACCGAGCCGGAGAGAATGATGCGCTCCGGCTGCAGGGTGCAGGTGAGCGTCGCCAGGCCACGGCCGAACCAGAGCGCCCAGTCGTGCGCGGTGGCGATGGCGGCCGTATCGCCGCCAGCGAGTGCCGCGACAAACTCGTCCACGCCGGCCCGCCGCCCGGTTATGTGGAAGTAGCGGGCGAGAAGCGCGTCCTTGCCGACATAGGATTCCAGACGGCCCGGGCGCTTCGCGTCATAGACAAAACCTTCGTCGCCGATGCGCAGATGTCCGATCTCGCCGGCGCCGCCGAGCCGGCCGCGATGCAGCCTGCCGGCATTGATGGTGCCGCCGCCAACGCCGTTCTCGATCAGGATGACCAGAGCATCCTCGCCGTCTTTTCCCGGCTGTGCCCGGTATGTCTCGGCCACCGCGACTGCATTGGCATCGTTTTCCAGGAGAATCGGAAACTCATCGCCAAAGGCATTGCCCAAAAGCTCGGCGAGATTGACCCCGTGCCAGCCAAGGATCGTCGCATGGTATGAGACGCCATCAGTGGCGGGGAAGCCGGGCACGGCGACATTGAGCCCATAGGGGCGCGTACCCTCAGGCAATTGCAACCGGATCTCGGCGACGAGCTCCCCGATGATGGCGACTGCGGCTTCGGGCGCGCTGCCCGGTCCGGCAAATGCCCTAGAGGCGCTGGCACGCAGTCTGCCGGCAAGGTCGACTGCCACGACAGCGATCCAGTTCACGCCGATATAGGCGCCCAGGAAGAAGCCGCCATCGCCTTCGATCTCGACCAGGATTCCGGGGCGGCCGACCCGGGCCTCGCCGTCCTGCTCATCATCCGTTCCGCCCGACCGCTCACGCGCCAGACCCGCCTCGGTCAGGCTGAGCACCAGGGCGCCGGTGGTCGAGCGGGTCAGGCCGAGGTCGCGTGCGAGCGCTGCCCGGCTCAACGCACCGGCACGAAACAGCGACGCAAGGGCTCGCGTTTCATTCGGCCGAAGATCGGTCGACACCAGCACTTTCTCCTATCGAAATTTGTTTGATAAGAATACTAATCGAATTTCTGTTCGATCTCAATGGGCTCGAAATATTTGGCATTTCCAGCCATTGATGCAGATTTCAGACGATAATTTGTGTCTTTAGCTTACAAATTTGAGAGGATGCGATGCCGGTTCTAGCGCGCCTTCGAAAACAGCGACCGGTGAAGAGCGGACCGCTCAGCAAAGCTGACGCGCAATCCAGGTCCATGCGCTAAAATCGTTCCTCGTGATTCGGCCCCGATCGGGCCTCAACGCAAGGAACGGCATGAGCAAGGCTCTCTCCACATTCGCATTGGTCGCAGTGTTCACCGCATTGCTCATGGCCCTCTGCCTGGCGGTCGCCAGGCACGGCTATCCCTATGGCGCGATCGGGGTGCGGCGGCTGGACGGCATTGCCGATGCCGGTTCGTTCCTGCCGCTCGCCGCCGTCTATTTCTTTGCCGCCATGCTCATGATGATCCTGCCCATTCGAGCCGCCGGCATCGTCTTGACCCATGCGGCGGATGCGCTGTTCTGGGCGGTGATAGCCTTGTTCGCCACCATTGTCGGCTGTCTCGTCGCCCGCTGGGCCTTTGGCCAGAGCAGCGTGCTGTGGGCGCTCCTGAACTGGCGCTTCATATTCGCCGCGGCAATCGTCGGCTGCCATTTCACCATGAACGAGCTGCGCCGCAACATCCTGCTGAGAAGCCTGTTCTTCGTCATCTTCGCCGCGGCGACACCGGCCTGCCTGTTCTGGACGTTTCCGACCTGACAAAGGTCTGCTTCATTTCGTCCGTTTTGAGGTCGCGGCTTTCGCAGCCGCGCGGCATCGGCTATCCAGTCGCCAGCGTCACTTCGCCCCTCACCGTGTCGTCATTTGTCTGATAAATGGTTCAGACATACGGCACCGCCAGTGAACAATTACAAGGAAACCGCGACATGACCCTGTTCCGCAAGAATCTGATCGATGGCGAGTGGGTCGGCGAAGCCGGCTCGCGCAACATCAACCCGTCCGATACCGGCGATCTCGTTGGCGAATATGCCTCGGCCGGCGCCGAAGACGCAAAGCAGGCGATTGCAGCGGCCAAGGCCGCTTTCCCGGCCTGGTCACGCTCGGCGCCGCTCGCCCGTCACAGCGTGCTGAAGAAGGCCTCGGACGAGATCATGGTGCGCAAGGACGAGATCGGCCGCGCGTTGTCGCGCGAAGAAGGCAAGACTCTGGCAGAGGGCATTGGCGAAACCATCCGCGCCGCCCAGATCTTCGATTTCTTCGCCGGCGAGACGCTGCGCCTGTCCGGCGAGCTGGTGCCCAGCGTGCGGCCCGGCGTCGGAGTCGAGATCACCCGCGAAGCCGTCGGCGTCGTCGGTATCATCACGCCGTGGAATTTCCCGATCGCCATTCCCGCCTGGAAGATCGCGCCGGCACTCGCCCACGGCAACACCATCGTCTTCAAGCCGGCCGAACTCGTCCCCGAAAGCGCCTGGACCATTGTCGACATCCTGCACCGCGCCGGCCTGCCGAAAGGCGTGCTCAACCTGGTGATGGGCAAGGGTTCCGTGGTCGGCCAGGCCATGCTCGACAGCCCCGACCTCAACGCCATCACCTTCACCGGCTCGGTCGGCACCGGCAAACGCGTCGCCGCAGCCAGTGTCGAACACATGCGCAAATTCCAGCTCGAAATGGGCGGCAAGAACCCGCTCGTCGTGCTCGATGACGCCGATCTCGCCATCGCTGTCGATTGCGCGATCAACGGCGCCTATTTCTCGACGGGCCAGCGCTGCACGGCCTCGTCGCGCCTGGTGGTGACCGAAGGCATTCACGACCGCTTCGTGGCGGCGCTCAAGGAGCGCCTGGACAAACTCGTCATCGGCGATGCGCTCGATGCAAAGACCCAGATCGGCCCCGTCGTCGATGCGAGCCAGCTGAAGCAGGACGAAGACTATATCGCCATCGGCAGCCAGGAAGGCGCCAACCTTGCCTTCGGCGGCGAGCGGCTCGATCGCGAAACGCCCGGCTTCTACCTCAGGCCGGCGCTTTTCACCGAGAGCACCAATGCCATGCGCATTTCGCGCGAGGAAATCTTCGGGCCGGTCGCCAATGTCATCCGCGTCAAGGACTATGACGAGGCGCTGGCGGTGGCCAACGACACGCCCTTTGGTCTGACGTCCGGAATCTGCACCTCCAGCCTCAAGCATGCCACGCATTTCCGGCGCAATTCGGAAGCCGGCATGGTGATGGTCAACCTGCCGACCGCCGGCGTCGATTTCCACGTCCCGTTCGGCGGCCGCAAGGGCTCGAGCTACGGCCCGCGCGAGCAGGGCCGCTATGCCGCGGAGTTCTACACAACGGTGAAGACAGCCTACACATTTGCCGGCTAATCGGTGGTGAACCGATGACGGCGGCGAAAGAGGGACTCACCTGGCTCAATCCGCCGCCGCACCATGCGTTCGGTGACGACACGGTGCGTGTGCGCACCGGCAAGGAAACCGATTTCTGGCGCGAAACCTTCTACGGGTTCTGGCGCGACAATGGCCATTTCCTCTACCGGCCAGTCGAGGGGGACTTCAGCGCCGAAGTCACCGTCCAGGGCGACTATCGTGTGCTCTACGACCAGGCCGGGCTGATGCTGCGGCTGAGCGAGACGCACTGGATCAAGGCCGGTCTCGAATACACGGACGGGCTGGCGTATTTTTCAGTGGTCGTCACCAATGACACGTCCGACTGGTCGCTGCTCAGCATTCCCAACGATCCCGACGGCGTCCGCATCCGCCTGACCCGCCACGCCGAGGCGATCCGCATCCAGTATCTGGATGCGACCGATGGCCGCTGGAAGCCTGTGCGGCTGGCCTATTTCCCGGTCTCCAAGTCTGTCGATGTCGGCATGATGTGCTGTTCGCCGCAGCGCGAAGGGTTTGAGGTCACCTTTTCCGGCTTTACCGTCGGCCCGCCGATTTCGCGGCAATTGCACGACTGACGGCGATTTCGATCGCGCGGGAGCATGATCCCAAAAAGTGGTGCCGGTTTTTGGAAAAGATCATGCTCCAATAAAGGGTTAGATCAGCGAAGCGGTTCGGCGTTGAACACCTTCTGGACGATCAGCCAGCGGCCGTTGAGGAAGAGGCACGACAAAAGATCGGTCACCTCCCGCGGAGGGATGGCGCCGGCGCTCCGTGCCCTAATCGATACCATTCGTCGGGGGACTCGGGGTCAGTCAGAGGCGACCAGCTCCTAACCGTTCGCGCGGTGCTGGAAGAACTGCAAAAACAGTTCCCGCTCGGTGGTGATGTCGAGCTTTTCGTAGATGCGGCGGCGGTGGTTCTTCACCGTGCCGACGGTGATGCCCAGCCGCTCCGCGATGTTGGCGGTCGGGTGTCCCGCGAGGATCAGTTGCACTAGTTCACGCTCGCGCAGGGACAGCTCCGGCCACAGGCTCGTCGGGATGGTCGGCTCCTGCCGGGGCGAGGCGCCCGGCCCGGTCGGCGCCGATGTGCGGGAGAATTCGGCTCCACGCGCCTTGGTGTCCAGCGCATGCAGCGCCTCGAACACCGGTAGCCGCTCGTCCAGCAGCGCGATTTCGCCGTCTTTGAATGAGGCGGTTGAACGGTCGAGAAAGATACCGAGGCACCAGTCGCCGCCGTCGGCCAGCATGATGCCGACTTCGTCGCAGATTTCCGACTGCGCCAGGAAACCGGCTATGTACTGGCCGCGCTTGGCCTCGTCGTCGGCAAGCCGCTTCAGCGGCAGGATGCCCAGCCGTCGCTCGCGCCGCCATGAGGCGTAGAACGGGTCGAAGACATAGTAATTGTCGAGATAGCGCCGGACCATTTCGTCCGAGAAGCGCCGGTGCTTGATGAACTCCGGCGTCTGCGTCGCTGAATAGCGCGTCACGGTGACGAGGTCGTGCTCGATGTCGGCGCCGATCAGGTCGATCATGCAGTCGACATGCCTGTCCGTACCGGTGGCGGCGATCGCCCTGGCCAGCGGCGCCCAGATGTTGCTGCCCATGCGCATGCCCTTTTCTCGACGATCCCGCCCCAAGCGTCATTGTGTCTTTTGGCATATGGCGCAAAGCCGCCCAATGACTCTAGCCTGGCCCCATCCTAGAGCAATCTTGAGGCGACCGTGACCCAACCCAACCTCACCAGCCCCATCGTCGGCAATCCCATCGTCATCGGCATTGACGCCGGCGGCACCATGACCGACACGATCCTTGTCGATCAGGACGGTCACTTCAAGATCGGCAAATCGGCAACCACGCCGAAGAACGAAGCCGAAGGGTTCCTCGCCTCGGCGGAAGACGCCGCGGACGCCTGGGGCATCTCGCTGGAATCGCTCTTTTCCGGCGTCAACGTCGTACTTTATTCCGGCACGGGCATGCTCAACACGTTGCTGTCGCGCACCGGCCGCCGCCTTGGCCTGATCACCACCAAGGGTCTGGAGGACATGATCCTGATGGGCCGCGGCCTGCAGGCATGGGCCGACTATTCCTACGCCGACCGCCTGCATGCGGTGACCCATCATCATCCCGATCCGCTGGTGCCGCGCCGCCGCACCCATGGCGTCACCGAGCGCATCGACCAGTTCGGCGACATCGTGCTGCCGCTCTACGAGCACGAGGTTTCGGCGGCTGCGAAAAAACTGATCGCCGACAAGGTCGAAGCGATCTGCATCATGACCATCTTCTCGCACGTCAATCCGGTGCACGAGAAGCGCATTGCCGAGATCTGCCGCGAGGAAGTGCAGAAGGCCGGCGCCGACATTCTCGTCTACACCAGCCACGAAGTCCGCCCGGTCGTCCGTGAACAATCGCGGCTGAACTCGGTGCTGATCGAGGCCTATGCGACGTCGCGCGGCCGCAAGCAGCTCAAGGGCATCGAGGACGTGTCGAAGAAATACGGCTTCAAATATGGTGTGCAGACGCTGCTGTCCTTCGGCGGCCTGACCTCGATCAACCACCCGCGCCTGCACGAAACCATGATCTCCGGCCCAATCGGCGGCATTCTCGGTGCGGCCTATGTCGGCAAGCTCATCGGCAATGACTCGCTGATTTGCTCGGACATGGGAGGCACCTCCTTCGATATGGGCGTCATCTCGCGCGGCCAGACGCGGATCGAGAACGAGCCCTTGATGGACCGCTTCAAGCTCAACGTGCCGACGCTGCATCTCGACACGATCGGCGCCGGCGCCGGCATGATCCTCAAGGTCGACCCGCTGACAAAGAAAGTCTCGCTCGGTCCGGAAAGCGCCGGATCAGATCCCGGCCCGATCTGCTTCGCCAAGGGTGGCACCGAACCCACCATCGCCGATTGCGACGCCATCCTCGGCCGCCTCAACCCTTATTATTTCCTCGGCGGCAAGGTTGTCTTGCAGGTCGAGAAGGCGCGCAAGACCTTCGAGGAAAAATGCTCCAGCATCCTTGGCGTCGGCGTTGAGGAGGCCGCGGAGGGCATGATCGACATGCTGGAAGCTGACGCCAACAACGCGCTGCGCCGCGTCATCTCCGGCCAGGGCATCCACCCCTCGGAGTTCACCCTGCTCTCCTACGGCGGCTCGGGTCCATTGCATCTGGCCGGCTGCTCCAGGGGCATCGGCTTCAAGGACATCATCACCTTCCAGTTCGCCGCCGCCTTCTCGGCCTTCGGCTGCACCACCGCCGACTTCATGCGTCGCCATTCGGTGTCGACGCAGCACGACATCGGCGCACGGGCAAGCGATGACGAACTGCTCGCCTTCGGCAAGAAGGTCACCAATGTCTGGAACGACCTGACCAAGGCAGCAGTCGGCGAGATGATCACGGACGGCCACGGCCGCGACAAGATCAAGACCGTGCCGTTTCTGATGATGCGCTACACCGGCCAGCTCGAGGACGTCGAAGTGATGGCGCCGCTTGCCGAGATCAACTCGGCCGACGACATGCGCAAGGTCATCGACGAGTTCGAGGCGGTCTATGCCAAGGTCAACCACCGCGTGTCGCGCTACGGCGAGGCCGGCTTCACCATCACCGAGCTGGGCCTCATCGCTACCGCCGACAAGGTCAAGCCGGTGCTGCTGAAGCGCCCGCTCGGCAAATCGGATCCGGCAGCCGCCCACAAGGGCGTGCGCGAGGCCTATATCGGCGGCCGCTGGCACAAGGCCAATCTCTACGAGATGGACCTTCTGCAGCCCGGCCATGAAGTGATCGGCCCGGCCATCATCGAACATCCCGCCACCACGCTGGTCGTTCATCCGCAGGACCGTGTCCATGTCGATGAATGGACGCTGCTGCACTACACCCACGCTTGAAAGGGCATCGCCATGTTGGACAAACCTGCCTCAGCGCTGCGCCTTCGCGAAAGACTGCTCGATTCCGAGCGGCTGATGGAAGAGACCGGCTGCTATGACGGCATCACCGACCTCACCTTGCGCAACCAGGACCCGCTGAAATTCGAGACGCTGCACACCAAGCTGCGCGCCTATTGCGTCTCGGCCCGCGAAATGGCCCGCCGCATCTCGGCTTCGCCCGGCGTGCGCGAGGTCGGTGAAATGGTGGTGGCCATCTACACCCCCGAGGGTGACGCCATCGCGCTCTCCAACGGCATCATGGTCCACGTCCACACGATGAGCCGCTTCATCAAATGGATGATCAAGAACAATTACGAGGAAAACCCGAAGATCCGCGAAGGCGATATCTTCGCCAACAACGATGCCTTCATCGGCACGGTGCAGGTGCCCGATGTCATGGACGTGGTGCCGATCTTCCACGAAGGCACGCTGGTCGGTTGGGCGGGTGCGGTCTGCCATGAGCTGGAAGCCGGCGGCATCACGCCCGGCGGCGACGTCTGCCTGGCGCAGGAGCGCTTCACCGAAGGCCTTTTCGTCTGCGCCGAGAAGATCGGCGAGAATGACGAGATCCGCCGCGACTACGTCATCCGCTGCGAGCGCAATCTGCGCATGCCGATCTATTGGGTGCTCGACGAGAAGGCCAAGGTCGCCTCCTGCATCGACATGCGCGAAAGCGTCAAGCAGCTGATCTCCGAGATCGGTTTGGACTACTGGATGAAGGTGTCGAAGGAGTTCATCGAAGAAGGCCGCCGCGCCCAGCTCGCCCGCACCCGCCAGCTCACCGTGCCCGGCATCTATCGCGGTCATACTTTCTACGGTCACGTCACCGCGGGTAAACCAGGCTTCCAGATGCTTGGCGATCCGGACTGGCTGTACAACATCCCGATCGAGATGGAGATCACCACCGACGGCAAGATCACCATGGATTTCGAGGGCACGCAGCCCTGGGGCTACCATTCGATGAACTGCACGCCGGCCGGCATGGATGGCGGCATGTTCGTCACCTTGACCCAGCACATGAATTTCGAAGGCCTGGTCAATGACGGCGCCTGGATGGCGACCGAGCTGAAATTGCCGCATGGCACCTGGACCAACCCCGACAACGAGATGGTGGCGACCGCCACCTCATGGGCGCTGCTGCTGCCCGCCTATGGCGTCTTCCAGCGGCTTTTGTCGCGCAGTTTCGTTGCGCGTGGTTTCGTCGAGGAAGCCTTCGTCGGCCAGGTCAACAGCCCGATGATCGAGATGGGCGGCGAAAGCCAGTACGGCACGCCGTTCGGCATGGCGCATTTCGAATGCGCCGCCGCCGGCTCCGGCGCGCTGGCCATCGCCGACGGCCTCGACACCGCCTATGTCGGCTGGAATCCGGAATCCGACATGGGCAACATCGAGGTCTGGGAACAGTCCATGCCGATGATCTATATCGGCCGTTCGATCGTCCCCAATTCGGGCGGCGCCGGCAAATATCGCGGCGGCTGTTCCTTCGTCTCGACCTGGCTGATCAACAAGACCCCGCATCTGCGGCTCCACACCTCGGAGCACTCCTCGCGCGTTTTCGACAATGGCGGCATGTGCGGCGGCTATCCGGCGCCGACCTGCCAGAAGCATCGCGCCGTGCGCAACTCCAACATCCATGAACTGGCGGCAAAGGGCGAACCGCTGGCGCATGCACCGGGCATCGATCCGCATGTCTCGGACTATGAGAAGACCATCGGCGGCGACCATGTCCTGGTCGAGGGCCCCTACATTACCTCGCCGCACAAGTCGGGCGACATCTTCAGCCATGCCTACAATGGCGGCGGCGGTTACGGCGACGTGCTGGAGCGCGATCCGATCAAGACGGCCTGGGATGTTGAGAACGGCTACCTCACCCGCGAAGCGGCGATCCAGATTTTCGGCATCGTGCTGAAGGACGACGCCGACGGCTATCCCGTTGCCGATATCGACGCCACCGCCGAACGCCGTGCCGCCATGCGCAAGCAGCGTCTGGCCAAGGCGATCCCGGTTTCAGACTGGATCGCCGCCGAGCGAAGCCGCATCGAGAAAGCCGACTTCGCGCCAGAGGTGAAGAAAATGTACGCCAGCGCGATCAAGCTGTCGTCGCGCTTCACCGGGAAATTCAGTGATTTCTGGACCGTCGACGCCAGATCGATCTTCATGCCGGGAGCAAAACCATGACCTCATACAGCAAGGAAGTCCTCGGCGATCTGGCCGCCGGCAAGCTGCCCTGGCCGCAGACCCGGCGCATCATGAGCGCCTACAAGGATGATGACCGCTTCTTCAAGATGGTCGCCGTCTATCAGGATCGTGTTGCCTGGAAGGACCCGATCCTGCTGCCGGTCTCGGATCATCTCTTCATCTGCCAGAGCGGCGACGAGCGGATCACCCGCTGCGAATGCGGCCACTCCTTCGGCGACTATCGCAAGAACTGGAAGCTGAAGGCCGCGATCATCGTGCGCAACACCGAGGAATCGCTGCGCGAAATCTATCCCAACAGCGACATTCCCGATCCGCAGTGGATGGAAATCCGCGAATTCATCTGCCCGCAATGCGGCACCATGCACGAGGTCGAGGCGGCCGCACCCGGCTATCCGATCGTGCACGATTTCGAGCCGGATCTGGAAGGCTTCTATCGTGAATGGCTGGGCAAACCATTATAAGGACATCTGTTTTGTGAACCGCGTTGCAGGCAAGGTAGCGCTCGTCACCGGGGCCGGAATGGGCCTCGGGCGGGCGGCTGCTGTGTTGCTTGCGGACGAAGGCGCCAAGCTTGTCGTCACCGACATCGATGAAGCGGCCGCTCACCAGACGGCCGATCTGATCATCCGGGGAAGTGGCGAATGCCTGCATCTTCAGCATGATGTTTCCGAACCCGACGCCTGGCCGAGGGTGATGGCGGCGGTGGCAAAACGCTTTGGCAGGCTCGACGTGCTGGTCAACAATGCCGGCATCGCCATCGCCAAAAACATCGAGGACACCTCGCTTGACGAATGGCGTCGCACCATGGCGGTCAATCTCGACGGTGTCTTCCTCGGCTGCCAGCACGGCATCGCCCTGATGAAACAATCCGGAGGCGGCTCGATCATCAACCTGTCGTCCATCGACGGCATCATCGGCGAGGCTGACCTCGCGGCCTACTGCGCCTCCAAGGGTGGCGTGCGTACGCTGACCAAGGCGGTCGCGGTACACTGCGCCGCGAAGAGCTACGGCATACGCTGCAACTCGATCCACCCTGGCTATATCTGGACGCCGCAGACGGAAAGCTATCTGCGTGACCTCGGCAAGCTTGAGCAGGAAAAAGCCAAGGCGCTGGCCCGCCATCCGATAGGCTTCCTCGGCGAGCCCAACGACATCGCCTACATGGTCGTCTATCTCGCGTCGGACGAATCCAAATTCGTCACCGGCTCCGAAATGGTCGTCGACGGAGGTTACCTTGCCGTCTGAATCTCAAATCCTGTTGGGCCCGGTCGTCCGCATCGAACAGTCTGGAGACTACGCCTGATGACAAACCTTTCCGGCCGCAGCGCGATCGTTACCGGCGGGTTTTCCGGCATGGGCTTCGCCATTGCCACCGCACTGGCGCAGGCCGGCGCCAACGTCGCCGTCGGCTCCTACATAGCGCCCGCCGGCGCCGACAAGTCCGATGCAGCCTACTATCCCGGCGCCGACGAGATCGAGCGCGTGCGCGCAGCCCTGTCTGCCCATGGCACCAGGGTCCACGCCGCCCATCTCGATGTCCGCGAAAGCGATGTGACGAACCGGTTTGCCGCGGACGCGCAAGCGGCCATCGGACCGGCCGACATTCTAGTCAACGCCGCCGGTACCACCGCTGAACAGCCGGTCTGCGGCCATTCCGACGCGCTGTGGGACAAGATCGTCGACACCAATCTCACCGGCGCTTTTCGTGCAACCCGCGCGGTGCTGCCCGGCATGATCGAGCGCGGCTGGGGCCGCATCGTCAACATCGGCTCGACTGCGGCGTCTGTTGGCTGGAAGGACAACCCGGCCTATTGCGCGTCGAAAGCGGGCCTGCTTGGCCTGACCCGCTGTGTGGCGCTGGAGGGCGCCGCGCACGGCGTCACCTGCGTCATGATCAGCCCGACCTGGGTCGAGACCGAACTGATGCGCCGCAATGTGGCGCAGGTCGTCGAGCGTGAGGGCAAGGGCCGCACGGCAGAGGAAGCGATGGCGGAGATCGCCAAAGGCAGTCCGCAGCAGCGCCTGCTGCAGCCGCAGGAGATCGCGGCTCTGGCCGTGTTCCTATGCTCGGATCTGGCCAAGGGCATCACCATGGAAAACATACAGATCACCGGCGGCGCGCTGTGGTAGCGTAGTCGCGGGATGGTTGCGGCCTTCATGGGAGGAGGCCGCATAAGGTAAGGAAAAGGTCCAACCGACAGGGGAACGAACATGAAAAACAATATCTGGAAAGGCGCCGGCATCGCGGCGGCGCTTCTGCTTGCTTCCACCGCTCAGGGCGCCGAGCTCGGCGCCAAGGACGAGGCGATCAAGCTCGCAATGCTGGAATGGACCGGTTCGCATGTCTCCACCCACATTGCCGGGCAGCTCCTGGAGAAGATCGGCTACAAGGTTGAATACGTCACTGCCGGCAACTTCCCGCAGTTTTCCGGCCTCGCCGACGGCACGCTCAGCGCCTCTGTCGAGATCTGGCTGAACAATGTCGGGGACATCTATCCCAAGGTGCTGGCCGAAAAGAAGATCGAGGACCTCGGCAAGCTCGATCTGAAGACGCAGGAGGGCTGGATCTATCCCAAGTTCATGGAGACGGTCTGCCCCGGCCTGCCGGACTGGAATGCGCTGAACAAGCCCGAATGCATCCAGGCGCTGTCGACGCCCGAGACCGCGCCGAACGGCCGCTTCCTCGACTACCCCGCCGACTGGGGTTCGCGCGCGGCGACAATCCTGGCCCACAACTCAATGCAATACACCGCCGTACCGGCCGGATCGGAAGGCGCTCTGGTCGCCGAGCTGGAAGCTTCCGAAGCCGCCAAGTCACCGCTGGTCATGATGTTCTGGGGGCCGCATTACGCGCTGGCCGAAAACGATGTCGGCTGGATCAGCATGCCGCCCTGCAAGGACAAGAGCAACGAGCACTGCATCACCCCGCCCGATGTCGACAAGATCGTCTGGTCGGGCTTCGGCCCTAAATGGCCGGCGGCTTATGCGTTCCTGAAGGCGTTCAAGATGGATGCGACCGAGCAGCAGAAGATGATGCTGGCCGTCGACAAGGACGGCAAGGACCTCGACGCGGTCGTCAAGGAATGGGTCGACAAGAACGAAGCTGTCTGGAAGCCCTGGGTCGACGCGGCCAAAGGCTAAGGCGCTGATGTCTGGCCGCTCGGACGGCGACCTTGTTTGCCGGCCCGGCTTCGCATTTTTGCGGGGCCGGGTCTGGGCTGTGTGAGGGCCTGAAGCGATGAACGACACGCCCTCGATCAAACTCGCCTGCCGCAATGTCTGGAAGGTCTACGGCCGTCGGCCTGGCTACTATTTCGATTCCCGCGGCTACGTCATCGAGCCCGATGTGCTGGCCGAGCGACTGCGCTCGGAGGCCCATTTGCCAGCCGTCGTCGACGCCACATTCGAGGTCGCGACCGGTGAAATCTTCGTCATCATGGGGCTCTCCGGTTCCGGCAAGTCGACGCTGGTGCGCTGCCTGTCGCGGCTGGTCGAGCCGAGCGCCGGCGAGATTTTGCTCGACGGCCGGGATCTGCTGAAGGCCAGCGGCAAGGAGCTGATCGAACTGCGCCGCCATGCCATGGGCATGGTGTTCCAGAATTTCGGGCTGCTTCCGCATCTCACCATTTTGGGCAATGTGGCTTTTCCTCTCAAGATACAGGGTAAGCCGGCTAAGGAGCGTGAAGCGCGCGCCCGCGAAATGATTGCGCTGGTAGGCCTCGAAGGCCGCGAGGCTTCCTTCCCGCACCAGCTTTCCGGCGGCCAGCAACAGAGGGTCGGCATTGCCCGCTCGCTCGCCGTTGGTCCAGAACTGTGGTTCCTCGACGAGCCATTCTCGGCACTCGATCCGCTCATCCGCCGGCAGATGCAGGACGAATTCCTGCGGCTTCAGCGCATGCTGAAGAAGACCATCGTCTTCATCACCCACGACATGGCCGAGGCGTTCCGGCTGGCAGATCGGCTGGCCATCATGCGCGCCGGCAAGATCGTCCAGATCGGCCGCCCGGCCGATATCGTGCTCAATCCGGCCGACGACTATGTCGCGCAGTTCACCGAGGACATGCCCCTCCTGCGTGTTATCACAGCCGGCGATCTCGCAACGCCGTCTGAGGGAGTGGCGATGCCCGATCTGAGCGTTGCCGCTGATGCCAGCCTGGAGGAGTTGATCCCGCGCCTGGCCTCGGGCGTCAGCGCCTTTTCAGTTCCAGGCGCCGGCCCACCCAGGCTGCTGACCGCCGGCGCGGTGCTTGCCGTGCTGGAGCGGGAACGGACAAGGCGCACGCGCACATGACAGCGCCCGCCACATCGTTTCGATCCTCATCGAGGGTCGCGATCGAGCCGGCGCTGTTGCCCTGGTGCGCGTTCATTCTGCTGACCGCATTGTGTTTCATCCTGAAGACGGATTTCCCCTGGCTGGTCACCTTTCCGAAGGAATGGGCCGTGCCCTTCGCTCCCGCCATCAATGCGGTCACCGACGCGGTCGTGACAGTCGTCCAGCCGGCATTTCGCGCCCTGTCCGCCGTGCTCGACGCGCCGATGCGCGGTGCGCGCCTCGTTCTGGTCTGGCTGCCCTGGCCGGCGGTGATGCTGGCGGTGGCAGCACTGGCACTGAAGTCGAGCGGCATCAGGCTGTCGGCTTTTGCTGTGCTGACGCTCGGCTACATTCTGCTTGCCGGCTACTGGCCGCAAAGCATGAGCACACTGTCGCTGGTGCTGCTGGCCGTGCCGATCTCGCTGATGCTCGGCTTCGCGCTCGGCGTCCTTGGCCATGCCAGCCCGCGCTCGCGACCGGTGCTGATCGCCGCGCTTGATCTGATGCAGACCGTGCCGGCTTTCGCCTATCTTATCCCACTGCTGCTGCTGTTCGGCTTCGGTCCGGTGGTCGGCCTGATCGCCAGCGCCATCTACGCAACCCCGCCAATGGTGCGCAACACCATGCTCGGGCTTGAGCGCGTGCCTTCCGACATCAGCGAAGCCGGCCTGATGAGCGGTTGCACGCGGCGCCAGCAATTCTGGCAGGTCGAGGTGCCGACCGCGCTGCCGCAAATCCTTGTTGGCTTCAACCAGACGACGATGGCGGCGCTGTCGATGGTGATTGTCGCCGCCATCATCGGCGGCTTCGAGGACATCGGCTGGGAAGTGCTGTCGTCGATGCGCAAGGCCGAGTTCGGCCAGAGCATCCTGTCGGGCCTGGTGATCGCGCTGCTTGCCATCCTCATTGACCGGCTGACCATCGGCTTCGCCAAGACGCGGCCGAACGGGCCAACGGCAGCCATGCGCTGGATGACCGGGAGCGGTCTGGCGATGATCCTCACCTTCGCGGCGGTGCTGGCGATTGCCATCCGCCTGCTGTGGCCGGATGCGAGCCTGCTGCCGGCGACTGGGCTACGCATGCAGGTCGGTGGGGTCAATCAATGGCTGCTTGGTCTCGTGCGCGACTATGCCTGGTTCTTCGACGGCTTCCGTAACGGGGTGCTCTACTGCCTGCTGCTGCCGCTCAGGATCGGCATTTCAGGCGCCTCCGTTCCTGCCATCTGGGGGTTTTCTCTCTCGGCGAGCGCCAATGCCGCCTATGTCATCGCCATCCTGCTTGGCTGTGCTTTTATGCTGCACCGCTTCGGTTGGCGGTCGGCACTGGCGCTGCTGGTCGCCGGAGCCTTGCTCTACACCGGCTTCCTCGGTTTCCCCTGGCCGGTCTTCATCTTGGGCATCGCCCTGCTTGCCTATCAGGTCGCCGGCATGCGGCTGGCGTTGTTTGCGGCGGCCGGTTTCCTGTTGATCCTAGTCAACGGCTTGTGGCCGCAGCTCATCCAGTCGCTCTATCTCTGCACGCTGGCTGTGCTGCTGTGCCTCCTGATCGGCGGCGCGCTCGGCGTCTGGGCCGCCTACAGCGACCGCGCCTCGCGTCTCCTGAAGCCGATCTGCGATGCCTTGCAGACCATGCCGCAATTCGTTTTCCTCATCCCGGCCTTGATGTTCTTCAAGGTCGGCGAGTTCACGGCGCTGATCGCAATCGTGCTCTACGCCATCGTGCCGCCGATCCGCTATGTCGAGCACGGCCTGCGCCATGTCCGCGCCGATGTGGTCGAGGCGGTTGAGCAGATGGGCGCGACATCGACGCAGACGCTGTTCCAGGCCAAGCTGCCGCTGGCGCTGCCGGTGGTCATGCTCGGCCTCAACCAGACCATCATGGCGGCGCTCTCCATGCTCGCCATTGCGGCGCTGGTCGGCACGCGCGATCTCGGCCAGGCGGTCTATGTCGCCTTGGGCAAGGCCGATGCTGGTATGGGCCTGATCGCCGGGCTGTCGATTGCGTTTCTGGCCATTCTTGCCGACCGGCTGTTCCAGGCCGCGGTGGCGCGATCTGCTGCGGCCTAGTCTAAGGCCTGCCCCATTCCGGCCTCTTCGCCGTGCGAGGGAGTTTTCGATAGCCGCCTTTGCCCGTGACAACATTTCCGGTTGAGCCGACGGCAGTAGGTAGGTTATGCTGCAGTGCACAATTGATGCCTGAAGAAGCTGTGGGCGCCTGGCGCTCGCTTCCAAGATCAACGGATGAAAGATCCGGCATGAAGATCCCGAAATCCATTCTGATCGATCCGGAAGGCAACAAGGCCTATGCCGCCTTCGCCGTTGCCGTATCGGTCTTTGCATTCGCCTATTCCACCAATTTCGGCAAGATCCTGATCCTTGCCTATTATCTGGTGTGGCTGCCGCTGCTGTTCGTCGACTACCGGCGCTTCACGCGCGATCTTTCCAGCACCTGGCTGCCGCTGCTCTTTGTCACCTATATCTGTCTTTCGGTCTTCTGGTCGCAGGCGGCCGGCACCAGCGCGCGGGCGGGGCTGCAATATTTCTCGCACATCCTGTGCGCCTACATCGCCGCGCGCACCATAAGCGTGCGCACGCTGGTGCTGGGCTCGCTGATCGGCATCTTCATCGTGCTGCTTTATTCGCTGAAGGTCGCCGGCTATGCGCTCGACACGATCGACGGCACCACCAATTTCGTCGGCGCCTTCGGCTCCAAGAACCAGGTCGGCTTCTTCGCCTCGCTGGGCATCTTCTTCTGCCTTGCCTTTCTCGTCTTTTACCGGCGCAACTGGATGAGTTTCGTCTGGACCGCGCCGATCATGCTGTTGTCGGTCTACATGCTGGCGATCGCCCATTCGGCGACCTCGGTCGCCTCGCTGCCGGCGGTGATCGGCATCGTTGCTTTGCTCACCGTGAGCAAGATCCTGTCGCGAGCCTATCGGCGCGTCATGTTTGTCGTCGGCGCCGTCGCGCTGGTCGTGGGTGTGGTGGCCGCCCTCAACCTCGGCCTGCTCGACTTCGTGCTCGGCATCTTCGGCAAGGATTCGACGCTGACCGGCCGCACCTATCTCTGGGAACAGGGCTGGCTGGCGGCGCAGCAGCATCCAGTACTCGGCTATGGCTATGCCGCCTACTGGATACAAGGCTCTGCCGATCCGGAACGGCTCTGGGCAGAGTTCTACATCTCGACCCGCACCGGCTTCCATTTCCATAACACCTATATCGAGACCTTGGTCGAGCTTGGCTTCATCGGCATGACCATACTGGCGCTGATCATCCTGCGCTCCTTCTGGGGCCATGTTTCGAAAGTGGTGTTCGGTGAATGGAGTGCCGATTCGGTGGTGCTTGCCGGCGCGGTCGGCTTGATGCTGGTCCGCTCCTTCTTCGAGGTCGAGATACTCGGCCCCTATTTCACGGCCTCGTTCATCGTCTATTACGGCCTGTTCAAGCTGCGCCCAGTGCCGGTTGCCAGGGCAAGGCGGGTCTATGCCCCCGTGCAGGATGAGAAGGCCGCCAGCGGCCGCATGCCGGCACGCGTCTAGAGCAATTCCAGGAAAAGTGTGAAGCGCAGTTCCCGGAAAAAGCGCGTAGAGTTTCCCCCCGCGGGATTGCTTCAAAACAAGACGTCAGACCCGCTCCACAGATCAGGCGACGGCCCGCTTGCGCTGCATCAGCCGTTGGAGGAAGCGGCGCAACGGTTCGTCGTAAATGCGCGTTGCAATATCGGCGATGGCGATGACCGAAACCGCCATGACGATGCCGAACCAGGGATGGTGCGCGAACGGGTCGATCGAGGCGGCCTTGCCTGCGCCGGCGATGATCATCAGCATCGGCGTGTGGATGATGTAGATCGGGTAGGAAATCCGCCCCAGCCAGCCATAGAGGCCTGACAGGCGGGCAGCGGTTGGCGCCACGGCGCCGATCACCACCAGGGCCGGGAAGACGAAGACTATGCAGGCGAGATCGTAGGCAACGCGCGCGCCGCCGGCCGGCGCAATGGCAAAGACCATAAGCGTCAGCGCGATGGCGGCCTCGACCCACCACCCACCCCGCACGAAGCCGAGGCTGCCTTGATAGCGCGCCATCGATCGGCAAAGCAGCACGCCCAGGAAGAACGAGAAAAAGACGCGCGGCAGGCCGCTGATGATGGTCTTGCCAGTCATGCCGAAGTCGAGCGTGCCGGCCACGATCGAGGCGACCACCAGCAGCGCCAGGCTGACGGCGATGAGCACGCTCAGCACGCGCTTCGACAGCAGGAAAAACACAGCGACATAGGCGATGTTGACGATCAGCTCGAAGAACAGCGACCACGACGCCGGATTGAGCGGGAAGATCGTGTGATAGGCATCGCTGACCAGCGGCATGAACAACATGCCCGTCGTCAGCATGGTGCCGATCTCGGAGATCGGCATGTATTCCGCAGGGATCAGCCTGTTCTTGACCAGCAGATAGAAAAAGCCGAGCAGCGTGCCGGCAAGGTAGAGCGGGTAGAGGCGGATCAGTCGGATGGCCAGGAACGTGCCGAAGCCCATGCCGTTTTCGATCTTGCGGTCATAGGCATGCGCGATGACGAAGCCGCTGAGCAGGAAGAACAGGTCGACCGCGAGATAGCTCGACGGCAGCACCTTGCCGTCGGCCAGGAATGGCGAGAAGTGGTAGAGCATCACGCTGATCGCCGCCACGCCGCGGATGGCATCGAGATTGATGTAGACATGGCGTGGGGCGGCGCGCTGCATCGTATGCCTTCAAGCGGTCGAAACGGTCAAAGCAATTCCAGGAAAAGTGCGAGCGGTTTTCCGTCCGGAATTGCTTACAAACAAAGAGCGGGATCGGTTCGCCGATCCAGCCCGCCCGCACCTTGGCGCGAACGAGCCGAAATTGTTCCTCCCGTCTTCCTCGCGCGAGTCTCGTCGAGCGAGCCCCGGGGTGGCCGACTATTGGCTGGCCGTCGGCGCCAGCTTCACCTTGATGACGTCGCCCGGCAGCACCGGTGTGTCTTCCTTGGCCTCGATCTCGCTTGTCTTGCCGTCGGAAACGCGCACCAGCGAATAGAGAAAGGTCGGTTCCTGACTGCTTGTGATGGCGGCCGTCGTGGCGGGATCCGATGCCTGGGCTATCAGGCCCTTCTGCATGCCCACCCGGAGCGCGGCCTCGTTCAGGTCGGCTTCGACCTGCTGCCGGCTGGCGGCAAGGTTCGAATTCAAGGTGTTCTGAACATCGATGGCGTCCTGCGATGCCTTGCTGATCGACTGCCTGGCGGTGAGGATGGCCGTCTCATAGTCGAGAATCTGGCCTTGCAGATTGGCGACGGACTGCTCCGAACTCAGTACGCGAGTGTTGACGACCAGGCCCTTCTGCACCAGCGGGCTGATGCTTTCGAGCTGTTGTTTGGCGAGGTCGACCTGCCGCTGCTGGTTGACGATCTTCTTCTGCAGCGCTTCGATTTCGCCCTGCAGGACCCCTTTCAATTCGTCGAGCGCCTGCAGCTTCAGCTTCAGCGCCTTCTGGTCGGCGGTCAGAATCTGCATTTCGTCGGCGACGATGGCCTGAAGTCGCGGATCACCCTCGACCTCCTTCGGCACCTCGAAATTCGCCTTGCCGGCGAGGTCCGCGTCGATACGGGCACGCTTGACGATCAGCCGCACGCGCTGGTCGTCATAAATGTCGAAATTGCCTTTGGCGGTCACCAGGTCCTTGCCCAGTTGCGGGCCATAGTCGGCGTTGCGCCTGTTGCCGCCGGCGATGCTGACCGCCTTCAGCACGGTCAGATCGGGCACATAGGGAAACTGGCCGGGCGTCTGAATCTCGCCCGAGATGTAGAACGGTCGGAACTGCACCATCTCTACCGAGGCTTCCGGCTTGTCCGACAAGGCAAGCTTGCGCTGCAGGGCGACGCTGATCGCGGCCGCGACCTCCGAAGTGGTCTTGCCGGCCGCAGGCAACTCACCCACGAACGGCACCGACAGGGTTCCAGCAGGACCGACCGAATATTCGCCGTTTACCGCCGTCCAGTCACGGAACGTGCCTTCGACGGTCTGCCATTCGGCAACGCGGATGTTGAGCTTGTCCTGCGAGCCGAGCCGGTACTCGTCGGCCATCGCTGGACTGGAGAGCGCCGGAACCGTGAGCGACAGTGCGAGGCACGTGGCGACGAGCCGTGCCGGCCGCATCGGGCCGGCAAGGCGAAAATACGCTGATATGTCTGTTTTCAACTGAGCGTTTCCGATCCGTTTTGGCCCCATCCGCCCGATAGGCCTGCTGCCGGCTGCTGGTTGAGCACCGCGGCTGCAATGCAAGGCCGGCCCATCGCCGAATGGCTTTGGGCCGGATAGGTTTCGGGCCGAACCGGCCCGATTGCTGACCAGTTGCGGTCGGTCAGTAGGAACCGCGCGACATCCACACCGCAGGCACGGTCTTGAGGATGATGCGAAGGTCTTCGAACAACGACCAGTTCTCGACATAGTGGCGGTCGAACGCGACGCGGCTGTCATAGGAGACATCGTTGCGCCCGCTGACCTGCCAGAGCCCGGTCAAGCCAGGCCGCGACTTCAGATAGTAGACCGCGGCGCTGCCATAGATCTCAAGCTCGTCGCGCACCACGGGACGAGGTCCGACAAGGCTCATGTCGCCCTGCAGGATATTGATGATCTGCGGCAATTCGTCGAGGCTGAGCTTGCGCAGAACGGCGCCGACGCGGGTGACGCGCGGATCGTTCTTGAGCTTGCGGGTCGCGATCCATTCGGCATTGGCTTCCGGGTTGGCCGCCAGATAAGCGGTCAGCACGCGTTCGCCGTCTTCGACCATGGTGCGGAACTTGAGGCACGGGAAAATCCGCCCGCCGCGTCCAATTCGCTTGTGGCCGTAGAAAATCGAGCCACCGTCGGAAAGCTTGACCAGAAGGGCCACCATCAGGAACAGCGGGCTGAGCGCCACCAAGCCGACAAGTGAACCGAAAATATCGAAACTGCGTTTTAGCAGCCCGCCAATCGGTGGCGGAAAATCTATGCCGACCTGCGAAAATGCCGCATTGGCCGACTTGGCAACATCCCTCATGCAAAAGCTCCATACGTTGAACGGATGGTTTATGTCACGATATCAAAAAAATGCTGCAGCGCAACACACAATTTCCTATACGGGTGAAATAGTCACGTCATGAATTGACTAAATAATAAACGCGCCCTGCCCAAATTTTGCCCTTTATGGCGAGTTTGTGACGAATAATTAGCAACGACAGGAAATGTAATGCCTTTTTCTGGCCAATTTTGGCCGAATCGTCCTTCCCTGCAGAGGGAATGGCTTTAATTCGTTTTCGAATCGCTCGTTTTGCTAAATCAATCAAGTAAAATACTAATCAACATTGTAGATTCTACTCAAGTAGAAATCGTTTGACGAGTTAGGCTACCACCCCTGCGTGTGCATCGCAGCATGGCAGAGTCGAACGGGTCGGCAGATTGAAAATTATCGCCGGTTGCCCTTGCCGTCAGTTTCGCGCCTTAATAGAGTCGCAAATTATTCCTGTTAGAGTCTGGATGGGTTGGGAAGGCCGGAAGCAACCGGCCGAAAAGGAGCAGCTAAATAAGCTCGCTGGCGAATGGGGAGATACTCGGGTGGGTAAGTCATCGCTTTTGCATGCTCGGGCCGGTTGACGGGCCGCCGATCATGTCGTTACCAAAATTCGTCATTGGAATGGTCTTTGCCCTCGCGATCGTGGTTGCGTGGTCCTATGTCGACGGCGCGACGATCACCACAACGGTGCTCCGCGTCATCGGCTGCGCTGTCCTCATCCAGATTGGCTATTTCCTGCTGGTCTATGTGATGATCGCCAGGAGCGCCCCGACATCGGCAGACAGGGCTCGCGACGCCGAAAGAAGCCTCGGCGCTGAAAAGGCGGCTGAAGGCGAGAAGCTCTCGGCCAGGCGCAGCGTGCACTGAACAGTCTGAGGCCGCGACGTCGGCCTCGGATCATCGCCGATCTAGCCGGCCTCGGCCGGCTCCGGTTCCGATTGCTCGCCTGAAAGCATTTTGGACAGGCGGCTGCCGGCCTTTGCTTTCAACCTCTGATATTGTCCGACTTCGACGATGCGGCCGGTTTCGATCGCAACAACCCAGTCGGCGAAGGCGATCATCGACGGCCTGTGCGCAATGGTCAGGATGGTCATCGATCCGCGCAAGCCGTCGATCGATTTGGCGATCAGGGACTGGTTCTGCCAGTCGAGCGCGCTGGTCGCCTCATCGAGAATGAGCAGCAAGGGCTTGCGCAGCAGCGCGCGCGCCAGCGCGATACGCTGGCGTTCGCCGCCTGAGAGCCGCACGCCGCGATCGCCGACCACCGTGTCGAGCCGCAACTCCAGCCGCTCGACAAAGTCGGCGCCATGCGCGGCGCGAAGTGCAGTCCACAGCTCCGCGTCGCTGGCCTGCGGTGCGGCAAGGCGCAGATTGGCGGCGATCGTGTCGTGCAGCAGGAACACATCCTGCGGCACATAAGCCACCTGGTCGCGCCAGCGCCGGCGGTTGGCAGCATTGATCTCGACACCGTCGGCGAGGATCTTGCCTTCGCTGGGTTCCAGCAGGCCGAGCAGCATGTCGGCAAGCGTGCTCTTGCCCGATCCGGAAGGACCGATCAGCGCCGTCACCTTGCCGGCGGGCAGGCCGAAGGTGACATCGCTCACCACCGGCTTGCCGCCAGCCTCATAGGCAAAGGAGACCTTGCGGATGTTGAGCCCCATATCGAGCGACAGTCTAACATCGGATTCGGCATTCGCCGGTTCGCGCTCGGCGTCGAAACACGCCTGCATGTCGCGCATCGAGGCATAGGCAGGCAGGTTGATCAGCACCTGCTGCGCCTGCATCTGCAAATCCATGAAGCGCGGCGCAATGCGCATGAACACCAGAAGCAGCACGACGATCTCGGCCAGCGAGAGGTTGAAGCGGACCAAAGCGACATAGATGAACAGGCTGAGGCCGATGACGCTGGCGACCTGGAACAGAGCGGTGCCGATGGTGCTGTTGCGTACATAGTTGATGTTGTCGGCCTTCATCTTCTCCAGCGTCGCGCGAAGCTGCGCGTAATAGGTCGCCTCGACATTCAGGCTCTTGGCCACCTTTATGCCGCCGAGGAACTCCGAGACCGTTCGGTACTGTTCCTGACGATTGGTGGTCAAAACCCGGCCGAAGGCGCTGGCCCGCGCGCGAAACGGTTGCAGCGCCAGGAAGGTGACGATGCCGACAACGATGGCGAACGCGGTCATGACGGGGGAAATGAACAGCGAAACCACGAGATAGCCCGCCAAAAGGACGGCGATCTGCACCAGCATCAGCAGCGAGAAGGCGGCCGACTGCACGCGGTCGATGTCACCGGTCAGCGCGTGGTCGAGGTCGGAGCTGCGCATGCGCGCGAAGATCCCCCACCGCGCTTTGCCGATGCTCTCGAACAGGTTCATGCGCAGGCGGTTGATGAAGTCGAGCAGCAGCCGCGCCATGTAGACGGATTTGTAGCGATTGAACGCCGCCTGCAGCGCGACAAGCCCGACCAGCAGGCAAAGCACCGTGGTCAGTTGCAACGTGCCGTCCGGCGCCAGCCAGCGGACGAAGTCATGGTCAGGCAGCCTGACGGCGAAATCCTGCTCGGGCCGCCCGACCAGGTGCAGCAGTGGCACCAGAAGCAGGATCGAGATGCCTTCGGTCAGGCTCCCCAGGATCAGAAACAGCAATGCCGTCAGTGTTCTGCGCCCGCCGATCCGGGCCATGGCGGCGCCGAACCCGGCGACGTCTCGGTAAAATGAAAAGCGAAGGATTTGCGATGCGGACATGTCAGCTCACCGCGGCCTGTTGCCGGCGGCCAGATCGTTTTCGATCAGGGCGACCGCTTCACCGATCCGGTCGAGCCCGCTCGGCACTTCGAGGCGGCAGACGCCAACCTGGCTGGCCAAGGCGGCGCATTGGCTAAGATGCGTCGTGGCAAAATCGCCGACCAAGGCCGGGCGGCCGAACCGGGTCACATAGGAGAACTTAATGATTGCCGGCAGGGCGCCGACGCTTGGCAGCGGCGTAATCGCTGCCTTGTCGCTGCGCTCGAGGATATAGATCCGGGTCGCCGGTACCGCATCGCCTGAGAACCCGCCGCGCAGGCGGTGCTGCATCTTGTCGATGGCCGCATGCACTTGCGGGCGGATCTCCGCCTGGATCGGGATGGCGGCGGCGGCATCGGCGGCGAGCTTCAGCTGCGGGAAACCCGGCACGATCATCGGCCGGTCCGCCAGATCGAGCGCCACGACATCGTCGGTCAGCAACCGATGGCCGGCCCGGATCATCGCACTTGCCATCGTCGATTTGCCGGCGCCTTTGTCGCCCATGAAAACAGCGCTGTTGCCGCCGACGGCAATGGCGCTGGCGTGCAGGATGAGCAGGCCGCGCTGATGCAGGAGCAGCGCCATGACCGGACCGAGCAGCGGGAACGCCACCAGCGCATCGTCCACGCCCGGCGCCGGCTCCACCTCGATGCGGCAGGCGTCGGTGATCAGAAAGGCGCCGACCGTCTGCCATGCCAGATATTGCTGCCGCGGCTCGAAGCGGAAAGCGGTTCCGGTCTCGGGCGAGGGCTTTGGAAGGTCGATCGGGCCGACCGTGATCAGCACGTCGACAGAGGCCGGACCGCTCGGCTCCAGCTCGGGCAGCTCGATCTGCGAAGCGATCGTCAGGCCATAGGCTTGGTAGAAGTGCCGCACGCGGGCAACACTTGGATGCCGGTTATCGGCGGCGAGTGACATGTTGGCCGGCATCACGCGTGGCTCCCGCGCAGTTGCACCTGCCGCAGCCACAACGACAGCGCGATCGAACGCCAGACATACTGGACATCGGGCAAGGTGGCCGCCTCCGGTTGCCGCGAGATGCGGCCATAGGCGGCGGTCACTTCGGGCAGGTTGACGTAAGGGGCAATCAGCGCCGCATCCGAAACCAGCACCTTGTCGAGGAGATCGCGGTGGTTGCCGAGCATGCCTTTGACCAGGTTGGAGGTGAAATCGATCTTGTCGCGCCGCCACTGCACCGCCGGCGGCAAAATTCCTTCCATGGCCCGGCGCAGAACCGAACGGCCGAAGCCCTGGTTCAGCTTTTCTGCACCGGGCAGCGCCAGGCAGAACTCGACCAGTGGTTTGTCCCAGAAGGGATAGCGCGGCTCGACGCCGAAATTCGCTGCCGCCTTGTCGAGAACCTCGAAAGCGTGCGGCACCATCCCGTTCGACAGCAGCCAGCGATGGGTCAGGGTCTCGCTGGCGCTGACCGCGGGCGGCATATAGCCGGCTCTGCGGAACCGCTCGACAAGGTCCGTCCGCTTCGCCAGATCCGGATTGATCAGGCCACGCCAGCTCGTCGCCGGCCGCCCAGTCGGATGGCGCCGCAATTTGCCCAGCGCGCGGTTTGCGAGCCGTCTGATTTTGGCAATGCGCCAGGCCGGCCCGTAAAGGGTGAGGAACTGGTAGTAGAGGCCGAGCATGCCGTCGCCATAGGTGTTGGAGGCGCTGCGCAGCTCGCGCCACAACTCCATCCATTTGCCCGCATCGGCGAGTTCGTGCAGATGGCCGTGACCCTGCGAAACCACCTCGTCGCCGCCATGGCCATCCAACAGCACTTTCATGCCCTTGGCGCCCGCGGTTCTGTAGATGTCGCGGGTCAGCGATAGGCCAGGCGCCAGGAACGTTTCTTCCTGCTCTTCCAGGATGCGCTCGAATTCAGCGAAGGGCGCATAGTTGCCGACGGAAATCAGGGTGCCGTCGACCTTCTGCTGCCCAAGCACCGCCTCGATGAAAGGCCGCTCGTCCATCGGCGAACCCTTTTCGAACACCAATGAGAAGGTCGGCAGCCTCGGCTTCCGCTGCGCCGCATTCTGCAGGCCTGCAACGCACGCGATCGAGGAGGAATCGAGCCCTCCGCTCAGCATCGCACCGACCGCCGGCGTGCCGCGCATGCGGTTGCGGACCGATTGCGAAAACAGATGGCGAAACTCTTCGGCCGCGTCCGACCGCATCGGCCTGGGCGAAGGCTCGATCTGCCAGTAGCGGCGCAACACTACCTGGTTGCCGGTCACGGTCAGGCTGTGGCGCGCCGGCAGGCGGAAGATATCGGCGTAGGCGGTTGATTGCGGATCGTCCGGCAGCCCAGCGAGAAATCCGGAAATCTGGCGTTCGCTGATGCGCATGTCGACGCCGCCGACATCGAGGATCGGCCCGATCTCGGAGGCAAAGACGAAGCTCCGGTCGCTCGAATGGTAGTAGAAAGGTTTGACGCCGAAATGGTCCCGCACACAAAACAGCTGCTGGCGCTCGCCATCCCAGATGGCAAAGGCAAAATCGCCCTGCAGATGGTCGGGACAGGCTTCGCCCCAGCGCAGATAGGCGCGCATCAACAGCACGGCGTCGGCAACCGAGCTGTCCCTGATGCCGAGCCTGGCCAGCAATTCGTCGCGATTGTCCAGGCGGCAGTCCGCGGTGATCGCGAGCTTGCCGCCAGCCATCGTCAGCGGGCCGGGGCCAGCTTCATCGGTGGTGTTGAGCCAGGCGTGGCCAAGAACGACGCCTTGGTCCATCCACCACGAACTGCCGTCAGGCGCGCGATGCTGCATGCGGGCAAGCATGCGCTGGATATCGGCCGCGGCCGCCGGCTTGCCTTCCTGCCTGAGCAGAATTCCGGCTACGCCGCTCATCGGTCACTGGCCGTGGTCGACGAGATGGGTAAACCTGCCAAGCGAGCCGCCAAGCACGATGTGGTCGCCGCTGACCAGCCAGGCATGCGCCTTCAATTCAGTTCCGGTATCGCGCTCGATGCCGATACGGATATTCGAAGCGTTGCCCTGGCGGGCAAGCAGATACTGGCCGGAAAGCGCCTGGGTGAGGCAGCTTGCGCCCGGCACCAGCCGCGCCGCGGCGGCAACGCCCCAGGCGACGCGCCTGAGATCGCCGATGCCGGCCGGCTTGCTCGCATCGAGCCGCGTCACCACGCGACGCACCCGGTTGTAGGAAAACAGCGTCAGCCCCATCCGCACCGCGATGACCACCGCGAGGCAGTGGGCGAGAAAGAACATCTCCGGCCCGCTCAGCGAGAGAACCCTAGACAAGTTCCTCATTATGGAGCCTCGCAAGCCCGGCATCCGCCAGACCTTTCAACAATCCGTCGACATCGGCTTTGCAGCGTTCGGGCTCGACATTGTAGCGCTCGAGCACGGCGCTGCGGATTTCCGCTATCGGCTTCGGCTCCTGGATCAGCTCCCAGATAAAGGCCCCGACGCTGTTCAGGCTGTAATAGATGTTGGATCGCATATCGAGCAGCGCCAGGCCGTTGCCGAATTCGCAGGCCACGGCATCCTTGCTGGCGCTCACCAGATCATGATCCGAGGGGTTCCAGTCCATCCTAAACCTCGCTCACACGACACACGGCTTACAACAACAACGCTTCGGCAATTCCGGACAAGACGCGAGAGCCGGGACCTGAGCCCCGACTCCCCTTAATGCGCTCTGTTTCAGAGTCCGGACTTTGTCACCCCAACGAGAGAGTCTCAGGAGAAGGTGAGTTCGCCGATCGGCGTATGTGCCGGAAACGAGGCGTCGAGTGCCGTGGTGCCGCTACCGCCTTGCGTGATGGTCTCGATCGAGCCGTGGACCGTCAGGCTTGGGGTTTCGTACTCATGCTTTTCAACATTCTGTTCCATTTTACTCTCCAATTACGGACTGGAAGCGGCCTGTCGATTGCCGGCAGCGATCTATTGCTGCACCGCAATAGCTGCATGGCAGCATTTATGAGTCAAGCCTGATTTACCCGCCGTTAATCAATTCTCGGTTGCGGCTGCCGTCAAGGGTGATCAAAACGCTTGCATCCGCATTCTAGCCGCGCATCCCAGGTAGATTCAACGACCTATCCGTGAATCGTAATTAAGCATCTGATTTAATTGCATTAAAATTTTCGCCCGAGATGCCTGTCTTTTGGGCTCGGCCGAATTCGGACAAAATTGTTGCGGGGTGTGCCGCAGCATGGCCGGATACGGCCGAAGATCACGTCCGCTTGCGCAGTTGTGTCGCCAAACGCTCTGGTTGCAGGGAATTTGGCACTGAAGGAAAAACTGGACGCGGCAGATGATTTTGGCGATGCTTTGCTTCGCACTTGCAATATAACTCGCCTCACAAAATTTTTTGCGGAGATGCTCCAGCATATGGCCTTGCAGGAAGGGACCTTCGAAAGGTTGCGCGCCGCCGGCTGCGCCGACGAAGTGGCCTATGTGCAGGCGTGCCTGCGGCTGTTCTTCAATGCGGAAGCGAGCGCCAGCAGTGCGCCTGCGCCGGCCATCTCCGTTGCCGATGTTTGCGATATCGCCAGGCTGAACAAGGTCGCGACCTTTGTCTTGAAAGCCTTGTCGCGCCCACCCGTGGGCGAGACCCCGCTTGGGCTGCTCGAGTGGCTCGACACCTACCGCCGGCGCACGATCGCGATGAACTCGTCCGGCATCATGGATTCGATGGCCATCGACAAGGCGCTGCGCGACAGCAGGATCGATTTTGTCTTCTTGAAGGGACCGTTCCAGCAGCAACTGCTCTATGGCGACCACTTCATGAAGCCGTCCGGCGATGTCGACATATTGGTATCGCCGGCCGGCTTCTTCAAAGCCCGCGATGCGCTGCGCTCGATCGGCTACGAGGTCGCCGGCAAGTCCCGCTCCGTCTGGTGGGTGCGGTTTTTGGGCGAACAGCACATGGTTCGCAGTCAGGGCCAGAAACTGTCCACCGTCGATCTCCATTACCGGCTGCAGCAGCCGGGGTCGCCGAGCCCACGCGACACGGACGGCTTCCTGCGCCGCAAGCGCGCGCTTGCGATCGCCGGCTCCAGCGTGCCTTTCATCTCGGCTTCCGACACCTTGCTGTTGTCCTGCATCAGCGTCGCCAAGGCGCTGTTCAACCACGAGCCCTGCGCGGGCTATGTCTGCGACATCAGAGCCGCCGCCAGCCGCCTGAGCGAGGCCGAGCAGCAGGCTGTACTCGACCACGCGGCCGAGCAGGGGCTGGCCGACACGTTGCTGCTGGGCCTGCGCGCCGCCGACGTGCTGCTTGGCGGCTCCGGCACGCTGCTGTCGGATCGGGCGACGCGGATCCTGTCACGCATCGGCAATGAAGACCTGTTCCACATGGTCATCGCGCCGTGGCTGTCGTCGCTCAGATGGCCACAGCGACGCACCGTTTTATGGGAGCTGTGTGGACGCGAACCGGTCCGGTACCTGAGCGAGGCCGGCTGGGCCGCATCCGCCGACCTCAGCCGGCGGATTTTCGAACGGCCGGAAGGCCGGTGATGATGGCGATCGCAGGACGGCAGCAGGCAGAGACGATTCCGTCCCGGTTGGGTGGCGACGGATCATGGGAGGATGGGTTGGGGTTCCCTGCGGTGGACAAGGGGCAGGGCAAAGTCAACAACCATCTATGGAATTGAAAGGCGTCCCCATGTCCGTATCAGAATCCCGGGTCTGCGTGATCATCGCGGCCCGCAACGCGACCCGGACCATTCCTGCGGCCATCGCCTCGGCGTTGCGCGAGCCGGAGGTGGCGGAAGTCGTCGTCGTCGACGATGCCTCCACCGACGACACCGCAAAAGTCGCCACTGCTGCCGACGATGGCACCGGCCGGCTGTCGGTGATCCGCCTCGACGTCAATCGCGGACCGTCCTGTGCCCGCAATGCCGCCATTGCCGGCTCGAAATCGCCCTTCATCAGTATTCTCGACGCGGACGATTTCTTCCTCGAGGGCCGGTTTCGCCAGCTGTTTGCCAGCACCGACTGGGATTTCGCCGCCGACAACATCATGCTGATCCGCGACGATACGGCGACCGATGTCTCGAAGATCGTCGCCCCGTCCTTTTCGGCCGAGCCGGAGTTCCTCGACTTCGAGCGGTTCATCGAAGGCAATATCTCCAGGCGGCGCGTGCAGCGCGGCGAACTCGGCTTTCTCAAGCCGGTCATATCAAGGGCTTTCCTCGACAGGCATGGGCTGCGTTACGACGAAAACCTGCGGCTCGGCGAAGACTATGAGCTCTACGCCCGCGCCTTTGCGCTTGGCGCGCGATTCAAGGTCATCCGGTCCTGCGGCTATGGCGCCATCGTGCGCGCCGATTCGCTGAGCGGCCGTCACAAGACGCAGGATCTGAAGCGCCTGGCCGATGCCGACCTGGCGCTTCTCAAGATCGACAGCCTGCCTGAAGGCTCGAAGGCCGTGCTGCGCAAGCACGAGCAGCATGTGCGCGACAAATACCGGCTGCGCAATTTCCTCGACGTGAAGGCCGAGCGCGGCATGGCGTCGGCCGCCGCCTATGCGCTGGCCAGCCAGTCAAACCTCATTCCCATCGTTCGCGGCGTTGCCTCGGACAAGCTCGATGCGTTGTTTCGTCACGTCGGTTTATCACCGAGACAGCAGCCAGTGCCGCCCTTGCGGTATTTGATGGCGGGAACCAGCACGTCGCTGGACAAGTAGGCCTGTCCAGTCCGCGGCAACGGGTACGGAAGGTGGAAAAATTGCCTTTCTGAAACTCGGAGGTTGCCTACGCGCCCCGACGATGGCACTGTATGTTGCGGTGCAGCAATTTTGGAAGGCCAACCGGATGGCTTCAATTTTCGGCTTCAGGTCCAGGGACCCGGCCCGGGACAAGCAGACCGACCTGGCTCGTTTCGACCGTCTGGCAAAGCTGCTGGATCAGATCACGGCCGAGATCTCGGCCGAGAAAACCGGGCTGGAGAATCGCTATCGGTCGGAGTCCACCAACGCGGCCTTCCTGGTCGAGTCGATTGAGAACGGTTCAACGTCGGCAAGCAAGCGGTCTGAGGTCGGCGAATTGACGAAATCGATTCTGAACTGCGAACAGCGCATAGCCGAATTGGCGCGCCAGACCAGCCGGATGAAGGACCTGCGTCATTCACTCGACGCGATCGTCGACGAAAATGGCCAGGGTTCCGATTCGCAGGGCGAATTCATCAAATCCGCAAGCCGGGCCTGACAGCTTCGGCTCGGGCCGGTCATACGAGGCACAAACGAGAAAGTTCGAGGGGACGGAGGATCGAGACCAGCCCGTTAGTGATGCGGGCCATCGGTGACTTTGGGTTGGGGCGGAACAGCACAAAGGTGAATTGATATGAACGCAGATCCGAAGACGATCCCCATCGTGGCGGTCGATGCCATGATTTCGGCGCAGCCAAATCGGCAAGTGCGTCTTCTATCCGTCGGCGCGCTTCTGCTGGCGGCAGCCGCAGCGCTCTTCGGCGCTGCGCAGCCCTCCCGCGCCCAGGATGCCTCCCCGGAGATACAAAGCGCACCGTCCTTCGTCGACGATTTCAAGAGTTTCGATCGCTCGCGCTGGTATGTCTCCGACGGCTGGTCGAACGGCAAGCACCAGAACTGCACCTGGTCGAAAAGCCTGGTCAAACTTTCCGACAACATGCTCACGCTCGGCTTCGAAAAGCGCAAATTGAAGGATCGCGAGTTCGCCTGCGCCGAGATCCAGACCAAGCAGCGCTTTGGCTACGGAACCTATGAGGCGCGGATGAAGACCGACACCGGTTCCGGCCTCAACGCCGCTTTCTTCACCTATATCGGCCCCGCCGACAAACAACCCTGGTACGAGATCGACTTCGAGGTCCTGACCAAGGACACCTCCAAGGTGCAGGTCAACAGCTACATCGCCGGCAAGCCCAAGAACGAGAAGCTGGCCGAAGTCGAAGGCGGCACCGACAAGGGCTTCAACGACTATGCCTTCATCTGGGAAAAGGACCGGCTGCGCTGGTACGTCAACGGCAAGCTGGTCCAGGAAGTGACCAATCCCGAGCAATTGCCGACCCATTCGCAGAAGATATTCTTCAGCCTCTGGGGCAGCGACACGCTGACGAACTGGATGGGCGCGTTTTCGGATCCCGGCCGTCAGGTGTCGATGCAGGTGCAACGCGTCGCCTTCACCGCGCTCGGCCAGCCGTGCCAGTTTCCGGAATCGCTGGCATGTAGTGTAAGCAGCATAAAGTAGATCTGAACCGGCCCGACAATATCAGGCCAAAGGGCATGAACAGGAATTAACCCGAATGAATTTGACGGTCTTTGGAATTGGCTATGTCGGTCTCGTGCAGGCCGCGGTGCTGGCGGAAGTCGGGCACCAGGTGGTGTGCGTCGATGTCGACGAGAAGAAAGTCGAACGGCTCAACCAGGGCTTCGTGCCGATTTTCGAGCCGGGACTGGAGGCCCTGGTCAAGGAGAACCATGCGGCCGGCCGCATCAAGTTCACCACCGATGCCGCCGCAGCCGTCAAGCATGGCGAGATCCAGATGATCGCGGTCGGCACGCCGCCCGGTGAGGACGGCTCGGCCGACCTCAAATATGTGCTGGCGGTGGCCGAGACCATCGGCCGCGAGATGGACGGGCCCAAGATCGTCGTCGGCAAGTCGACCGTGCCGGTCGGCACCTGCGAAAAGGTCAAGGCCAGGATCGCCGAGACGCTGAAGGCGCGCGGCCGCCAGGATCTGGCTTTCGACGTCGCCTCCAATCCGGAATTCCTCAAGGAAGGCTCCGCCGTCGCCGACTGCATGAAGCCCGACCGCATCATTGTCGGCACCAACAGCGAGGGCACCGAGGCGGTGATGCGCGAGCTCTACGCGCCGTTCAACCGCAACCACGAGAAGATGATCGTGATGGACGTGCGCAGCGCCGAATTCACGAAGTACGCCGCCAACTGCATGCTGGCGACCAAGATCTCCTTCATGAACGAGATGGCCAATCTGGCCGAGCAGCTCGGCGCCGACATCGAGGAGGTGCGCAAGGGCATCGGCTCGGATCCGCGCATCGGCTACCACTTCATCTATCCCGGCCTCGGCTATGGCGGCTCGTGCTTTCCCAAGGACGTGCGCGCTTTGATCAAGACCGCCGAAGGCGTCAAGTTCGACGCCAAGCTGCTGCGCGCCGTCGAGGAGCGCAACAACGAGCAGAAGTCGGTGCTGTTCGACAAGGTGCACCGCTATTTCAAGGGCAATCTCAAGGGCAAGACCTTCGCGCTCTGGGGCTTGGCCTTCAAGCCCAACACTGACGACATGCGCGAGGCGCCGGCGCGCGTCCTGATGGAAGCGCTGTGGAAGGCCGGCGCCAATGTGCAGGCTTATGACCCCGAAGCGATGCAGGAATGCCAGGCCATCTACGGCCTGCGCGACGATCTGCTTCTGTGCGGCACCAAGGAGGCAGCACTGCGCGGCGCCGACGCGTTGCTGATCGCCACCGAGTGGAAGAGTTTCCGCGCCCCGTCCTTCGACGCGGTGAAGGATGCGCTGACCACGCCGGTCATCTTCGACGGCCGCAACCTCTACGATCCCAAGGTGATTGCCCGCCACGGCATTGAGTATTTCTCGATCGGCAGGATGGCGGCATAGGCAGGGCGGCACAACGAGGAGCCAGGTTCATGAAAGTTCTGTTTGCAGGCGGCACCGGCTACACGCCGCAATTCAGCGGTGGCGTCCAGTCGAGCACTCACCACCTGGTCGAGCAATTGCGCGAGAACGGTCACGAGGCATCCGTTCTGGCAGCGCTGTTCGGCGACGGCATGTTCGGCTTCAGGGCGCGCGCCAAGATGAAGCTCCTTCGTCAGCGCGCGGTGATCGACAATTTCCCGGGCTATCCAGTGGTGCGGGCGTGGTTTCCCTGGGAAGCGGCCGGCTTCGCCGTCGAAAAGTTGAGGCCGGATGTCGCGGTCGTGCAGTGCCACAATTCGGTGCCGATCGGCAGAGAACTGCAGACGCTTGGTGTGCCGCTGGCCGTCTATCTGAGGAATGTCGAATTCGACGAATTGGCCGGCGATCTGCGTGAACTCCATTCGGCGGTGTATATCGCCAATTCCGAGTTCACCGCGCGCGCCTACAAGGCAAAATTCGATATCGATTCGACGGTTATCCCGCCGACCATCAATCCCGCGTTCTACAGCACACCGACGACCGGTGAATTTGTCACCCTCATCAATCCCTATGAGGAAAAAGGCTTCGAACTTGCGGTGCGCATTGCCGCCGCCTGTCCCGAGATCCCGTTCCTGTTCGTCGAAAGCTGGAAGCTCGACGACGATCATCGGGCCCGGATCGAAGCAACAATCTCTCCCCTCCAAAACGTCAAGCTGGAAGGCCGCACCAGCGACATGAAGACGGTCTACGGCCGCACGAAAATCCTGCTTGCGCCCAGCAAATGGGAAGAGGCCTGGGGCAGGGTGGCCTCGGAAGCGCATTGCAGCGGCATTCCAGTTGTCGGCTCGCGGCGTGGCGGCCTGCCGGAAGCGATCGGCTCCGGCGGCGTGGTGCTGGACTACGACGCCCCGCTCGCCGACTGGGTCGCAGCGGTCAGACGGCTGTGGAACGACGAGGCCGAGTACAAGCGGCTGTCAGCGGCAGCACGCCAGTTTTCGGAGCGTCCGCAAATGAATCCCGACAGCCAGTTCGCGACGTTCATGGGCGTTCTCGACAGCGCAAGGCGTATCGGCCTGGAGCGCGCAGCCTAACCGCGTCGCGTTGGAATTCAGCTGACACGCTGCGGCGCCGGGCGACGGCAGTTGCGCAAAGTTCCCGCGAGCCGGTTCCCCATCCGGATCAATTTTTATTGCTGCAGTGCAATATTTTGTGGCACCGCAGCAATCAACGTGTATTCTGCCTGTCTACATTAGGGCTTGTGCGATGTGGACCGCTTGGGGGTCCGGGCAAGCCCCAACCTTATGGGCGGTTCATGCGCGTGGGCTTTGTCGTCGGCGAATTCCCCCTCCTTTCGGAAACCTTCGTCGTGGACCAGATGGCTGGACTGCTGGCGCGGGGCTTCGACGTGGAGGTCGTATGCGACAGGACCAAAGGTGACGGCCGAATCGACCGGCAAAGGGAGCCAATGGCGACGCTGCTCGCCAGAACCCGACACTGGTGGCGATGGGCAGCTGGGCTCAGCGAATTTGTACGGCGGCTGCCGCCGCGCCTGCGATACAAGGCTTCGACCGCTCTTGATGCTGTCTTTGCACGCCGCCTGAACCGCTGTGACGTGATTGTCGCTCACTTTGGACAGAACGGCGAGAGAGCAGCCGCGCTGAAGAAATGGAGGGTTCTCAAGCCACCGGTCATAACCATCTTTCACGGCGCTGATGTTGCGATCCCGGCGCGGCAGGCAGTGCTTGCGACACAATATGCCGGGCTGATCAAGCGTGGGACCTTGAACCTGACGGTCAACGATTACTTCCGCACGATGCTGCTGGAAGCCGGCCTGTCCCAGGCGAACACGACGGTCCACCATATGGGAATTGACACCCGCGAAATCGGTTATCGCTGGGAATCGTGGGAAGGCACCCAACTGGTCGTGACGACGGTTTGCCGGCTGGTCGAAAAGAAAGGCGTCGAGTTCGCCTTGCGTGCCCTGGCCGCCCTGAAGGCCTCACATCCGCAGATAGACTGGCGCTACGATATTATCGGCGACGGCCCACTGCGGATGGACCTGGAGAAGCTGGCGCTGGAACTGGGCTTGAGCGGGCGCGTAACATTCCTCGGCAGTCTCCCTCACGCGGAAGTGAAACAGCGGCTTCGCAAGGCGCATCTCTTCCTGCTGCCAAGTATCACCGCCAGCGACGGCGACATGGAAGGCATCCCGGTCGCGCTGATGGAAGCCATGGCCGCCGGGTTGATTGCGGTGAGCACGTATCATTCGGGCATCCCCGAGCTCATCGAGGATCGCGAGACAGGGTTGCTTGCGCCCGAGCGAGACGTTTCAGCGCTTGCCGGCAAGCTTGCCTGGGCCGCGGAGCACCCGACGGAATGCGAGCGTATCGCGCTTGCCGCACGCCGCAAGGTCGAGGGAGATTTCAACGCAGATGTTCTGAACGAACGTTTTGCGCAGATCGTTACCCAACTGGCCACATCGGGCCTTGCGCGTGAAACTGCCAGGCATGTCGGCGTTTCCGGGGGCTTGGCGGATCCTTCATCTGCCGGCTGACACTGCTCCTCTTCGTTTGACCGACTGACACGCCAAGTCGAGGGAAATCTTGCTACGCTGCACCAAAAATGTTGCAGTGCAGCAAGACCTGTACTAACGTCCCTGCGGGTGGGCCAACAGCGGTAGAGTTCTATGCTGCATGTCTTGTGCCTCCGGCACCCTGTTTTCGACCCGGCTTTTGTCAAAGGCACACCGGCTCTCCGTGCGAGCGCATCCTGCCGATGAAGATTTGCTTCGTAGTCGACAAGTTTCCCTCCCTGTCCGAAACCTTTGTTCTCGACCAGATTGCCGGATGCCTTGAGCGCGGCATGGAAGTCGGTGTTGTTTGCAACGAGACGTCCTTCGGCAGGGACAGCAACATCGACGATCCGCGCTGGCAGGCGCTGCCGGGAAAGGTCGTCTGCTGGTGGGGTGGCCTGGGGCGCTATCGCCCGTTGCTCAGGAAGTGGACCGGCAGGTTCTGGGACAAGCTCTCGACGGCCATCGACATTGCTCATGCGCGAAAATTGCAGGGCGCCGACGTCATCGTCGCCCATTTCGGCAACAACGGCATGCGTGTGGCGCGCGCCATCAAGCGCGGCAGGATTTCCGCTCCCCTGGTGACGATATTTCACGGCCGCGATGTCGGCGAGCCGCTGCATGACAATACGCTGGCGCGCTACAAAATCGTGTTCGAAAAGGGCGCTCTTCAACTGCCGGTAAACGGCTATTTCCGCGATGCCTTGATTGATGTCGGTGCATTGCCGGAGCAGGTTGTGGTCCACCATATGGGGGTGCGGCCAAATGAGATCGACTACCAGTGGCGCTCGTGGGAGCAGGCCACGCTCTCTTTCATCTCGGTCTGCCGCCTGACCGAAAAGAAGGGGATCGAATATGCGCTTCGCGCGCTTGCCGGCCTGCCGCGGCGCGACTGGGTCTATTCGGTGATCGGCGGCGGAGAACTTCTTGAGGAGTTGAAGGCGATCGCCGCAAATCTCGGCATCGCCGACAGGGTGCGTTTTCTTGGGTCCCGGCCCCACAGCGAAGTCAAGCAGCGCCTGCGCGATGCACATGTGTTCCTGCTGCCCAGCGTCGGCGCGCGCGATGGCGATCTCGAAGGCATTCCGGTTTCGCTGATGGAAGCGATGGCCGCCGGCCTGACAGTGGTCAGCACATATCATTCCGGGATCCCCGAACTGATCGAGGATCACAAGACGGGTTTTCTCGTGCCCGAGCGGGACGTAGCGGCGCTGACCGGCAAACTTGCCTGGATCGCCGAAAATCCGAAGCCGTGTGAAGGGATCGCCCTGGCTGCGCGCAAGAAGATCGAGGCGGAGTTCAACTCCGATCTGCTGAACCAACATTTCGTGGAAATCGCCATGCGGCTTGGCGAAACGAGGTCGCTTGCATGAACGCCAATCCTCCCCCCCAATTCGGTCGTGTCGCCCTGCGCGGCGGGCTGGTAACCATCGGCGCCCAGGGCTTCAAGATGGCGATCCAGTTTCTCTCCGTCATCGTGCTCGCCCGTCTGCTCGTTCCCGAGGATTTCGGTCTGGTGGCTTCCGTGGGGCCGGTCGTGGCCTTTGTCGGCCTGCTTCAGAATCTGGGCCTGCAGCAGGCTGTGGTTCAGCGCAAGGACATCAGCAACCAGCAGCTCAACCAGGTGTTCTGGATCAGCGCGCTCGTCGGGCTGGGCAGTGCCGTGGTGGTGGCCGGCCTGGCGCCTGCCATCGCCGCATTCTACGGCGATCAACGCATGTCTGGCATCACCCTTGGCTCCGCCCTTCCGCTGCTTCTCGGCAGCCTGGCCGCGGTGCCGCTGGCGTTGATGAATCGCCACCTGCAGTTCGGCCAGCTCGCACTGAACGACGTGGTAAGCGCCGCCGCCGGACTTCTGGCCGCCGCGATCGCGGCCTATGCGGGGCTGGGCTACTGGTCGCTAGTCATCGGCCCGGCGGTTTCGGCGGTCGTCGCCCTGGCCGCCGCCTGGCGGGTGGCGCGATGGACGCCGTTGCGGCCGGACCTGAAAGTCGACGCCGACATATTGTCGTTCGGCGCCAACCTGACCGGCTTCAACCTCGCCAACTTCTTCTCGCGCAATCTCGACAACATTCTCATCGGTAAATATTCCGGTGCGATCGAGCTCGGCTATTACGACCGCGCCTACAAGCTCCTGCTGTTCCCGCTGCAGAACATCAACCAGCCGCTGACGCGGGTGATGGTGCCGCTGCTCAGCCGCATCCACGATGACAAGGCCCGCTTTCGCGATATCTATGTGCGCACCAACTGGATGCTGGCGGCCGTTACCATGCCGGGCATCGCGGCGCTGACGCTGACCTCCAATCAGATCGTCGGACTTCTCTTCGGCCCGGGCTGGGCGCCGGTCGCACCGATCTTTGCCTGGCTGGGCATCGCCAGCCTGGTCCAGTCTGTGTCAAGCACGACGGGATGGATATTCATCTGTCAGGGCAAGACGAAGACCATGTTCCACTGGGGCATCTATTCGTCGCTGACGACCGTCGCCGCCTTCATCGTCGGCCTGCACTGGGGCGCCGTCGGCGTTGCCGCGGCCTATGCCATCAGCGGTTATGTTCTGCGCGTTCCCGTGCTCGCGGTGCTGATCCATCGCGTCGGTCCGGTGACCGCTGCCGACTTCCTGCTTATGCAGGGGCTTTTCATCGCCTCGTCCCTGCTTGCCTGGTTCTTGTACCTGTGGTTGCCGGCGTCTCTGACGGGCCAGTCAGACCTGCTCGCGGTCTTTTTGGCGCTTGCCCTCAACTACGGCATCGGCCTTGTTTTCATGCTTGCCGTCCCGCAGTCGCGACGCGCTTTGTTCACCACCCTGTCCAACGCCGCTCGCAACATCCGCTGAGCGGCCGCCGATCAGCGGCGCCAGCAAGTTTGTGGCCGACATTGCCGAAGCGTGTTCTTCAAGCACGGCCTGAAGGCTTGTCTTGCGATAGCGGTCGAGATTTCCCGCAAACCGGCCGAGCTTTTCGCGCGCCTCTTCGGGCGTCACGGTGTCGATGTCGAGCAGCACATCGTCGACACCGATTCGCTTGGCAACTTCCTTGGTCTTGAACTCATAGGCGATTGGCAGCACCGGCGTGCCGACGCAAAGCGACATGATCATCATGTGCATGCGCGTCGCGACGACGAAGTCGAAGCCCTTCACCAGCGCCATCAACTGATCCGGCGTGTGGAACGAAGCGTCCACGGTCACATGCTTGGCGATCTCCGGATCGAGCTCGGCGACGATCGCCCGCGCGGTCTTGGAATCGTCATGGGCATATTCCGGCACGCCCTGACACGTCGAGACGAAGGTCACCTCCTTGCCAAGGTCTCTGACGAGTATTGTGGCGATCTCGCGGATCGAATCGAGATAGCGGCGCATGCCGCCCTCACCATCGCTGACGTAGTTCCAGTGGCGCACGGAAATGGCGACGCGGCCCGTCGGCGCGGGCGGCTGGCTGGAAGCGAGTGACTTGCCGATCCTGTCGGTATCGGCCAGGGCGAATACGGCATCGGCCACCACGTGGCACTTGCCGAGATCCTTCACCAAATCCTGGATATGGGTCCGCGACCGTTCATCGCGCAACAGGATGAGCGGGCTGCGGTCAAAGATTGGGCCAAGCTCCTGGCGGTTGTAACTTTTGTTGAACGGGCCGAGGGATTGCGTGAAGAAGACCGGATCCTTGCCAAATATGGCGTCGAGCCGGAACTGATTGAGGCGTCGCTCGAGATTATAGTTCTCGACGAGATAGGTTCCCCCCGTGGTGACCACCATGTCCGCGTCGGCGTAGATGTCGAGACCGCGCCGGTCGCCCTGGCTGAAAAAAGCGCCAAGCGCGCTGCTGCCAAACCAGCGCAGGGCCTGGAGAACGAGCCGATTGTAGATCGGCTTGAACCGGTCCTTCAGCCCGCTGCCGTTCTTGTATCGGAACAGCGATTCCGACAGCAGCTTGTGAAATTCGAGGTCCGGATAATCCTTCTTCGGATAGAGCCTTTCCGCAACCTCGGGCTGGCTGTCGAACACGGCGAACCGCACGTTTCCCGACACGATCGTCTTGAGAATGTGCCGGATCGCCAGCAGAATCGCCGCATCCCCGGTGTTCAGGCAGACTGTGTTTTCGACGACGATCTTCATGGATTTACCTCATTTCGTCAGCAGATCCGCGGCCAGGCCAGCGGTGCTCAAGACGGGCGTAGTGACCGAAAATGCTGCACGCCAGGACAATCCCGATGCGGTCCGCGTCACGATTTAGGGCGTTGCACCGGGCTGGTGGCCAACGCACGGCCCGAGCGGCACTCAAGCAGGGCGGAGATTAACGCATCAATTTTGCACTGCAACAAAAAACGTGCACTTATTGCTACGCCGCACCAAAAATGTTGCGATGCAGCAAAAGCTGGGTTAGCATTCCCCTGGGTGGGCCAACAGCGGTCGAGTTTTCATGCTGCATGTCTTGTACCTTGTGCACGACGTTTCCGACCCGGCCGTGCGCCGGCGGACCATAATGCTCAGGGCAGGCGGCGCGCATGTCACATTGGCCGGCTTCCGTCGGACCACAAATGCTGTTCCCGACGTCGAAGGGCTGCAGCCGATCGACCTCGGTGCGACGCGTGACGGCCGATTCGGCCAGCGTATGGCGGCGGTCGCCAAGGCGGCGTTGTCGATAGGCTCGAAGCTTTCAGGCATGCCGAAGCCCGATCTCATCATCGCGCGCAATCTGGAAATGCTGGCGCTGGCCAGGCGTGCCAAGTCTGCCTTTCGCGGCGGCGTGCCGATCGTCTACGAGTGCCTCGACATCCACCGCCTGGTGCTGCGCGACGACATGCTGGGCAAGGCGCTGCGCACCGCCGAACGCTATCTCGCCCGCGACGTGAAGCTTCTGGTGACCTCGTCGCCGGCCTTCATCGCCAACTATTTCAAGCCGTTCGGGCAAGTCTCAGCCCCGGTGGAACTGGTCGAAAACAAATACTTCGAAACCGCGCCGGTCTCCACAGACAATGGCTTGAAAGCCGATAACCCCGTCGCACCCCCATGGCGCATCGGCTGGTTCGGCGCGCTGCGCTGCCGCCGCTCGCTCGAGCTGCTGGCCGATTTCACGCGCCGTCAGAGCGGGCGCTTCGAGGTCATCCTGCGGGGCCGTCCGGCACTCTCTGAATTCCCGGATTTCCACGCTTTTGTCGAAGCCGAGCCCTATCTTTCCTTCCGTGGCCCCTACCGCAACCCGGAGGACATGGCGGCGATCTACGGCGAAGTGCATTTCTCCTGGGCCATCGACTTCTTCGAGGAAGGGCAGAATTCGGAATGGCTGCTGCCCAACCGTCTTTATGAGGGCTGTCGCTTCGGCGCCGTGCCGATCTCGATGGGCAATACCGAGACCGGGCGCTTCCTCAACCAGCAGGACATCGGCGTCCTGCTCTCCGACGCCACGCCCGAGACGCTGGAAACCGCGCTTGGCCGCATGGATCAGGAGCGTTTCGGCAAAGCCAAGGCGCGCGTGCTGGCCCGCAATCCACGAACCTGGAGCTACGACCGCAGCGACTGCCGCGCCTTTGTCGACCGGCTGCGCGGTCTGGCGGTTTCACCCGGCTCCTTCGTCACCGAGGCGCTGGCCTAGAGATGGCTGGCAATGACAAAAATGCAGAGCATGGAAAGGCGCCGATGACGCAAACCGGAGCGCTTCCGCCAAGCCTGATCATTATCCCGTGCCTCAACGAGGCGGCGCATATCGGTGCATTGCTCGAGCAGTTGGAGCCAGCCGCTGCAAGGCTCGGCGCCCGCATCGTCGTTGCCGACGGCGGCAGCACGGACGGCACTTTGGCCATCGTCGAGGCGGTTGCGGCCAAGGATTCTCAGGTCGTTCTTCTGCACAACCCCAAGCGCATCCAGAGCGCGGCGATCAACCTCGCCGTCGCCAGCTTCGGCGCCGGCGCCGAATACTTCATCCGCATCGACGCCCATGGCGGCTATCCCGCCGATTATTGCGACCGGCTGGTCGAGGAGGCGCTGGCCACATCAGCCGATTCGGTCGTCGTCTCGATGCTGACCAGCGGCAGCGGCGCGGTGCAGAAAGCGGTGGCGGCGGCGCAGAATTCCAAGCTTGGCACCGGTGGCTCCAAGCACAGGCACCTGTCCGCCGGCGAATGGGTCGACCATGGTCATCACGCGCTGATCCGGATTTCGGCCTTCACCGCTGTCGGCGGCTATGACGAGACCTTCAGTCATAATGAGGATGCCGAACTCGACTACCGGCTGCGCCAGGCGGGTTACCGCATCTGGATGAGCGGCAAGACGCAGATGGTGTACTATCCGCGCTCCTCGCTGAAAGGCCTCTATTTCCAGTATCTCGGCTATGGCCGCGGCCGCGCCAAGAATGTGCTCAAGCACCGCATGATCCCGAAAGTCCGGCAGATGATCCCGCTGCTGGTGGCGCCGGTCGTTCTTCTCTCGGCTTTTTCCTTCATCCACTGGCTGGCGGCGGTGCCGCTGCTGGTCTGGGCCTCGGTCTGTCTGGGTTATGGCGTGTGGACCGCGATTGCCCAGCGCAATCCAAACAATGTGCTGGCCGGCATTTCGGCGATGGTCATGCATTTCGCCTGGTCTGTCGGTTTCTGGCTGCAACTGCTGGGCGCGCGACCGCAGCGCAAGGTGGCGTGATGAGCATGGCCTCCAGGGATCGCCGCATCGACATTTGCGTCTGCACATTCCGACGGCCGGAACTGGCCGACACGCTGCGCTCGCTCGCGGCTCTCGCCATGCCCGCCGGCTTCGGCATCGGCGTCATCGTCGCCGACAATGACGACGAGCCGACCGCCGAGGCGCTGGTGACCGAGCTGGCGCGGGAATTGAAGCTGCTGGTTCGCTATCGGCACGCACCGGCGCGCAACATCTCGGTGGCCCGCAATGCCTGCCTTGACGCCAGCACGGCGGATTTTGCCGCCTTCATCGACGACGATGAGACAGCCTCCCCGCAATGGCTGGCCGAACTGATTGCTGCAGCGGAGACAAGCGGCGCCGAGGCCGTGCTCGGTCCGGTCCGGGCGCTCTACCGCCCGGATGCGCCGGCCTGGATGCGCAAGGGCGATTTCCATTCGACCTTGCCGGTCTGGGTGCGAGGCGAAATCCGCACCGGCTACACCTGCAACGTCCTTTTGAGGATGGGCGCCGACAGCCTGCGTGACCGGCGTTTCAGCCTGGCGCGCGGCCAGAGTGGCGGCGAGGACACCGAGTTCTTCGCTTCGATGGTCAAAGCCGGCGGCCGCATCGCTTTCGCACCGGAAGCCTGGGTCGAGGAAGTGGTGCCGGGTTCGCGAGCCGCGTTCGACTGGCTGCGCCGTCGCCGCTTCCGGTTCGGCCAGACGCATGGCCACCTCATCGGCCAAAATGTCGGTGTTGTCGGGCGTGCGAAGGATGTCGGCCTTGCCTCGGCCAAGGCTGCCTACTGCTTCGGCATGGCGGCACTGACGGCAATCAGCCCGATCCGCCGCAACCGCAGCGTGCTGCGCGGCATCATGCATGTTGGTGTCGTCAGCGGCCTGGTCGGTATCAGCGAGATCCGCCAGTACGGCCTGCCTTCGCCACAGCAAGGAGGCAAGCGTGCTGCCTGACGTCTCCTTTGTCATCGCCGCCTACAATGCGGCGGCCACGCTCGACCGGGCCATCGCAAGCGCCATCGCCCAGCGCGATGTGAGCGTCGAGATCATCGTCGTCGACGACCAGTCGCGCGACAACACGCTCGACGTCGCACGAACCTACCCGCAGGACCTCGTCCGCGTCGTCGCACTGCCGGCAAACCGCGGACCGGGAGGCGCCCGGAATGCCGGGATCGAGCTGGCTTCCGGCCGCTGGGTCGCGGTGCTCGATTCCGACGATGCGGTCCTTCCCGGCCGGCTCGCCGCGATGATTGCGCGTGCCGAGAAAGCAGGTGCGGTGATCGCCGTCGACAACCTCCAGGTGGTGCGCGAGGACGGCGTTGCGGAAGCGACGATGTTCCCTGCCGAATATCTGGAAGGCCTGCGTGAAATCACGCTCGCCGACTACATCGCCGGCAACATCATCTTCGAATCCACGTTCAATCTTGGCTATCTCAAGCCGATCTTCCAGCGCCGCTTCCTGACCGAAAACGGGCTCCGCTATGATGAAAATCTGAGCATCGGCGAGGATTACATTCTGCTCGCCAACGCGCTGGCCAAGGGCGGCAAATGCGTGGTCGAGCCGACGACCGGCTATATCTATCACATCCGTACAGGCTCGATCTCGCGTGTGCTCGAGCTTCGCCATGTCGAAGCGATGCGCAAGGCCGATGCGGTCTTCGCCGAGACGAATTCGATGGACGCGGCTGCCGCGGCCGCCTTCGCCAGGCGCGCTCGCAGCCTGCGCAAGGCGGCATCGTTTCTGTCGCTGGTCCAGCACATAAAAGCGCGTTCGCCGTTGAAGGCGATACGCACCGCGCTAAGTGATCCGGCGGCTGTCGGGCATATGTCGATGCCGATTGCCATCCGGCTCAGAAGGGTTGCGGCACAGTTTGCCGTGGGGACGGGGAGATGAAGCATGCCAGGGCGTTTTTATAGCCGGCGATAGATAGAAATCTTTTCTCTCAGAAGGAATACCAGATGCAGAAAGTCAGGAAGGCAGTCATCCCGGTGGCGGGGCTTGGAACACGGTTCCTGCCGGCGACCAAATCGATGCCCAAGGAAATGCTGCCCGTGGTCGACCGGCCCGTCGTCCAATATGCGGTGGACGAGGCGTTCGAAGCCGGCATCGAGCACATCGTGTTCGTCACCGGCCGCAACAAGGCTGTCATCGAGGACTATTTCGACCTGCATCCTGAACTGATCGGAACGCTTGAGCAGACCGGCAAGAAGACCCAGCTGGAGGCGCTCGAAAGCATGCTGCCTGTGGCCGGTGCCACCAGCTTCATCCGTCAGCAGTCGCCGCACGGCCTCGGCCATGCGGTGTGGTGCGCGCGCGAAGTCATCGGCGACGAGCCGTTTGCCCTGCTGCTGCCTGACATGGTGTCGTTCGGCGGCCGCGGCTGCCTCGCCGAAACCATGGATCTCTACCGGCAGACGGGCGGCAACGTCATCGCCGTCGAGCGCTGCGAGCCGTCGGAGACCAGTAAATATGGTATCGTCGGCCGGGGCGCTGAGGTCGGCAACGGCTTCGAGGTGACGGCGATGGTGGAAAAGCCGGCGCCGGCCAACGCACCGTCGAACTATTACATCAACGGACGCTACATCCTGCAGCCCGAAATCTTCTCGCTGCTCGGCAACCAGCAGCGCGGCGCCGGCGACGAAATCCAGCTTACCGACGCCATGGTCCGCCTGGCGAAAAGCCAGTCCTTCTATGCCCAGCCTTTCAACGGCCGCATGTTCGACTGCGGCTCGAAGGAAGGCTTCATCGAGGCCACCATCGCCTTCGCGCTGGCGCGCGACGACATGAAGGGGCCTGTGCTGGAGATGCTGCAGGCGTTCGTGCGGTCGCACGAGCGTCAGGAAGTGGCCGCATAATGCCCATCTTTCGAGGGCATATGCGTTTGGACGAAGGCGCAGCCCATGCCTGCGCGCCTGGCCGCTCAGGTTTCACGCCAGATGGCATGAAGCTTGCGTTGCCTGCTTTGCCTCCGATCTCCGCAGCTTCGGAAGAGATGGGGCCTGACCCCGTCTCGCTCCCGAGCCTGTAACCTAGAATTGGACCGAAGATGAATTATGCCAGCTTTCCTCTCGACAAGAGGATGCCGTTGCCCAACACCGATCAGGAAAAGGGTGAAGACTTCATCGACGTCGAGCGCCTGCTTGGCATGGCGGCGCGGCAGGTCAAGGTGGTGGCGGTCTGCGCCATCATCGGCCTGTTCATGGGCGTGCTTTATCTGCAGACCACGCCCAAGCAATATACCTCGGTTGCCAGCGTGCTGATCGACGAAGGACTGAACAAGGTCGTCGACGACATCTCGGCTGCATCCGTCACCATGCAGACCGACGCCGCCCTTCTCAGCCAGATCGAAATCATAAACTCGGCGCGTCTGGCCTCAGTGGTGGTCGACAAGCTGAAGCTTGACCAGAACGCAGAGTTCATGAACCCGCCGCAATCGGCCCTTGCCAAGGGCATCGGCTTCGTGCGCGGCGTGGTCGGCTATTTCCGCTCGAGTTCCGCCGACCAGATTCCCGGCATGGAAAATGTCGATGAAGCGACACGCCAGGCGATGATGCTGACGGCGCGCCATGACTATGCGGTGCTGAAGCTGCAGAGCGAGGTGCTGGCGCAGCGCACCGGCCGCAGCTATGTGATAGCCATCGGTTACCAGTCGTCGAATCCGGCGCTCGCCACCGCCATCACCAAGGCCTATGCGGACGCCTATCTCGCCGACCAGCTCAACGCCAGCTTCGACGCCACCGAGCGCGCGGCGGTCTGGCTGCAAGGCCGGCTGACCGAGCTTCGCCAGAACTCGCAGGCGGCCGCTCTGGCGGCCGAAAAATTCCGCTCTGAACATGGACTGGCCGCCAACAGCGACGGCCAGCTGATCAGCGACAAGCAGATCGCCGACCTTACCGCCCAGCTGATCGTCGCACAGGCCGATACGGCGCGCGCCAGCGCCCGCTATCAGCAGTACAAGACCATCGTCGAAAGCGGTTCCGACAACGCCTTCAATGATTCTGCAATATCGAGCGACCAGCCGGCGAGTTCCGTCATCGCAACCCTCAAGACCCGCTATCTCACAGTTGCCAAGCGGCTGCAGGATGTGACGGCCAATTTCGGCGCCGAGCATCCGCAAGCGGTGGCGTTGGCCAAGGAGAAGGCCGATCTGTCGACCCAGATTTTCGGCGAGTTGAAGCAGCTGACCGAAAGCTACCGCAACGAACATGAAGTCGCTTTGTCGCGCGAGACATCGCTGAGGCAGAAGATCGCCGACGCGGCCGGCAAGAGCTCCGTCGACAACCAGTCGCAGGTCAAGCTGCGCGAGCTCGAGCAGCAGGCGCAGGCGCTGACCACGCTCTACCAGACTTTCCTCGGACGCTATGAGGAAGCCTCGCAGCAGCAGTCCTTCCCGGTCGGCAAGGTCCGCATCATCTCGGATGCATCAGCACCGCTTTCGGCCTCGAGCCCGCGCAGCTCCAGGGTGCTGGCACTTGCGCTGGTGCTTGGCGTGCTGCTCGGCGCCGGCTTTGGCGGCCTGAACGAGTTCAACGAGCGGTTCTTCAGGACCGGTGAGGACGTTCGCGATCGCGTCGGCCTCAAATTCCTCGGCTATCTGCCGACGATCGGCGGCAGGCTGAGCAAGGATGCTGACGACGGGCCCGCGGATGCTAAGAGCACCAACACCTTGTCGGCGGCCGAAAAGCGGGCGCGCATGCGGGTCAGCGTCGACGCGCCGGCATCGATGTTCTCCGAAACACTGCGCAACGCCAAGATAGCCTTCGACGTCGTCATGGAAGGGCAAGGCAGCCGGGTCATCGGCGTGATCTCGGTCCTGCCCGGCGAGGGCAAGTCGACGGTTGCCGCCAATCTGGCCGGATTGCTTGCCGCCAACGGTTCGAAGACCCTTTTGATCGACGCCGATTTGCGCAATCCGGGCCTCAGCCGCAACCTCGGCATGGAGGCCGAGCAAGGGCTGATGGAGGCCGTGGTCAACGGCCAGACGTGGCAGTCGGTCGGCAAGGTGGACCGCCAGACCAAGCTGGCGATCATCCCGGCCGTACTGCGCGGCCAATTCTCGCACACCAGCGAACTGCTTTCGTCGGTCGGCATGCGGCGCTTCATCGACAACGCCAAGGAGACGTTCGAGTACATCGTCGTCGACCTGCCGCCGCTCGGCCCCGTGGTCGACGCCAAGGCCTTCGCGCCGCTGGCCGACGGCTTCGTGCTGGTGACCGAATGGGGCCGCACGCCGCGTGCCATGGTGCGCTCGCTGCTGGAGCAGGAGCCTTACATCGCCAGCAAGGTCGTCGGCGCCGTGCTCAACAAGGTCGACCTGAAGAAGCTGGCGAAATACGGTTCGCTCGGCGGCTCGGAGAAATTCTTCGACCGCTATTCGACCTATTATCTCCAAAAGTCGGATCTGCGCACCAAGACGGCCGCCTAAAGCAAGAGCAATTCCAGGAAAAGTGTGAAACGGTTTTCCCGCCCTGCCTTTTTCTGGACAGGCTCTGCCTCAGGAAAAGATCAACTTGCCGAATTTGTCGGCAATCCTGACGGCTGTCAGCCGGCCGCTCTGAAAGGCGCCGGTGTCGATGTCGAGCCTTCGTCCGTCAAGCCGGGGGATGTCGACTGGCGTGTGCCCGTGCACCACAAAGCGGTCGAGCAGATGGGCTGCGTCGAAGAACTCGTCGCGGATGTTGAGCAGGTCCTGCTCATCCTGCGCCACGAGGTCGATGCCCGGCCTGATGCCGGCATGGACGAAGACGAATTTGTCCGAACAGAGCAACACCGGCAGACTGCGCAGGAAGTCGATATGATCGGTCGGGATGACCTCTCTCACACGCTGGTCGACCTCGTCGCTTGACGCATAGAGGCTGGCAAGCCGCGCCGGATCGACGCCGTAGGAAAACAGCGTCTCGCGGCCGCCGACCGCCAGCCAGCGCTCCCGCGACAGATAGCCGTCGAGATAGTTCAGCATCGCGACTTCGTGGTTTCCTGCCAGGCAGACTCGCAAAAACCCTTTCGGCGGCGGTGCCAGCAGATGATCGAGCACGCGCGCCGATTGCGGCCCGCGATCGATATAGTCGCCAAGCATGACGATGATCTTGCGCCCGCGAAATTGCAGCCCGTCGAGCGCGATCTTCGCTTCCAGCGACAGCAATTCCTTGTAGCAGCCATGCACGTCGCCGATCGCGTAGACGACGGTGTCGTCCATATCCATTTCCAGGCGCTCGCGTGGCGCCGGCCGAGGGGTTCTGGATCGCTGAAACAAGGCCACTGGGACTCGATGCCTGCCGAAAATCGGGTTTCGTTTCCAAGGGCGCGCCCTCGTGGCGCGCCGCAGAACCGTGGATACATGGCAGGCGTTGGAAATTCCATAACGGCGACCGACTGCTTTCGCCGCCGGCTCAGGACCTGCTGGTCAAGCAGCCTGAGATGGTAGGGGAATACGGCGTGGTCGAGCAGCAGCCGATGCGCGGCTCGGCCTCAACAACCCCAGCCGCCACGCCTCTGTGCCGGCTCGGCCTCCGGCAACGCCAGGCGGTCAGACCCCGATGCCACGTCCTTTGAGCGCCGCGGTGATCTCGTCGAGGATGACCGGATCGTCGATGGTCGCCGGCATCGTCCACTCTTCCTTGTCGGCGATCTTCTGCATGGTGCCGCGCAGGATCTTGCCGGAGCGAGTCTTGGGCAGGCGCTTGATCGTCACCACGGTCTTGAAGGCGGCGACCGGGCCGATACGTTCGCGCACCAGCCCCACCACTTCGCTTTCGATGGTGCCGGCATCGCGGGCGACGCCGGCATTGAGCACGACGAAGCCGACCGGTATCTGGCCCTTCACGGCGTCGGCGATGCCGATGACGGCGCATTCGGCGACATCGGGATGCGCTGAAAGCACCTCTTCCATGGCGCCGGTCGACAGCCGGTGGCCGGCGACATTGATGATGTCGTCGGTGCGGGCCATGACATAGAGATAGCCGTCCTCGTCGATCATGCCGGCGTCGGCCGTCTTGTAGAAGCCGGGGAACTCCTCGAGATAAGCCTGCCGGAAGCGGGCGTCGGCGTTCCACAGTGTCGGCAGGCAGCCGGCCGGTAGCGGCAGTTTCACCACCACATTGCCGAGTGTGCCGCGCGGCACTTCATGGCCGGCATCGTCGAGCACGCGGATGTCGTAGCCCGGCATCGGCACGCCGGGCGAGCCGTACTTCACCGGCAGCAGGCCAAGGCCCGCCGGGTTGATGGTCATCGGTGAGCCGGTCTCGGTCTGCCACCAATGGTCGACCACCGGCACGTTGAGTCTCTGCTCCGCCCATCTGATGGTTTCGGGATCGGCGCGTTCGCCGGCGAGAAACAAGGTGCGGAATTTGGACAAATCGTATTTCGGCACGAATTCGCCCTTCGGGTCCTGCCCCTTGATGGCGCGGAAGGCGGTCGGCGCGGTGAACAGCGCGACGACCCCATGCTCGGCAATTACTCGCCAATATGTGCCGGCGTCGGGCGTGCCGATCGGCTTGCCCTCGAACAGCACGCTGGTTGCGCCATGCAGCAACGGCCCGTAGACGATGTAGGAATGGCCGACCACCCAGCCGACATCGGATGCCGCCCAGAACACCTCACCCGGCTTGACGCCGAACTCGTTTTCCATCGTCCATTTGAGCGCGACCATGTGGCCGCCATTGTCCCGCACGATACCCTTCGGCTGGCCGGTCGTGCCGGAGGTGTAGATGATGTAGAGCGGATCGGTGGCGAGCACCGGCACGCAGTCGACATTGGCTCCCGCCGCGCGCTCGCGCGCAACCGCATCGGCAAAGTCGATGTCGTAATGGTCCTTGAGTTCGCAGCGCAGCTGGTCCCGCTGCAGGATCAGGCACGCGTCCGGCTTGTGACGGGACATCTCGATCGCCTTGTCGAGCAACGGCTTGTAGGCAACCACGCGTCCCGGCTCCAGGCCGCAGGACGCCGAAATAATCAGCTTCGGCTTGGCGTCATCGATGCGTGTGGCAAGCTCGTGCGAGGCAAAGCCGCCGAACACCACCGAATGCACCGCCCCGATGCGGGCGCAGGCCAGCATGGCGATCGCCGCTTCGGCCACCATCGGCATGTAGATGATCACGCGATCGCCTTTGACGATGCCGCGGTTCTTCAGCACCGACGTCAGCGCCACCACCTCGCGCTTCAGTTCGGCATAGGTGAATTTCTTGACCGTGCCGGTGATGGCGCTGTCATGGATCAGCGCGATCTGGTCGGCGCGGCCGCCGGCGACATGCCGGTCGAGCGCGTTGAAGCAGGTGTTGCAGGTGGCGCCGTTGAACCAGCGCCCGTAAACGCCGGCACTGGCATCGAACACGCTGGTCCACGGCGAATACCAGTCGATCGCCTCGGCGGCATCGGCCCAGAACTGTTCCGGGTCGCGTTTCCAGCCGGCATAGACCTCGTGGTAGCGTGACGCCATTCATTCCTCCTCGGGGAAACTCCCTACCTTGCATAGCCTATGCGGGTTTTCCCGGCCATGTCTTCCCCCAAATGCCATGTGCACGAGGACAAGGCTGTGCCCGGTTCGCGCAACTGCCCGACCGCCTACAGCCTGTCGGAATCCTACCAATACACCCCACCCGGCAAACCGGCCATATTGGCTGTGCAGGTGCAGCGTTTCAGCCAGGGTTTTGAGGGACGCGATCGCCGTTTCATCGCCGTGACCGGGCAGGCACGCTGAGCAATTCCAGGAAAATTGTGAAACGGTTTTCCAGGGAAAAGCGCGTAGCGCTTTCTGTTGGGAATTGCGTCAAAACAGAGATAGAGCGGGTCAAACGTTTCGGTAAAACGCTCTGAGCCACAGTCTGCCTTGCGGCAGCCAGCAAACGGTCACGCGCCCTGAAACAGCGCGTTCGTGCCAGATGTCAGCTTTAAAGCGGCAAGGCCGCCAGCATCAGGCCGACGCCACCTGCAATCAATATGGCCGCTGCCAACGCCTTTCGATGGCGTTCGAACGCCGTCGGCGCCCGCTCCCAATTGTAACGCATACTCAATGCTCTCCCAAATCCCGGCGACTCCATAGCTTACTTAAGGTAAGAAAAGCAAGACCTTGACCCTGTCCGATAGCCGGCTTGACGGTTTGCGGCATTGATTTTCAGGCGCGATCACCGACTATTTCTGGGGGCGGGTTACCTTCTCTCAGACCTCGAATGATGTGGAAATTACCACACTTCAGGAATGGACGTCTCCACCATGCGTGGTCGCACTTGTCATCGGGACGGTGGCGTTGCCGGATTGCCACAGATCGTTCGGACCGGCCTGTTCTGCCTCTCATCCGCGCAATAGACAGCGCCGCATTGCCGCGCTATCTGCTCTCCAGCAAACTGGTCTGGAGGGTTCCATGGCCCAAATCGCTTCTGAAATGGTTCTGCGGCTGGCGGACGATGCCTCTGTCCAGCATGTCGGCGACGGCGCTGTCGTGCTTTTGGCGCGTAGCGGCCAGCTTTACACTTGCAACGGAACCACCGAAGCCTTTCTCGACAAGGTCGACGGCGCCCGCAGCCTCGACCAGATCGTCGTCCTGCTTTCCGACGAGTTCGAGGTCGACAAGGATACGCTCGACCAGGACATGGCGGCGCTGGCCGCCGAACTGGTGAGCGAAGGCATTCTCGCCGACCCGGCTCTCTGATGGCGGACGGCGTTCTCCTGCGCATCCTGTTTCGCGTCCACTTGTGGACGAGCGCGCGGCTGATGCCGATTCTGATCGGCCGCCGCAACTTCGAATCGGTGTTGAAATGGGCGCCGCTCAGCGCGCCTGCCCCCTATCGCGGACTGTCGTCCGCCTACATCGTGGCTGCCGTCAACCGCACTGTCCGGCACCCGTGGCTGATGCGCGATCGCAGATGCCTCAGGGAAGGCCTGCTGGCTCACCGCTTCTTGCGCTTTGCCGGCTTCGATCCGGATCTGCGCTTCGGTGTCGATCCGAAGTCGATGCAGGCGCCGCGCATGTCGGCCCATTGCTGGGTCTGTCTCGACGGCCGGCCAGTGGTCAGCGACAGCCTGCCCGGCATGGTGCAGATCTACCGCCATCACGCCGATGCCGGAAAGGCGCGCGCTGCTTGACCGGTTCGGTGGCCACTTTCTGCTATGACCTCAAGGGCCAGGTCATCAGCATATCGGCCTCACGGGCCGACCTGTGGCCGAGCTTCGACCTCATGCTGGGCACGTTGCGTGTGAGCGAACCCGTCGTAACAGGTTTTCAGATCGACATTGTCGAGACGTCGCAGTTACAGGAATCCCCTGCCGGCAAACTCGCTTTCGACGGCGATGTGCCGGAGGACGGCCATTGCCGGCTGATCGACGGCGGCGACATCGTTCACCTGATCTTTCCCGGCCTGCAGACCGTCTCGATCAATGCCGATGAGGGTTGGGCGGAAATCCGCGTTCATCCTGACGCCAAGGTCAAATGGACGTTGCTGATGATGGTGCTGGATGCCGCGCTCGATGCCGGCGGCCAGCACATGCTCCACACCGCCGGCCTGACATTGCCCGGCCACAAGGCGCTCGTGCTGATCCATGCGCCGAGCGGCACCGGCAAGTCGACGACTTCGCTGGCGCTGGCCTCGCAGGGCTTCGGCCTTTGCTCTGACGACGCCATGATCCTCAAGGTTTTGGCCGATGGCGGCGTCACGGCCTGGGGCTTGCCGCGCAAGGTGAAGGTCCACCGTAACACCGCGGCAATGCTGCCTTTCGTGGTTCCCTGCCTTGGCGACAAATGGGACGCCAATGGCGAGCAGGCGGTCTCGCTGGAACGCCTCGCCGAGATTATCCGCATCGAGGAGACAGGCGACAGGCCGGTTGCGGCATTGCTTCATCTCGCCCGCTCGGCGGATGCGCAGACCCGGCTCGTCCCCATGACCAGGGCAGACGCCATGGTGGCGCTTGCCACCGACAATGTCAGGACGGGCATGACTGGCCTTTTGCCGGCGCAGAAGCGCCGCATGGCAACGATCGCGACGCTGGTCAAAGCCGTTCCGACCTTTACGCTGGAAGTCGGCGCGAGCCCGGCCGAGGCGGCCCCGCTGATCCGCTCGGCGGTGGACTAAAGCATTATTCAGGCAAAATGCGACTTTGGCCTGGCAAGCCGCTGAATCCAACGAAAAGCGTCGCGGCGCAGACGCGAATGCATCTTGTCCCTGGAATTGACCCCGAGCAACGTATCGCCGTTGATGAGCCACTTGGCCAAACGTATCGAGAGGTCGGGCTTGATCCGGCCAGCCAGTTCGATCGCGCGCGATGCATTAAACAGCCGCCCCGTCACATTGAGGACTGTCGCCAATTCGAGCTCGATGCCGCTCATGCGCGCCGCCTCGAACAGCTGGTCCTCATCAACGGATGACCGCAGCGCGCGTACACCTTGCAACACGTCGACGCAAAGCTGCAGCCGGTGGAATTTATGACCGCCCGCGGCATGCACGATGGCGATGGTCAGCAGCGCGGCCGGCGTATCGGCTTCGCCGCCGTCGATGATCTGCAATTCGCGAAAGCCCAGCGACAGCCGTCGGCGCATACCGGAATCATGCACCAAATTGCCGTGCAGTTCGATCAACAGGCTGGTATTCTCTTTCTCCAGCCATTTGAACTCCTGCAGATCCTGCGACTGCGCCTCGCCGCTCCAAAGATCGAAGCCGCACCCGGCAATCGCCGTGTTGGCCTCGGCGATGCTGGCCGGGTCTACCAGGATGTCGATGTCGGTGTAGGGCCGGTCAGCTGCGTGGCGGTAAAGTTTGCGTGCGAAGACCGGCCCCTTGACGATCCGGGCCGGAACGCCTTTCGCCGCCAGTGCCTTCATGATGCGGTCGCCATGATACTGCAGCAGCATCGACTGGCCGGTCGCCAGGGTCGACTGGTCGCGCAGTTCCGACAATTTCTGCTGCAAGGCAGCTTCCGCCGGCAGTTGGGCGCTGATTTCCCCGAGCTTGCGCAGCATGATCGGCAGCACGCCGTGGAACTCGGCGTTGGCGAGCAGCGCCAGCAAGCTTTCGGCAGCAACATCAATGCCAATGGCAGCCGGGGCCTCCGGGTCGGCGAAGCTCAGCAGCAGTTTTTCATCGGTAGGCGCAAGAGATGGCAGCATCAACCTGGATGTCGTTCGCCCACTGGAGCAATTCCAGGAAAAGTGCGAAGCGGTCTTCCGTCCGGAATTGCATCAAAACAAGGAGCCAGAGCAGTTCGCCGTTTCAGTGAACTGCCTTGGAAGGGCGTATGTTGCAGAAAAGTATGCATGAAGCCAGAGTATGGTGGCCAAACCGGCTCATGAATTGACTTTGTGTGGTTTCCGTCCATTCTTTTGCACCGGACTCAAAGGGTATTTGGAAATGACCAAGAAAAGGTATGAGGCGCCTTTGCTGCGCAAGGCGGGAAAATTATCCAGCCTTGTGGCCGGTGGAGCGTCGAAGACGCTCTAAGACTTCCAAGACTTCGGTTCGGCTGAGGCGAAATACCGGTGGCCTTGGCAGGTGCTGCTGCTGGACTCGCCGCAAAGGGGGAATGAAATGACCAAGAAGCAATATGAGACGCCGGTGCTGCGCAAGGCAGGCAAGCTGTCCAGCGTGACCGCGGGTAACGGTGCGTCCGGCCCCGCAGGCTAGGCGGAAGTTGATAAGACGGCCTGATCGCTACATTCCCCAGCGCAGCGCGGCTGTACGCACCGGCGCGTCCCACAATGACGTTGCCTCATCATCCAGCATGGTCAGCGTGATCGAGCAGCCGGCCATGTCGAGCGACGTCACATAAGACCCAACCAGCGAGCGGGTCACCGTCACGCCCTGTTTTTCGAAGATGTTGCGGGCGCTGTTGTACATCAGATAGAGCTCCATCAGCGGTGTGCCGCCAAAGCCGTTGATGAACAGCAGGGCGGTGCCCTTTGCCTTGTCGCCGAGATCGCCCAGGATCGCGGCGCAGATTTCCCCGGCAATGGCATCGGCGCTTCTCAACGTGTCGCGACGCCGGCCGGGCTCGCCATGGATGCCGACGCCGAATTCCATCTCGCCATCGCCAATGTCGAAAGTCGGCCTGCCGGCCGCAGGAACGGTGCAACTGGTCAGCGCCACTCCCATTGAACGCGTCGCAGCGTTGACGCGATCGCCGAGCGCCTTGAGATCCGCCAGCGCCATGCCTTGCTCGGCGGCGGCGCCGACGATCTTCTCGACCACCAGCGTACCGGCAACGCCGCGCCGGCCGGTCGTGTAGGCCGAGTTCTCGACCGCGACGTCGTCATTGGTCACCACTTGCAGGATGCCGTCGGCCATCTCGGCCGCCATGTCGAAATTCATCACATCGCCCTCATAGTTCTTGACGATGAACAGACAGCCGGCGCCTGCATCAACGGCTGCGGCCGCCGCCAGCATCTGGTCCGGCGTCGGCGAGGTGAACACCTGGCCGGGGCAGGCGGCGTCCAGCATGCCGTGGCCGACAAAGCCGGCGTGCAGCGGCTCGTGGCCCGAGCCGCCGCCCGAGATCAGCGCTACTTTCCCCGGCTTCAGCACCTTGCGGCGAATGAATTTGTGCTCGTCACCCAGCATCAGAATGTCGGCATGGGCGGCAACGACACCATCGAGGCTTTCGGTCAGCACCGTGTCGACGGAATTCAGAAATTTCTTCATGTGTCCTCCCGAACGCAGGAAACGCTCAGCCCCCGCTTTTGCCGGTGATGCTGGTAATCTTCTGGATGAAATCATTGACCGCCCTGTCGAGCGCCGCGTTCTGCTTGTCGTCGCCGAAATCCGGTACGATCAGCGACACATGCCGGGTCTTGCGCATGCCTGAGGCTACCGACAGTTTCCCCGGATGCGCCAGATGGTAGGCAGCCAGAAAATGATCGCGCTCGGCCGGGCTGAAATGGCAGACGGAAAAAATAGCCGGCAAATGTTTTGACGGGATCGGCGTCGAATAGGCCGGGCTGGAGATTTGCGTCACGAAGCTGCGGTGCTTGCCCAGCGCATCGGCGAGGCGTTGGCGCATGCCCGACGGGCGTTGGTCGATGACCTGCGACAGGATCGTCTTGTAGGCGCGGATCGCCTCTTCGGAGCCGGGTTCTGGTGTCTTGTCGACCATCTCAGTCACGCCTAGATCGAAACATCTGAGATGGCCGCCTTGGCCATGGCGAGTTGGGCAGGGGCCACCGAGAGATCGCGCAGGCCGGCTTCGAGCAGCGCCGGTATTGAGGCCGGATCGCCGCCGGCATCGCCGCACAGGCTGACCGGGATTTTTGCGCGCAAGCCGAACGAGGTCACCGCAGCGATCAGCCGCAGCACGGCTGGATGCCGCACCGAATTGAGATGCGCCACCGCAGCGTTGTCGCGGGCGGCGGCCATCACATACTGGGTCAGATCGTTGGAGCCGATCGAGAAGAACGCGACGTGGGCAAACGCCTCCGGCGCGATCGCCACCGACGGCACCTCGACCATGATACCGAGCGGTGGCATTTTGTGCGCGACGCCACGCGCGATGAGCCCACCCTGCTCCTCCGCGAACAAAGTGGCGGCACGTTGGTACTCCTCCGTGACGGCGATCATTGGAAACATCACCTTCAGATTGCCGTGCACAGCGGCGCGCAGCAACGCCCGGATCTGCAAGCGAAACACATCCGGCCTTGCCAGCGACAGCCTGATGCCGCGCAGGCCGAGGAACGGGTTGCTCTCCTCGACCGTAAAGCCCGGCACCGGCTTGTCGCCGCCGGCATCGACGGTGCGGATGGTCACCGGCTTGTCGCCGGCCCATTCCAGCACCTTGCGATAACAGCGGTATTGCGTCTCCTCGTCCGGCAGCGCCTTGCCGAACAGGAATTCGGTCCGCATCAGCCCGATGCCGTCGCAGGTCGAAATGTCGATGCCATCGACCTCGGACGGATCGGCAATGTTGACCTGCACACGCACCGTCGTGCCGGCCCGGGTTACCGCCGGTTTTGCCAGATAGGCTTCGGCCTTGTCGCGTCGCGCCAAAAAAGAGGATGAGGACCGACGGAAAGCTTCGATCTCGGCCTTGGACGGCGCCAATACGATGCCGCCATGCTCGGCATCGAGCAGGGCCAAGCCATCGGGATTTGCCGGTGAAGAGCCAAGCCCAACCACCATCGGCACGCCGCGCGAGCGCGCCAACATGGCGACATGGCTGGCGGTGCTGCCGGCCCTCAGCGCGATGCCGCCGCCGGCACTCCAGTCGGTCTCGAGAAAGCGCGTCGGCGCGATGTCTTCGCCATAGAGAATGGCGCCCGCTGGCGCGGTGCTCTCCTGCTCCTCGGTCAGGGCGCGCAGCACGCGGTCGCGGATATCGCGCATGTCGGCAGCACGTGCCCGGAAATAGTCCTGGTCTGACGTTTCATAGCCGGCAATCTCGGCGTCCAACGCCTGCCGCCACGCCATGTCGGCCGGCATGCCGGACGGGATCGTGGCGAAGGCCGGTCCGGTCAGCGCCTCGTCCTCCAACATGGCAAGCTGGAATTCGAGAATGCCGGCCGCCTCGTCGTCGGCGGTTTCGATCAGGGTCGCGAGCCGGTCCGTCGCGCTGGCGAGTGCTGCTTTCAGTGCAGCTTTCTCCTCGCCGGCTGTCGCCTTGCCCATGTAGCGCGCAGGGCCGCGGTCGAGATTGAACAGCGGCCCTTCGGCATAGCCGGCCGAAGCCGAAATGCCTTGCAGCCTAAGCGGTTCGGGCATGGCCCGCACCCTCGTCGAAATCGCGCCGCACCAGTTCGGCCAGCGCGCCGACCGCCTCAGTGGCGGCTTCGCCGCGGGCCCTGATATGCAGCATGGTGCCTTTCGGCGCCCTGGTCGCCATCACCTTGACGATGCTCTTGGCGTCGAACCACGGGCCATTGGCGGCAAGCGCGATTTCCACTTCGGCGGCAAAGCTCTTGGCGAGCTTGGTGAACTTCACCGAAGGGCGCGCGTGCAGGCCCACCTCGTGGGTGATCAGGACGGTGGCCTCGGCAAATGCTGACATGCGCTCAAAATTCCCGTTCATTCACGACGGCGACAATTCATGCGCCGTCGCCACCACTTCCTTCAGCGAGGCGCCGCCGGACGCCTCCGTCGCGGCCATCACCGCGCCTTCGACGATCGGCGCGTTGCAGACGATGATCTTCTGCGCCCGCGGCTCGCCGATCATTTCCACCGCCATCTCCGAATTGGTCTCGGCGCCGCCGAGATCGACGAGGATGGCGACACCGGCTTCCGACCAGGCCTTGTCGATGGCGCCCATGATCGCCTCGACGCTGGTGCCGAGCCCGCCATGGCCGTTTCCGCCGCACCATGCAAGCGGCACTTCGTCGCCCACCATCTGCCGGACCATGTCGGCCGTGCCTTCGGCGACCAGCGGCGAATGCGAGACGATGACGATGCCGACATTGCTCATGCTTGGCCCTCGATGCTTTCGGCGACGGTCCGCACCAGCAGCGCAGCCGAACGCGCGCCGGCGTCCATGTGGCCGATAGAGCGGTCGCCGAGGAATGAGGCGCGACCGCGCAGCGCCTTCATAGGCACGGTCGCTTCGGCCGCACGGTCGGCGATGTCGGCGATTTCCCCTACCGTCTTGCCTCCAGCCAATGCGTCATGCACAGGCTGCAGCACGTCGAGCATCGTCTTCTGGCCGACCTGCGACTTGCCGCGCGCCGCGACGGCTTCGATCGCCTTGCCGAACGCAGCCGTCAGGTTGGCGCGATCGGGCGCAGCCGAGATCTCCTTGCCGAGCGCCATGAACAAAGTGCCGAACAGCGGACCGGACGCGCCGCCCACCGTCATCACCAGCCTGGTGCCGATCGCCTTCAAGGCTTCGGGCAGCGGTTTGGTGGAAAACGCCGCGGTCTCGCTTCGCACGGCCTCAAACCCGCGTCTCATGTTCAGCCCATGGTCGCCGTCGCCGATCGCCTGGTCGAGCGCCGTCAACTCGTCGGCGTGCGCGGCAATCGTGTCCGCTGCCGCTGTGATCAGCCTGGCAAGGTCCAGTGCCGCCATATCCAAATTCCCGGTTGCGGTCATGCCGGCAGTATCGAAAGTTTTTTCATTCGACAACTGAAGCATGCGATCAGGCCGCTGCATGCAGTGCGGCGGCCGCCGCGAACACTTCGGCCACTGCATGCGCGCCCGGGTCGACCACGCCTTGCAATTTGGTACCGACATAGGCGGAGCGCCCGGCCTTCGCCTTCTCCATGGCCGCAGTCGCCTCGGCGCCGCGCCGGGCGGCTGTCGCCGCCTCGTCCAGGCCGCTGGCATCGAGCGCTTTCAGCGCCGGCTCCAGCGCATCGACCATGGTGCGGTCGCCGATCCTTGCGCCGCCGTAGAAGGTCATGCGGTCCAGGCCGGAAAGCAGCGCCCTGGACAGGGACGTACCGGAATTCGAAGCCTGCGCCGCCGCGGTGAAGAAGATCGACAGCAGCACACCTGACGATCCGCCCATGGCGACGCCCAGCCCATCGCCCACCGCCGCAAGCGTGGCGGCGGGATCGGCAAGCGGCAGCGTGTCGAGTTTTTCCAGCACGCTGCGCGCGCCGGTGGCTACCGTCGAGCCGGTATCGCCATCGCCCGCCTTGGCGTCCAGCCCGTTCAAGGCCTCTTCGAGTGCAATCAGCCTTTCGCAGATCGTGACGACAAGCCTCCGGGTGCGCGCATTCTCACTGGGCTTGCGCGCCGCGCTCTGTCCGGAGGCCTTCACCATGGGAACGACGGCCGGCGCGGCAACGGCCTTTGCCGGCATCCAGGCATGTGGCCCGACCGGCGCCAGGAAGGCCGCCTCGCGCGCGGCATCGAGCTTGATCAGCGACAGCGAGAAGCCGTTCATGTTGAGCGCCGTCATCAGCGGTCCGGGGCCGATCGCCAGCTTCACGGTTTTGGCCAACGGCGAGGCCAGCACGGCGTTGGCGACCAGCGACATTTCGAGCGGCGGCACCGAACCGAGATTGTTGATCAGCAGCGCATGGCTGGCCTTCGGGTCAAGCCGCGCGGCAAGCCGCTCCGTCATGATCGCCACCAGTCTGTCAGCGCTTTGTACCGCGATGCGCTCGACGCCCGGCTCGCCATGGATGCCGAGGCCGAGTTCGCCATCGTTTTCGCCAAAGCGGTCTTCATGCGGTTGGCCGGGGATCGAGCAGGACGACAGCGACATGCCGAGCGAGATGATGTCCTTCGCCGCCGCCCGTGCCGCTGTTGCGATGTAGGCCAGATCGTCGCCGGCTTCAGAAAGATGGCCGGCGATCTTGTGCACAAACAAGGTGCCGGCGACGCCGCGTGGTTGGTTGATATCCGGCAACGCGATGTCGTCGGCGACGATCGCCATCTCGACGCGAAACCCTTCGGCGCGCGCCTTCTCGGCCGCCAGGCCGAAATTGAGCCGGTCGCCAGTGTAATTCTTGACGATCAGCAGGCAGCCGGCCGGACCGGTCACCGCGCGGATCGCCGCCAGCACCGCTTCGACGCTCGGCGAGGCAAAGATCTCGCCCGAGACCGCCGCCGTCAGCATGCCCTTGCCGACGAAGCCGGCATGCGACGGCTCGTGCCCGGCGCCGCCGCCGGAGACGACGGCAACCCGGGTCTTGTCCCAGTCGGCTCGCAGCACGACCTTGATCTCGGGATAACCGTCGAGGCGCGCGAGATCGCCCGAACCGATGGTCCGCAGCAGCCCGTCCAGCGCCTCGGTGACGATCGTTTCCCTGCGGTTGAAAAAGTGCTTCATCGAATTCGTCCTGTATTCGTCAATCAGAAGCCGGTGCCGTGCCCTTGGCGAGACACCGAAAACCTCACATCAGCCCCATTCACATCAGTCTTTGCCCATCGGCGCCGAAATAGAGCGGCGAGCGGTAGCGGATCACCACTTTGTCGCCTTCCGCCAGATCCGTGTCGGGGTCGGTCAGCGTCACCAGCTTCTTGGCTCCGACCGTGACATGCAGATGGTTTTGGTCGCCGAGATGCTCGACCCAGTCGACGACGCCATCGGCATGGCCGTTTGCGGCCTTCTCGATCGACAGATGTTCGGTGCGTGCGCCGACCGTCTTGGTGCCCACCGGCGCGCCGCCATCGGGCAGCAACCCCGCCGGCAGAAGATTGATCGCCGGCTGGCCGAGCCTTGCTGCGACATGAAGATTGGCCGGCTCCGAGTAGATTGTGCGCGGCGTACCGATCTGCACCAGCACGCCGTCGGCAAGGATGCCGATGCGGTCGGCCATGGTCATAGCCTCGATCTGGTCGTGCGTGACATAGAGCATGGTGGCTCCAAGCTCGGCCTGGATGCGCTTGAGTTCGAGCCTGAGATCGGCCCGCAATTTGGCGTCCAGCGATGACAGCGGCTCATCCATCAAATAGATCGACGGCTTGCGCACCAAAGCGCGGCCGATGGCGACGCGCTGCATTTCACCGCCTGACAGCTTGGTCGAGCGGTTGTTCAGCTTGTGGTGGATGCGCACCATCTTCGCCACCTCTTCGACGCGGCGGCGGATTTGGTCCTCCGGTATTTTCCGCGCCGGCGAACGCAACGGGAAGGCGAGGTTGTCGTAGACCGACAGATGCGGATAGAGCGAATATTGCTGGAACACGAAAGCGGTGTCGCGCTCGGCCGGGGACAGCATCGTCGCATTGTGGCCGCCAATATGGATCGTGCCGCTGTCGGGCCGCTCCAGCCCGGCGATCAGCCGCAGCGTCGTCGTCTTGCCGGCGCCGGTCGGCCCAAGCAGCACGACGAACTCGCCATCCTTGATCTGGAGGTCGAGATTGCTGACGGCGGCGTGCTCGCCGAAACTCTTCGTCACGCCTTTGATGTGTACGTCAGCCATGCTGCGCTCTCCCTTGAGAGGCGGTGTCGTGGATCGCGGTGCGCACGGCGCGGCCCGATCCCTTGTCGAACAGCGACAGTCGCGAGCTGTTCAGCGTCAGGCCGACATGATCGCCGGCGGCGAGCCGGATTTCGGCCGGCACCCGCGCCTTGATGATGCCGTCCGCCGTCTCCACGGCCACGATCTGCGTCGTACCGAGATATTCGGTGCCATAGATCGCGCCACGCAGCTTGGACGCATCGTCGAAGCGGATGTGTTCCGGCCTTATGCCGAGTGCCATGTCGGCCGGCGCGATGTCTTCGCGCACCTCCGGCACCGCCACCTTGGCGCCTTGCACGACGATCTCCTTGGCGCCTTTCGCCAGTCCGCCGCCAAAGCCCAGAAAATTCATCGGCGGCGAGCCGATGAAATCGGCGACGAACATCGTTGCCGGGCGGTCGTAGATTTCGCGCGGGCTGCCGAACTGCTCGATCACGCCATGGTTCATGACAGCGATCTTGTCGGCCATCGACATCGCTTCCATCTGGTCGTGGGTGACATAGACCGTGGTGGCGTGGATGCGGTTGTGCAGTTCGCGAAGCTCGTGGACCATCAGATCGCGGAACTCGGTATCGAGCGTGCCAAGCGGCTCGTCCATCAGAAAACACTTTGGCCGCCGCACAATGGCGCGACCGAGCGCGACGCGCTGGCGGTCGCCGCCGGCAAGGCCGGAGACCGATTTGTTGAGCAGATGGTCGATGCGCAGGAGCTTGGCGGTCTCCTCGACGCGTTGGCGGATTTCGGCCGCAGGCATGCCTTGCGCCAGGAGCGGGAAGCCGATGTTCTTGCGCACATTCATGTGCGGATAGAGCGCGAACAGCTGGAAGACGAAGGCGATATCGCGCTCCCGCGCCCGGCGCATGGTCACGTCCTCGCCGCCGAGCAGGATCTGGCCACCGGTCGGCAGTTCCAGCCCGGCGATCATCCGCAATGTCGTTGTCTTGCCGCAACCCGACGGCCCGAGCATGACGAAGAACTCGCCATCCTCGACGACGAAGCTGGAGTCCTGCACAGCGACGAAATCGCCGAAGGCCTTTCTCAGGTGTTGGACGCGGATTTCGGCCATGGCTATTCCGGGAATTTCGAGACGATGATGAACATCACCGTGCCGGCGAGCATGGTGATGAAGGAGTAGGTGTAGAGCGCCAGCGCGAAGGGTTGGAACAGCATCAGGAAGCCGATGGCGATGATCGCGGTCGCGATGTTTTCCAACAGGCCACGCCTGGCCCAGCGCGGCCAGCGCGATTTGCGTTTGGTGGGTTGTGTCAGGCTCATTTGCGCACCGCGCCGAAGGTGATGCCGCGCAGCAACTGCTTGCGAAGCAGGATGGTGAAGACGAGGATCGGCACCAGGAAGATCGTCGTGCCGGCGGCCACCGCCGGCCAGTCCTGGCCGCCTTCACCGATGATGGTCGGGATGAAGGGCGGCGCGGTCTGCGCCGTGCCCGAGGTCAGCAGCGCTGCGAACGCATATTCGTTCCAGGCGAAGATCAGGCAGAAGATGGCGGTCGCGGCGATGCCGGTGGTGGCCTGCGGCAGCACGGTGCGCCAGAAGGCCTGCAGCCTGGTGTAGCCGTCAATCATCGCCGCTTCTTCATACTCGCGCGGGATCTCGTCGATGAAGCCCTTGAGCAGCCACACCGCCAGCGAGACATTGACCGCGGTGTAGAGCAGGATCATGCCGAGCGCGGTGTCGGAAAGGCCGAGCTCGCGGTACATCAGATAGATCGGGATCGCCACCGCGATCGGCGGCATGAAGCGCGTTGACAGGATGAAGAACAGAAGGTCGTCGGCCAAAGGCACCTTGAAGCGCGAGAAGCCGTAGGCCGAGAGTGTGCCGAGGAACACCGCGCAGAAGGTCGAGCCGAAGGCGATGATCAGCGAATTGACGAAGCGCGGCAGGAAGTTGGACGGGCCGGCAATCACCATGTTGCGCTTGCGCACCGTCTCGTCGCAGAAGCCGGTCGCCGGCCCCAGCGAGTTGATGTATTCCGGCGTCTGCCGCGTGCGCGTGGTGAACAGGTTGCAATAGCCCTCGATGCTCGGCTGGAAGACGATCTTCGGTGGATAGGCGATCGAATCCGGCGGCGTCTTGAAGCTGGTGGCAAAAATCCACAACAGCGGTACGATGGAGATTAGCGCGTAGGCGACGATGATCGTGCCGGCGATGCCTTTTGCTGTTCCCGAAGGGGCAACAACGGAGTGGGCAGTGGTCAGGCTCATCTCTGCTTCACCTTGTTGAGCGCCTTCACGTAAATGTTGGCGAGGCCGAACACCGCGACGAACAGGATGATGGCGAAGGCTGAGGAATAGCCGGTGCGCCAGCTCTCGAAAGCCTGCCGTTTCAGCGTGATCGAGGCGACCTCGGTGGTCGAGCCGGGTCCGCCGCCGGTCAACAGATTGACCATGTCGAACATCTTGAAGTTCTCGATGCCGCGGAAGAGCACCGCCAGCATGATGAAGGGCAGCGCCATCGGCAGCGTAATCGACCAGAACTGCCGCCAGTTGGAGGCGCGGTCGACCTCGGCCGCCTCATAGATGTATTCAGGTATGGAGCGCAGTCCGGCGAGGCAAATCAGCATCACGTACGGCGTCCACATCCAGGTGTCGACGATGATGATCGACCACGGTGCCAGCGAGACGTTGGAGAGCATCTGGATGTTTGTCGGCGGGATGCCTGACACAAACGAGATGACGTAGGAGAACAGCCCGATCTGCGGCTCGTAGAGGAAGCGCCAGAAATTGCCGACGACCGCAGGTGACAACATCATCGGCACCAGGATGATCGTCGTCCAGAAGGCATGGCCGCGGAATTTGCGGTCGATCAGCCAGGCCAGAGTGAAGCCGATCAGCGTCTGCAGCAGGATCGTCCAGAACACGAAATGCGCCGTCGTCTGCATGGCGATCCAGATGTCCTGGTCGCCGAGGATGCGCTGGTAATTGGCAAAGCCGAGATTCTTCACCACCTCGTTCGGCCGGTTGGCGCGGAAGTTGGTGAAGGACAGATAGATCGCCCAGAACAGCGGGAAGATGTTGATGGCCAACAGCAACAGGATCGTCGGCGAGATGAACAGCCAGGCGAGACCCTTGTCGCTAATGCCCCGGACCTTGCGCGCCAACGGCTCCGGGGTCGCCCGGGCAACGTTCTCCGCAGTCCGATTGAGCATGGTGAGTCCTGCTTCGGTCACGTGGGTCGTCTCTGTCATGAATTTATCTGAACTGCGTCCCGTGCCAAGGTCGGCACGGGACGCGTCGGTCTGGCTCGGGAGGAGCCGTCGAACCGTTGTCCGGTTACATCTTGCCGTCGTCCTGGAACACTTGCGTCCAGTCCTTGACGAGCCCGTCAAGCGCATCCTTGGCCGAACCCTGGCCGGCGACGACATAGTCGTGGAAGCGCTTCTGCGAGGCCTGCAGCAGAGGCGCGTAGCTGGGCTCGGCCCAGAAGTCCTTCACGATCGCCATCGAGTCGAGGAAGGTCTGCGCATAGGGCTGGCTGGACGGGAAGGCCGGGTCTTTCACCACCGCGTTCAGGCAGGAATAGCCGCCGAGGGACCACCATTTGGCCTGCACATCCTTGTTGGCGAACCACTTGATGTATTTCAGCGCCGATTCCTGCTTGTCGGAATAGGACACGACCGAGATGCCCTGGCCGCCGAGCTGGGCGAACTGGTCGCCGTCCGGACCCTTCGGGTTGACGAAGTAGCCGATCTTGTCGCCGCCGACATTCTCGTCCTTCTGCAGGCCGGGCCAGGTGAAGGCGAAGTTCATATGCATGGCCACCTGGCCGGATTTGAAGGCGTCGACGCCTTCGCCCATGTAGCTGTTCGACGCGCCGGGCGGGGTGCAGCAATCATAGAGCGCCTTGTAGAACTCCAACCCCTTCACCGATTTCTCGGAGTTGACGAAGCCTTCCATTTCGTAGGGCTTCTTCGGGTTTTCATACTGGAAGCCGAAGCTGTAGAGCACGTCCATGGCGCCCATGGTGATGCCTTCGGAACCGCGCTCGGTGTAGATGGAGGCGCCATAGACGGTCTTGCCGTCGATCTCGCGCTTCTGGAAGAATTCGGCGACCTGCTTCAACTGGTCGAAGGTGGTCGGCGGGCCGAGATCCCAGCCATACTTTTCCTTGAATTCCTTCTGCAGTTCCGGCTTGGAGAACCAGTCCTTGCGGTATGTCCAGCCGACGACGTCGCCCATGGCCGGCAGCGCCCAGTAGTTCGGCGTGTTCTTCGGCCATTCGGAATAGCCGACGACGGTTGCCGGCACGAAGTCGTCCATGCTGATCTTCTCCTTGTCGAAGAAGTCGTTCAGCTTGACGTAGTGGCCGTTCTCGGCGGAGCCGCCGATCCACTGGCTGTCGCCGATGATCAGGTCGCAGAGCTTGCCGTGCGAGTTGAGCTCGTTGAGGAAGCGATCGGCATAATTGGTCCACGGCACGAACTCGAATTTCATGCCGATGCCGGTTTCCTTGGTAAAGTCCTTGGACAGTTCGACAAGTGCGTTTGCCGGGTCCCAGGCGGCCCAGCACAGCGTCAGGTCTTCAGCGTGCGCAACGTTCGAGACGGCTGTCGACGCGGTAATAGCCGAAGTCAGTCCCAACGCCAGTTTCAAGCTCGATTTCATGCCTTCCTCCCATTTGCGAAACGCGCCCGGATGGCGGTTTCAAGAGCCCCTCAACCCTCGCTCCTCCGAGGGCCCAAACATGGCGGCGCGGTGCGTCGCAGATGTTTAGTGATTTGTTTAGTGATGCAATTTTTACTAAACAAGGCAAGCGAATTCGTTGCTGCGTTGCACCATCACGAAAAGACGATTGAAATCGTTGGGAAATGATTGCCGGGGGTTCGCCCGCAAGTTGTTTAGCCGGCGTCGCTTGCAATCTTCGTCTGTGGCGTCACTGGTCGGACAGGCGGCGCGGGCGGCAGCAATGCGCGTATATCGGCGAAGGGAAATGTCGGCTCGAAGCGGAAGGCCTCGGCAAGTGAACCGGCGACGCTGTTGCATTGGCCGGCGCGAAACTCATTCTGGACGCGCGCTTTGTCGACATATTGCTCCGGCCTTTGCGACCGGTGCGCGCGGATCGCCTGCGTTTTGACATCGCGGTGGGCGGAAATGTCGACATAATGCGTCGGCGCAAAGCCGGTGCCGCCCATCGTATCGGCATGCAGCACCGGCACGGCGAAGGAAGCCGCGATGCGCACGCCGTCCGACAGCGCACGGTGGTCGGCGTGATAGTCGTTGGGCGCATGCGTGATCACCAGATTTGCTCCGGTGTCGCGTATCAGCGCTTTCAACGAACCGATCAGCGCCGCATCGGCCACCAGTTCGCCATCGGGGAAGTCGAGAAAGTGAAGGGTCGCGCCGAGCAATGCCGCAGCGGTCGCGGCTTCCTCGCGGCGCACACGAGCCAAAACGCGCGGGTCGCCCGTGCCGCCCTTGGCACCATCCGTGGCCACGGCAAAAGTGAGGTCTGCGCCTTGCGTGGCATAGGCGGCCATCGTACCGAACATGAATATCTCGATGTCGTCCGGATGCGCCCCGAGCGCCAATACCTTCACCGCACTCTCCCGGAAATGGAAAAACGTGACGAACGGAATCCTGCTCGCCCTTATCGCCTATGCAAGCTATTCGTGCAGCGATGCGGTTATCAAGAGCCTTGGCGCACAGTTCACCGTCTTCGAGATCGCCTTCTTCGTGACGCTGTTTGCCGGCGGCTTCCTGTTTTTCAGCCGGCCGGCCGATGAGCGCTGGCGTGGTTTCTGGCGCCCGCCAACCGCATCGCGCCGACGCATTATTCGCAGATCGTCTGGGCGGTTATCCTCGGCGCGCTGTTCTTTCAGGAATATCCCGACTGGCTGTCCTTGGTCGGCCTTGCGGTCGTCGGCGCTTCCGGCCTGCTGACCATGGTGCGCGAGGAAGTGCGGTTGGGTACGGTGCGCTGGAACCCGCTTGCCCGGACAAGACTGTGAGCGAGCGGCGGTTGCACGGTTATAGTGACCGCTGATATGCGGACGCGATGACGACAAGACCCTTGCCGGAGCTGCCGGTGTCCGCCGTACTGCCGGCGCTGAGCGAGGCGCTCAGTGCTGGCAACAGCGCCGTGCTGGTGGCGCCACCCGGCGCCGGCAAGACGACGCTGGTGCCGCTGGCGCTGCTCGATGCGCCGTGGCTGGGCGCCGGCAAGATCGTCCTGCTCGAACCGCGCCGGCTCGCCGCCCGCGCCGCTGCCCGCCGCATGGCCGAATTGCTCGGCGAAGAGCCCGGCGCCACCGTCGGCTATGCCATGCGCATGGAGAACCGCACCTCGGCCCGGACCAGAATTCTCGTCGTCACAGAAGGCGTGCTGGCGCGCATGGTCCTCGACGATCCGGAACTGCCCGGCGTCTCGGCGGTGATCTTCGACGAGTTCCATGAGCGTTCGCTCGACGGCGATTTCGGCCTGGCGCTGGCGCTCGACGTGCAAGGCGCGCTCAGGCCGGATCTGCGCTTGCTGGTGATGTCGGCGACGCTCGACGGCGCGCGCGTGGCGAAACTCCTGTCCGGCGCACCGGTGATCGAAAGCGAAGGCCGCGCCTTTCCCGTCGACATCCGTTACGACGAACGGCCGGCCGGCGTTCCCGTCGAAGACGCCATGGCCAAGGCGATCCGCTCCGCCCTTGCCGAGGAGAGCGGCAGCGTGCTCGCCTTCCTGCCTGGCCAGCGCGAAATCGAGCGCACCGCCGAGCGGCTGCAGGACCGCCTCGGCGCCGACACCGACATCGTGCCGCTCTATGGCCAGCTCGACAACAGGGCGCAGGATGCCGCCATCAAGCCGGCGCCGCCGCGCCGCCGCAAGGTGGTGCTGGCGACGTCGATCGCCGAGACCTCGATCACCATAGACGGCGTGCGCGTCGTCATCGATTCCGGCCTGTCGCGGCTGCCGCGCTATGAACCGGCCAGCGGACTGACGCGGCTGGAGACGGTGCGGGTTTCCAGAGCCTCGGCCAATCAGCGCGCCGGCCGCGCCGGACGCACGCAGCCAGGTGTCGCCATTCGGCTGTGGCGGGCCGAGCAGACGGCGGCCCTTCCCGCCTTCACACCGCCCGAGATCCTTGAGGCCGACCTCTCCGGCCTGCTGCTCGATTGCGCCGCTTTTGGCGTCGCCGATCCGGCGAGCCTGTCCTTCCTCGATCCGCCGCCTACGCCTGCGCTCAACGAAGCGAGGGCGCTGCTCGGCGCGCTGCACGCCATCGATGCGGCCGGGCGGCTGACGGAGCAAGGCGGTGCGATGCGCAGGCTCGCGCTGCCGGTGCGGCTGGCGCACATGGTCGCCGAAGCCGCCGGCAGTGGCCATGCGATGGAAGCGGCGACGCTGGCCATGCTGCTCACCGAACGTGGCCTCGGCGGTGACGGCGCCGACCTCGAACGGAGGCTCATGCGCTTTCGCACGGACAAGTCGCCGCGCGCCGTCGCGGCAAGGCAATTGGCTGAGCGGCTCGCGAAACCCTCCTCCTTGAGGGGAGGGTCGATCCGCGTAGCGGATCGGGGTGGGGTCGGTCCGGGCACGCCGACCTCCCTCGGTGCCGGCACGCTCCTCATCCACGCATGGCCGGACCGCATCGCCAGGGCGCGCGGCGAGCGCGGCCGCTTTGTGCTCGCCAACGGTTCCGGCGCCATGCTCGACGCCGCCGATCCGCTGGCCGGCGAGACCTGGCTGGTCGTCGCTGATTTGCAAGGCAAGGCGCAGAACGCCCGCATCACCGCGGCTGCCGCCGTCGACGAGGCCGATATCCGCGCCGCACTCTCAGACAGGATCGAGACCCGCCGCGAGGCGAGCTTCGACCGCGAGCGGCGCGCGGTGCGCGTGCGCGAGACAGCCCGGCTCGGCGCCATCACTCTGTCCGAGCGCATGCTGCCGGCGCCTTCCGGCGTCGATGCCGACCGCGCCATCCTGGATGCCTTGCGCGAACACGGCCTGTCGCTGTTGGAGTGGGGCAAGGAGGGGGAGACGCTTCGGCAGCGCCTTGGCTGGTTGCATCGCGGCCTGGGCGCGCCCTGGCCCGATGTTTCGGACGCCGCCCTCATCGAACGCCTCGACGACTGGCTGCTGCCGTTCCTGTCCGGCAAGGCATCCTTCTCCGCGATCGATCCCGGCACGCTGTCGTCAGGCCTGACGGCGCTGGTGCCGCATGATCTGCAGCGCAAGATCGGCACGCTGGCGCCGACCCATTTCGACGCGCCGTCCGGCAGCCATGTCCCGATCCGCTATGATGGCGAATGGCCGGTGCTGGCTATCCGCGTGCAGGAGCTGTTCGGCCTCGACCGCCATCCCGCCATCGCCAACGGCGCCGTGCCGCTGACGCTCGAGCTGCTGTCGCCGGCGCACCGGCCGATCCAGACCACGCGCGACCTGCCCGGCTTCTGGCGCGGTTCCTGGGCCGATGTGCGCACCGACATGCGCGGGCGCTATCCCCGCCATGTCTGGCCGGAAAATCCTCTGCTCGCAGCCGCTACGGCGCGGGCAAAACCGCGCGGGACCTAGCGCTCGTCCTTTCCCGGCTATAATCCTTGGCCATGATCAACATCCTGCACGCGCCCGACTTCCAGCAAAGCCAGCGGCTGCGCCTCAACACGCTGATCCGGCTGCGCTGGCTGGCCATTGTCGGCCAGAGCCTGACCGTGCTGTTCGTCGCCTATGGGTTGAAATTCCCGCTGCCGGTCAGCCTCTGCTTCGCGCTGATCGCCTGTTCGGCCTGGCTGAACCTGGTGCTGACCTTCCGCTATCCGGCAGCGCACCGGCTAACCCCGTTCCCGGCTTTCTTCATCCTGACCTTCGACAGCCTGCAGCTTGCCGGCCTGCTCTACATGACCGGCGGCCTCACCAATCCGTTCTCGCTGCTGATGACCGTGCCTGTGGTCGTCTCGGCGACATCGTTGCCGCTTCGTCTCACAGCCATTCTTGGCGGGCTGGTGACGGTGGGGGCAAGCTTGCTGGTGTTCTTCCACCTGCCGCTCCCCTGGTACGAGGGCGCGCCGCCGCCCATGCCGTTCATCTATGTCGCCGGCATCTGGATGGCGGTGTTCTCCTCGATTGCCTTCACCGCCATCTATGCCTTCCGCGTCGCCGAGGAAGCCCGCCTGCTCGCCAATGCGCTTGCCGCCACCGAACTGGTGCTGCAGCGCGAGCAGCATCTGTCGGCGCTGGATGGGCTCGCCGCTGCCGCCGCGCACGAGCTCGGCACACCGCTCGCCACCATCGCCCTTGTCTCCAAGGAAATGGAAAAGGCGCTTGGCGACGACCCGAAATACGGCGAGGACGTCAAGCTGCTGCGGTCGCAGAGCGAGCGCTGCCGCGAGATCCTGAAACGGCTGACCAGCCTGTCCTCCGAGGGCGAGGCGCATCTGTCGCGGCTGCCGCTGACCTCGCTGGTCGAGGAGGTGACGGCGCCGCACCGCGATTTCGGCATCTCGATCAAGCTGCGGCCAGGCGAACGCATCGGCCCCGAGCCGGTCGGGCGGCGCAACCCCGGCGTCATCTACGGTCTCGGCAATCTGGTCGAGAACGCCGTCGACTTCGCCCGCAAGGCCGTCACTATAAGCTGGAGCTGGGACGAGCTCGACGTCACCTTCTCGATCATCGACGACGGCCCGGGCTTTCCGCCGGAAATCATCGACCGCATCGGCGAGCCCTATATGTCGACGCGCCAGGGCAACGAAACCGGCGGCGGCCTGGGTCTCGGGCTGTTCATCGCCAAGACGTTGCTGGAACGCTCCGGCGCCACGCTCGATTTCCGCAATTCGAGCGGGCTGGGTGAGGGCGCTATCGTGCAGATATCGTGGCCGCGCACCGTCTTCCTCAACCCGCAATCGGTGGGGACCTCGATGTTCGACACCGCCTGAAACATTTTGATTTGGTGCATGATCCTTTCCGAAAATCGACTGCGATTTTCGGGGTCATGCATTGGCTCAGACCGGCAAAATTGGACAATGGCGTTCAGGAACTATATCTGCGTAAAATTAAGGCAGCAGGATTTTTTGAGACGATGACCGGCGAAGAAGCAATTGGTGCAATGGTTGAAGGCGAGGACACCTCGCTGCTGATCGTCGATGACGACAAGCCGTTCCTGACGCGGCTGGCCCGCGCCATGGAAACCAGGGGTTTCGTGGTCGAGACGGCCGAGAGCGTCGAGGAGGCGGTCGGCAAGGCGCGCGCCCATCCGCCGGCCTATGCGGTGGTCGACATGCGGCTCGGCGACGGCAACGGTCTCGACGTCGTCGCCGCCATTCGCGAGAAGCGCGATGATGCCCGCACCGTCATCCTCACCGGCTATGGCAACATCGCCACCGCGGTGACGGCGGTGAAGCTCGGCGCCATCGACTATCTGTCGAAGCCCGCCGACGCCGACGATGTCTTTGCGGCGCTGACCCGCACCGCCGGCGAGCGCGCCGCCCCGCCCGAAAACCCGATGTCGGCCGATCGCGTGCGCTGGGAACACATCCAGCGCGTCTACGAAATGTGCGACCGCAACGTCTCCGAGACGGCGCGCCGGCTGAACATGCACCGCCGCACGCTGCAGCGCATTCTGGCCAAGCGCGCGCCGCGTTAGAGACTGTTTGGTGATTCTACTCCGGCGGCCATCTGATGGCGCTTTCTGCGCTTCCGGCCTTCGCCGGCCGAAGCATTCGTAAATCGCTCTGCGCCGTGGTTAAGGCTACGGCCGGCGTAGGCCGGTGCTCACGGACCCAAATGTCCGCTGCGCTCCGGTTCTCGAAACCACCACCATATGACTCGCCAGAGCGAATTTCGAAACAGTCTCTGAGAGGGCGGAGGAAACATGCGAGACGAGCGGCCGAAATCCATCCTTCGCGAATTCCTCGACGGCGAGGCGGCGGGTGGCATCATCCTGATGGCGGCGGCGGCCCTGGCCTTGCTCGTTGCCAACTCGCCGCTGGCCGAAACCTATTTCGCCTCACTCCACGCCTATATCGGCCCGCTTAGCCTCTCGCACTGGATCAATGACGGGCTGATGGCGGTGTTCTTCCTGCTGGTCGGCCTCGAGATCAAGCGCGAGATGCTCGACGGCCAGCTCTCGACCTGGCCGCGCCGCGTGCTGCCCGGCATTGCCGCGGCCGGCGGCATGCTGGTTCCCGCGCTGGTCTATGTCGCCATCAACCGAAACAACGCCGCCGCGCTCTCCGGCTGGGCTATCCCGACCGCCACCGACATCGCCTTTGCGCTCGGCGTGCTGTCGCTGCTCGGCAATCGCGTGCCGGCGTCGCTGAAAATCTTCCTCACCGCGCTCGCCATCATCGACGATCTCGGCGCCGTCATCATCATCGCCATCTTCTACACAAGCGGGCTGTCGCTGGCCTATCTCGCCGCCGCCTTCGCCGTCATCGCGGTGCTTATTGTGCTCAACCGCATGCGTGTGACGACGCTGACGCCCTATCTCGTGCTCGGCGCCATTCTGTGGGTGCTGGTGCTGAAATCGGGTGTGCATGCGACGCTGGCCGGCGTCGCGCTGGCGCTGACCATCCCGCTCAAAGTGTCTCCCGGCAGCGGCCGCGATCTCGACCATTCGCCGCTGCACCGGCTCGAACACGGTCTGCACAAAATTGTGCCGTTCTTCGTCATCCCGATCTTCGGCTTTGCCAATGCCGGCGTATCGTTGGCCGGCCTCAGCGCTGCCGCTTTGGTCGAACCACTGACGCTCGGCGTCGCCGCCGGCCTCGTGCTCGGCAAGCTGGTCGGCGTCTTCGGCTCCTCGGCGCTGGCGATCCGGCTCGGCTTTGCCGACCTGCCGGTCAACGCCGGCTGGCTGCACATGATCGGCATCTCGCTGCTCTGCGGCATTGGCTTCACCATGAGCCTGTTCATCGGCCTGCTCGCCTTCGCCAGCGACGTGGCGCTGCAGGACGCGGTCAAGGTCGGCATCCTCGCCGGCTCGCTGATCGCCGCATTGCTGGGTGCCGCCGTGCTGCTGATGGCGCCGGCGGCAGGTGACGCTACTGACGAGGATTAGGCCAGACAGACGGCAGGCCGAAGGCCGCAAGCAGTTCGGGGCCGAGCGGCGGCACGTAGATTGTCAGCGACGCGATTTTGTCGTCGGCGGGCTCGATGACATGCAGCGAGTGGGCTCGCCATACAAGGTCCTGATGGCTGCTCGCGTAGACCCCGACGGCCGGCTGGCCATTCGCCCGGGTGGCCACCGTGCGATAGCCGGCAAAATTGCCCCAGACGGTATCGAGGAAAGTGCGGATCGCCTCACGTCCCCGATACCATTCCAGCCATGGCGGCATATGATAGGTGGCGTCCTCTCTCAACAGTTCGATCAGGCCGTCGAGGTTGGCGGCCTGCCAGGCCTGCATGTAACGCTCCAGCAACTGGGCCTCTTGCCGATTGGGCCGCGACCGCTGCAGCGGACGCCCCTGAGGATATCGCTCGCCAAGCGTTGCGCGGGCCCGCTGCAGGGCGCTGTTGATCGAAGCGGTCGACCCGCCCAGCAATTGTGCCGTCTCGAGCGCCGACCACCCCAGCACGTCGCACAGCAAAAGCGAGGCCCGCTGCCTGGGCGGCAGAAGCTGGATCGCGGCGACGAAGGCCAGTTGCACAGCCTCGCGCGTTTCATAGCGCGCTTCCGGGCCGGGCTCGCCGTCAACGAGGTCCGGAAGCTCCGCGTCAGGATAAGGCTCCAGCCAGGTGAGGTCTGGCGCCGGCCCGCCTGTGGCCGGCCCGCGCGAGGGCGGACGCTCGGGTTGCTGGAGAATGCGATGCGCCGTCGACCTCGCCTTGATGGCGTTGAGGCAGCTGTTGGTGGCGATCGTGTAGAGCCAGCCGCGAACCGAGCCGCGTCCGTCGAATTGCGACCTTGCGCGCCATGCCCGCAGGAACGTGTCCTGGACCAGGTCGTCCGCCTCGTGCAGCGAACCCATCATCCGGTAGCAATGCAGCTTGAGTTCGCGGCGGTGGGCTGCGGTCAGACGCTCGAAGGCCGGCCGATCGAGGATCGGTCGGCCCAGTGGCTCAACAGGGCCAGGAGCATCCGTCATGGGCAGCCTGTGGCGCTGAAATCGCCGTGCATCCTGAGCGCCTCAGGCCGCTGCCGCAAGTCCGCTGCCGCTGACGGTGAAGGAGCTGCCTTCCGATTTTCCGGTGGCGAGCGCGACCACCGCGCGGCCGACATCGGCCGGCGTCTGCAGGTCGGTCATGCTCGCGAGGACGTCTGCAGGCTGGATGCCCAAATAGGCCGCAAAGCCATCGAGCCCGGCATCGCCTATGCCGGTCCCTGGCATGATGCGAGCCGGTGCGAGCGCCATAAAACGAAGGTCCAGCCCAAGCCGATCCGATTCCTTTTGGCAATGACCGGCCAGGAACATCTGCATGCGTTTTGCGCCTGCATACCCGCCGGCGAACGGCGGTCCGCCGCTCAAGGCTGCGCCACTGGAGATCAGCACAACCCGGCTCCCCGGCTTGAGCGGATTGTCGAGCGCGGCCTTGCAGAACAGGAACGATGCCTTGACGTCCATTTCCCAGTTTGCGGAGAAGACCTGCCAGCTTTGTTCCTGCAAAGGCGCGGAGGGGGCAAGGGCGCCGGCGCAGATCACCAGCACATCCGGCGCAAGTGCGTCGAAAACCGCTTCGGGTGCGGTCTCCACCGTCGCGTCGACCGCAAGCGTCTTCACGTTTGGTCTTTCCCAGGAGAGCTCTTTCAGGGCCGCCGCGCCACGGGCAACGGCAAGCACTGTCGCGCCCTCGCCGAGTGCAGCCTCTACGATTGAGCGGCCGACACCCCGGCTGCCTCCGACGACGACGACATTTTGACCTAGTAACGATCGCATGGATCACCTCGCTTTCCGGCCACTGGACCATCCAGCGCCTATTGATCAGGACAGCGCAGGGGAGTGGAAATCATCGGTGCAGGATAAAAAATCTTCGCGGCTATCGGCAGCGCCCCCGCAAAAACTTGATCGGGCGAAATCGACAGGCGGCGACACAGCGGCGGCGCGGCGCACATTTGCGCCAGGCCTACTCGCTCTCCCCTTCCAGCGCAGGCATCGCCACGCCCGCAAGCTCCGCCGCTAGCAGTCGCGCGGCACCGGCGCGTGCAATCCGCAGCATCAGCGCCTTGCGCGTTGCCGCTGCCATGCGGTGCTCCGGCGCATCGCGCAGGATCTCGGCGCCGTAGCCATCCGAAAGGATGAAGCCGCATTCCTCGGGGAAGATCTCCGCCGGCACGCCGGGATGGGTGGCGAAGAAGAAGCGATCGGAATGCAGCCGGTAGTCGGGCCATTTGCGGTCGACGCGAAAATCCTCGATCGAGGATTTGATCTCGATGATCCAGATGTCGCCCTGCCGGGTCAGGGCGACGAGATCGGCGCGGCGCCCGGTGGCGAGCGACAGTTCGGGCAGCACATGCATGCCCATCTGCATCAACAGCCGCTGCACGCCACGCCGCACCAGCATGGCGCGTTCCGACTGGCGGCCGTCGATCAGAGGATTGAGGGGAATCGGGGAAATGATCGGCATGGCAGCCACCATGCCAGATTTTGTTCACGGTTTGAACCTGTTATGTGAAGACGATTATCGGTTTGACAAACCCATTTGAGGGAGGCCAGTTTTTCATCGCTGACGCCTCATCAAAGCTTCATGAACGGTTACTAATGTTCCCAATTTGGAGGGAACGTTTGGTGGAGGAAGCCAGGCCGCACAGACCGATCTATCGCTTACAGCGGATCGACGGCGACCATGTGATGACCATTGTCACCTTCTACTCGGCTGCGGAGGCCCTGACGGTGCTACAGAACCTGCCGAACGGTTACAGGCTGACGCTCGACAACCGCCAAGTGTTGCCTTCATCCGCTCGTCACGATGGTGATGCAAGTTAGCCGGTGCCGATGGGGTATAGTGTATCGGCGCAACTCCCAAGACCTCCAGCTAGCCCGGGATGCCGCCCGGGCATTCTTTTATGCAGTGCCTAGTTTCGCTTTGATCGTTGCGACAGCCGCCGTTGCTCGCGAGGGCTACCAAGCCGTAGGGCAATAGCCGGCGCAGTTCCCCAACGCCAAACTGCACCGGCCAAGCGAGCCAAGAAACGCCGCTCTGAATTTATCTTACCGCACATTAGCAATCTCTCAAGCAAGACTGAGTGCCCAAGGTCGATGGGCACAAAGGTGCAAGGCACGCCGTAGGGGAATAGCCGGTGCGGCCTGGGGCTATCGTTGGGGTGCAGGCCGCACCGGCCACTGCGGGTTATGATTGGATCGTCCCTCCCGCACTGCCTAAAGTATTTACATATTAGCAATTGCGCAACTAAGCATTTTGGAGCTACCCAGCCGTAGGGAATGGCTACGGCTTTTGGGAGCGCTGGCGTCGAGCTAGTTCTTTTATCTGTTCGTTGGTGAGCTTCGGCGCCTCCCCTGAAGGGCTTTGGGGGAAGCATTCCGAACCGATGAGAATGTCCGCAGTGTTGGCGAGGTCATACCCTTGGGGGCGCGGTGTGCGCCGTTTTGCTGATCATCGAGCTTCTGGCAATTCACCTGCTGCTCTGAGCCGGCGTGCCTTCCACAAGGCGGGCCGTTGGCGTTAGGATTGCAGTTCCTGCTTGGGGAAGGGGAACTATGTTTTCGCGAGGTGTCACGGTTGATCTAATTTTCACCGCTGCAGCGGGCGTCGCTACTGTCGTATGCGTGCTCTTAACCCAAAGGTACAAGGTCAAGCAGTCACTTCTTATCCGCCTGTTTTTCCTGATCATGATCGGGGCAATTTTGCTGGAAATGAAGGTGGCAGTCGCTTTCGGATTTTGATCCCGGCATCAGCGCCTCACCAGGCGATTGTCCGGTTCGCAAACCTAGGTGACGTCTTGATCCGAGCGCCTTCCGCGATCGCACCATATCTGGTCTGGGTGCAGTCTGGTACTGATCCGCAGCGGCCCTATGTCGTGCAAGTCAACTTGCGTTCTTGGTTAGAGAACGGCAGGACTAAAGTCTTGCGCCGTGAGCGCAAAGGTCTGATGTAACCGCTTTGGTTCCGTTCTTGTCCATTGGACGTTCCGCATTTTAGCCAAACGAGATATTAGACCTCGAAGTTTTCGTCCGCGTCCAACGTCCAGTCTATTCCGGCCCGGCCTTTCAAGCCGACGTCGGCCTGTCCCCGGCCGGCGCCGATCCCGCAATATCGTCAAGGATCGGGCAGTCCGGCCGGTCATCACCATGGCAGGCGTGGATCAGCTTCTGCAATGTCGTGCGCATCGACTGCAGCTCGCGCACCTTCTCCTCGATGGCGCTGACATGGGCGGCGGCGATCTCGCGCACGTCGTGGCTGGCGCGGCTGCGGTCTCGGTAGAGCGCCATCAACTGGCGGCAATCTTCGATTGAAAAGCCGAGGTTGCGGGCGCGGCGTAGGAAGGAGAGCCGGTGGATGTCGTCGCCGGAATAATCACGATAGCCATTGCCGGCACGCGCCGGCGCGATCAGGCCGATCTCTTCATAGTAGCGGATGGTTTTGGCCGGCAGGCCGGACCGCGCCGCGGCATCGCCAACATTCATAGCGGTTCCTCGATGTGGTTCCCTGAATCTAGGCCATCCGACAGGACCGCCCATTGTTTTTCCTTCACAATCCCGTGACTCCTGTTGCCGAAATGCCATAGTTGACGGCTTACCGGCAGGTAAGCTCTTGCATATAGGCATCGCGCCCTTGGCAAGCAAAGCAAATGCCAGCAAGAATGATTTCAGGAAAAGCGGCCGCAACGTGCCGCTCGATTCTGGCGGGGCAGCGGACCATTTCATGCGCATGAAGTCATTTGCAATCGTCGCTGCACTTGCATTGTCGACCGCGATCTCGGGTTGCAGCACGATCGGCTCACGGCTCTTCTCCAACAACTACGGCGCGGTGAACGATGCAGGCTATCAGCTGCCGCGCATTCCGATCGAGAAGGTGCCGCTGAAGTATCATCGGCAGGAGGTGAACTACGACACCTCGGAAAAGCCGGGCACCATCGTCGTCGATACGCAGAACAAGTTTCTCTACTTCGTCGAAGGCGACGGCCGGGCGATCCGCTACGGCATCGGCGTCGGCCGCGAAGGTTTCGAATGGCACGGCACCGCCCACATCGCGCTGAAGCGCGAATGGCCGACATGGACCCCGCCGCGGCAGATGATCCAGCGCCAGCCGGAACTGGCCAAGTTCGCGGGCGGCATGGAGCCGGGCCTGAAGAACCCGCTCGGCGCGCGCGCCATGTATCTGTTCAACAAGGGCGGCGACATGGGCTACCGCCTGCATGGCAGCCCGGAATGGAATTCGATCGGCAAGGCGATGTCGTCGGGCTGCATCCGGCTGATGAACCAGGACATCATCGACCTCTACGACCGCACATCGGTCGGCGCCAAGGTCATCGTGATGTAAGGACCACGATCCCGAAAGGCAGGAACCGCCTTTCGAACGAGATCATGGACTGACTTGAAATGCTTTTAGTGCGCGGACCGTCTGGGCAACAACTGACGTCCAAAAACAGAAAACCGGGCAATTCGGCCCGGTTTTTTGTTGTCTGCGTTTTGGCCGGGGCCGGTAGGCGGCCGGCGGAGTAAAATTCTCAGGAGACCTGCTCGACCTGCTGCACTTCCGGCACGAAATGGCGGAGCAGGTTCTGGATGCCGTGCTTCAGCGTCGCCGTCGAGGACGGGCAGCCGGCGCAGGCGCCCTTCATATGCAGGAACACGGTGCCGTTCTCGAAGCCGCGGAAGGTGATGTCGCCGCCATCCTGGGCAACCGCCGGGCGCACCCTGGTGTCGAGCAGTTCCTTGATGGTGATGACCAGTTCCTCGTCGGCCTTGTCGTAGAACTCGCCGGTCTGGCTGGTCTCGGCGGCAGGGCCGGCGTTGACCATGACGGGCGCGCCCGACATGAAATGCTCCATGATGGCGCCGAGGATGGCCGGCTTCAGATGCTGCCAGTCGGGGCCGTCCTTGGTCACGGTGATGAAGTCGTAGCCGAAGAACACGCCGGTGACGCCGGGGATCTCGAACAGCCGGCCGGCCAGCGGCGAGGCTGAGGCAGCACTGTCGGCGTCGCGGAAATCGGCGGTGCCTTCAACAAGCACTTCCTTGCCGGGCAGGAATTTCAGCGTTGCCGGGTTCGGCGTCGATTCGGTCTGGATGAACATGGCCGTCTCCGTGCCCCAGTCGGGCAGCTAGTTTGGAATAGTTCTAAATAGGCTCAATCGGCGTGACATTCAAGCGAAACGCATCGCTCAAACGGCTGGCTGGCGGAATGTTTTTTTCTGGCTGGGGAAGGAATCCCGGGCGGGCTTCAGGCGAGGCTGTCGATCTCCTCGTCGGACAAATTCTGCGGCACCACGGTCACCGGAATGGGGAAGGCCGCGCCCTTGCCGGCCACGGCGCCGACCAGCGGTCCAGGACCTTCCTTGCCGGCGCCTGCCGCCAGCACCAAAATGGCGATGTCCTGGTCTTCCTCGATCAGCTTGTGGATCTCTTCGGTCGGCTTGCCTTCGCGCACCACCATTTCTGGCTCGATGCCGAGCTTCTGGCGCACCTTGTTGGCGTAGCCGTCGAGCGCCGCGCGCGCCGTGGCGTTGGCCTCCTCGCGCATGATCTTCTCGACGCCCAGCCAATGCTGAAAATCGTCCGGTGTGATGATGTAGAGCAGCACCAGCGTACCACTGGTGCTTTGTGCCCGCTTCGAGGCGTAGGCGACGGCGCGTTCGCACTCCGGCGTGTCGTCGATGATCGTCAGGAACTTCCTGCGATGGCCGGCTTCGCGACTGAGGCGTTTTGAGACCATGTCTATCTACTCGATGGGTTCGGCCGCAATCTGCCACCGCGGCAGATCGGCGGCAAGCCACCGGCCTTATGCCAGTGTGGTGCAGTGCACAGTGACGGCTAGAGCATGATGCCGAAAAGTGTGAAGCGGTTTTCGGACGACATCATGCTCTTCTCTTTGATTTAGAGCCGGATTCAGATTTCAGGTCGATTCGACCTGAAATCATCCGGCTCTAGGCTCAACCCTGCAGCAGGCCGATAACGTCGCGCACGGTCTTCATGGTGGTCTCGGCCAGCACGCCGGCGCGCTCCCCGCCATCCTTCAGCACCGCGTCGACATAGGCGCGGTCGCCTTCGATGCGGCGCATCTCGCCGGCGATCGGCGCCAGTTTTTCCACGGCGAGGTCGGCCAGCGCCGGCTTGAACACGGAAAACTGCTGGCCGCCATATCGCTTCAGCACGTCGGCCTTCGAGATTTCAGCCAGGCCGGCATAGATGCCGACCAGGTTTTCCGCTTCCGGGCGGCTTTCCAGTCCGTCGACCTCGCTCGGCAAGGCCTCCGGGTCGGTCTTGGCCTTGCGGATCTTCTTCGAGATGGTGTCGGCATCGTCGGTCAGATTGATGCGCGACAGGTCGGACGGGTCCGACTTCGACATCTTCTTGGAGCCGTCGCGCAGGCTCATGATGCGCGCCGCGGGGCCGCCGATCACCGGTTCGGTGATCGGGAAAAAGCCGTTCACCGTCTCTTCGCCGACCTGCATCTCGACGCCGACGCCAAGGCTGGCGATACGGCTCGAAAAGTCGTTGTTGAATTTTTGCGCGATGTCGCGGGTCAGCTCCAGATGCTGCTTCTGGTCCTCGCCCACCGGCACATGGGTGGCGCGGTAGAGCAGGATGTCTGCCGCCATCAGCGAGGGATAGGCAAGCAGGCCGAGCGAAGCGTTCTCGCGGTCCTTGCCGGCCTTGTCCTTGAACTGCGTCATCTTGTTCATCCAGCCGATGCGCGCCACGCAGTTGAAGATCCAGGCAAGCTCGGCATGCTGCATCACCCGCGACTGGTTGAAGACGATGTGCTTCTTCGGGTCGATGCCGGAGGCGAGGAAGGCGGCGGTGATCGAGCGTGTTTGGTCGGCGAGGTCGTCATGGACGAGCTGTGCCGTCAGCGAGTGCAGGTCGACGACGCAATAGATGCAGTCGGACGTGTCCTGCAGGGCGACGAATTTCTTGATGGCGCCGAGATAGTTGCCAAGATGCAGGTTGCCGGTCGGCTGGACGCCGGAAAAGACGAGCTGTTTGAAGGCGGTCATGTTTTTCCTCGTGGCTTGTGGAGGGCCGTTTCGCGCGCGGCGAAAGTCTTTCGACGGCGCGCTTATGGACGAAGGCGGGGAGAGGATCAAGAGGCGGGAGATCGCCCGCGCTGACCGTCATGTTGATTTATCCTTGTAGTCTGCTACATAATAACAGCTACATAAATGAATGTAGGTGCCGCCATGACGATTAACATCAACAACAAGGAGGCAGACAGCCTGACGCGGGCTTTCGCCAAGGTCGAGGGCGTGGGCATTACCGAGGCGATTGTCATCGCTATGCGTGAAGCCCTGGAACGCCGCCGTAACCGCGAGACACCGCTGGAGACAGCTGCTCGGCTCCGCGCTGAATTCGGGATCGAATTGAGTGATCAGGCGCGTAAACCGCTGCCGCGCTCGGTTTATGACGAATTGTCCGGCGAAGACTGATGTTCGTCGACGCAGCAGCTATCGTCGCGATACTGAGCCAAGAAGCCGAAGGCGAGCGCTGTGCGCGGGCGGTGGTGGATGCCTCGGCTCCATTCACTTCGGCAATCGCCGTGTGGGAGGCTGCAATGGCGCTTTCGCGATCGGAAAAGCTGGCAGTCCCGGTTACGGTAAGCTTGGAGATCGTCGGCCGCTTTCTCGAACAGCGAGCAATTGCAGTGCGGGAGCTGCCACCCGCCTCCAATGCAACAGCTCTTGCCGTCGAGGCCGCATCGCGGTTCCGCAACAACGCTATCCGGCTGAATATGGCCGACTGCTTCCACTACGCTTGCGCGCGCTATTACGCCGTTCCGATACTGTCCACAGCAGACGAATTCCGGCTTACGGATCTGGAGACGGTTCCTTAACGGGAGGCGCCTTGCCGGCCCCGCGTTTGACGTTGCGCCGGATCATGCCGAAATCGGCGCCGCCGGTAGCAAACGCCGTGACGAAGTAGAGCAGCGCCCCGCCGGTGACGAGCGCCAGAACCGTCGTCGCCTTGATCACCAGCGGTGAGCCGGGGCCGAGCCTGACGGCCAGCCAGTGCTCGGCGAAATAGAGCGCGGCACCCATCACCACCGCCGACAGAACCAGCCGGGGAATACGCTTCAACAGCGGTACGTCGCGGCCCCAATGGCCCCGCCGGATCAAGACGGCGAGCAGCATCAGCGCATTGACCCAGCCGGCGACGGCCGATGCCACGGCAATGCCGGGCGCGCCCATCTTCGGAAACAGCGTGAGCGCGGTCGCGACATTCACGCCGACCGAAATGGCGGCGAACATCATCGGCGTGCGCGTGTCCTCGCGGGCGAAATAGCCGGGGGTGAAGGCTTTGATCAGCACGAAGGCCGGCAGGCCGAGGCCGAAGATCGCCAGGATCGCGGCAACCGTCGGTGTCGAGCCGTTGGCGGCGAAGGCGCCGCGCTCATAGACCAGCCGCACGATCGGCTCGGACATCACCCACAGTGCCGCCGCTGCCGGCAAGGTCATGAACAGCGTAAACTCGACCGAGCGGTTCTGCAGATTGGCCGCCTCGACCAGATTGCCTGATTTCAGTGCCCGCGACAGTTCCGGCAACAGCACGATCGCGACAGCGACGCCAACCACGCCGAGCGGCAATTGGTAGATGCGGTCGGCGTAAGCCAGCGAGGACACGGCGCTGTCCTGCGCCGACGCGATCGCCGTGCCGATCAGCTGGTTGATCTGGGTGATGCCGCCGGTGATCGCCGCCGGCAGCGCCAGGATCAGCAGCCGTTTGACGTTGGGCGTCAGCTTGGGCCGGCGAAAACCGAGCACGATGCCGGCATTGCGCACCGCGACCCAGACGATGGCGAGTTGCACGATGCCCGCCGCCAGCACGCCCCAGGACAGGCTGAAGCCGACATCATGCGCATCCATGCCGTGGTACCAGGCGTAGCCAAGCACGCTGATCAGGATGATGTTGAGGAAGGCGGGCGCGACGGCAGCCGCGAAATAGCGGCGCAGCGAATTCAGCATGCCGGCCATCATGGCCGCGAGCGACATGCAGATGAGATACGGGAACATGATCGTCGCAAGCAGGACGGTCGTCTCGAACTTGCCCGGCGTGTCGGCAAAGCCCGGCGCCACCAGATAGCGCACGATCAGCGGCATCGCCAGTTCCATGACGATGGTCAGCGCCAGCAGCGCGGTGAACAAGACGCCGAACACTTCTTCCGAAAAGCGCTTGGCGCCGTCGGTGCCGTGGGTCTCGATCTCCTTGGCGAACAGCGGCACGAAGGCGGCGTTGAACGCGCCTTCGGCAAACAGCCGGCGGAACGTGTTTGGAAACTGGAAGGCGGCGTTGAAGGCGTCGGCCACCGGCCCGGTGCCGAGCGCGGCCGCCATCAGCATCTCACGGCCAAAGCCGAGCGCGCGGCTCATCAGCGTGCCGGACGCAACCGTGGCGAATTTCTTGACGAGGCTCATGCGCGCGGAGATTGCCTGGGTGCCTGGGAAAAAACAGGTGATTGGGACAAAGTGATGGTCACTCGGCCGCCGCCTTGGCCTTGCCGCCGCGCTCCGGGGCAATGCCCTCGAGTGCGGCGATCAGCCTGGTGTGGATGGCGGCGGTGCGCGCCGGGCTGTCGATCTTCTGTCCCGTCAGGTCGGTGACATAGAACGTGTCGATGACCTTTTCGCCGAAGGTGGTGATGTGGGCCGAGGCGATGTCGAGCGACAGATCCGACAGCGCGCCGGTGATCTCCGACAACAGGCCCGGCCGGTCCAGCCCTTCGACCTCGATCACCGAGAAGCGGTTCGACAGCGTGTTGCGGATTTCGGCGCGCGGTGGAATCTTGAACACCTTGGCGCCGCGCTTCGGCCTGGTGCGCTTCTCGATCATCTCCGGCAGCCAGCTCTTGCCCGACAGCACGTCCTCGATCAGCCTGCCGACGCGCTCGGCGCGGCGGCGCTCGTCCTCGTCGCGGTCGAACTCCCTCGATATCAGGATGATGTCCAGCGCGCGGCCGTCGGATGTGGTGAAGATCTGCGCGTCGACGATGTTGCCGCCGGCCCCCGCACAGGCTCCGGCAATGACAGAGAGCAGGCGCGGGTGGTCCTGCGCCAAAACGGTGATCTCGGTCACCGCTTCGAACTGGTGGGTCCTTACCACGGTGGCGAGTTTTTTTCCGGCAGCGTCGGCCTCGCGAATGAATTCCGCATGGCGCAGTTGATCGGCGAGATCGACGGTCAGGAGGTAATTCTCGTAGTGCAGGCCGACATAGCGCTTGCGCGCCTTGTCCGGCCAGGCGGTCAGTGCTTCGGCCAGCCGTTCGCGCGCGGCGGCCGTCCGCTTGGCGCGAGACACTTCCGAGAAGCCGCCGGTCAACAAGAGCTCGGTCTCGTAGTAGAGCGTGCGCAGAAGCTGGCCCTTCCAGCCGTTCCACACGCCCGGCCCGACGCCCCTGATGTCGCAGACGGTGAGGATCAGAAGCAGCTTCAGCCGCTCGACCGACTGCACGATCGAGGCGAAATCCTCGATCGTCTTGCGGTCGTTGAGGTCTCGGGTCTGCGCCGTCATCGACATGACGAGATGGTTCTCGACCAGCCAGGCGACGGTCTCTGTGTCGGCGGCCGACAGACCCATATGCGGGCAGATGCGCCGCGCTATCCTTGCGCCGGCCTCGGAGTGATCCTCCGGCCTGCCCTTGGCGATGTCATGCAAGAGCACCGCGACATAGAGTGCCTCGCGGCTCTTCTTCAGCCCCGGCATCAGCGTGTGCGACAGGGGATGCACCTTCTCGCCGTCACCGCGCTCGATCTCGGCCAGCACGCCGATGCAGCGGATCAGATGCTCGTCCACCGTATAGTGGTGGTACATTGAGAACTGCATCATGGCGACGATCTTGCCGAAGTCGGGGATCAGCTTGCCGAGCAGGCCGGCCTCGTTCATGCGCCGCAGATTGAGCTCGGCGTTGCGGTCCGAGGTCAGGATGTCGAGGAACAGCCGGTTGGCCTCCGCGTCGCGCCGCAGCGACTTGTTGACCAGACCGAGCGAACGGGTGAGCAGCTTCAGCGCATCGGGGTGGAATTCCAGCCCGTGCTTGTCGGCGAACCAGAACAGCCTGAGCAGGTTGACCGGGTCGCGCTCGAACACTGTGTCGTCGGCGACGTTGATGCGGTGGTTGTCGACGATGAAATCCGACGTGCCGGCCAGCTTGCGCTTGCGGCGCTGGAAGGTGAGGAAAATGCGGTTGAAGCCCGGCACGTGCTTGGCCTGCTCTTCCTCGAGCGCGGCGCAGAAGATGCGGGTCAAGTCGCCGACATCCTTGGCGACGAGAAAATAATGCTTCATGAAGCGCTCGACCGCCGACAGGCCGGGATGGGTGGTGTAACCGAGACGCTCGGCGATTTCGCGCTGAATGTCGAAATGCAGCCGTTCCTCGGGCTTTCCGGTGAGGAAATGCATGTGGCAGCGCACCGCCCACAGAAAGTCCTCGGCCTTGAGGAATTCCCTGTATTCCGCCTCGGTGAAAACGGCCTTGTCGACCAACTCCTCGCCGGTACGCACGCGATAAAAGTACTTCGCGATCCAGAACAGCGTCTGCAAATCGCGCAGGCCGCCCTTTCCGTCCTTGACGTTGGGCTCGACGAGATAGCGACTTTCGCCGGCCTTGGCATGGCGTTCGTCGCGCTCGGCGAGCTTGGCCTGCACATATTCAGGTCCGGTGGTGCGCACCACTTCGTGGTCGAAGCGGGTCAGCAATTCGTCGAAGAGTTTTTGCTCACCCCACAGGAACCGCGCCTCCAGGATCGAGGTGCGGATGGTGATGTCGCTGCGCGACAGCCTCAGGCACTCGTCGATGTTGCGGGTGGCGTGGCCGACCTTCAGTCCAAGATCCCACAGCATGTAGAGCATGTATTCGACGATCTGTTCGCCCCACGGCGTCTGCTTGTAGGGCAGCAGGAACAGCAAATCGATGTCGGACCCCGGCGCCAGCGTGCCGCGGCCATAGCCGCCGACGGCGACGACGGCCATGCGCTCGGCGGTCGACGGGTTTTTCACCCGGTAGACGTGGGTAGCAGCGAACTCGTAGAGGGCGCGGATGATCTCGTCCATGAGATGCGACAGCCGGGCAGCACAGGCCGCGCCGCTGCCGTCGTCCATCAGCATGCGTTCGGCGACCTTGCGGCCCTCGGTTAGCCGACCCTTCAGCAACCGCAGCGCGCCGACGCGCGCGCCGGGCTCGGCGCCATTGCCGGCCGAGGTCAGCGCCGTCATCTCGCGGCGCAGCGCCTCGCTGTCGATCAGCTCGTCGAGCTTGAGGGAAATTCTTGCCATATATGCCGGTTGGTCTCGCCTTTTGCGCGGCGTCTATAGCGCGTTTTCACGGTGCTGGGTATGGGGCGGACGGACGCGTCGGCCGCGATACCTGAACGGGATGATTTTCTCCCGCCGTAACCGGAAGAGATCGATGATTTGCCTAGCGAGTCGCCTTATCTCGATCCCAACTTTGGCCGCAATCGGCTTGTGGCGTTTCTTGCCCATCCCGCTTGCCGCCCTTTCCTCTGTGCGCTCCTGCCTGAGCAGGCTCGGCAATCGCACCGGTCCGCCGCCAAGGAACTGAGCCTGCAGGCACAAAGCCGGCACAAGCTGATAAATGACGTCGCCGGACGAGGTCGCAAAACGCGGATTGAAGACGAGATGATCGACGGGGATGGTGATCTCATTCGTCGCCTCGATGAGGTCTCGTGCAGCCTGTCTCGACACGATGTACCCGGCCGCGCCGATATGGACGGCGTGTAGCCTGCTCGCAGAAAAACCGTGGCCACAGGCAAGCTGCTTGCGTGAAATCACGGTTCGATTGAAGAACGTTTCCAATTTGACGATGTCGGCATCGGCGGGGATCCAGCCGGCACGGGCAAGCAATTGGCCAGCCTTGTCGGCGAAGACGATGTCGTCCTCGAAGATGGCGCCATAGTCGTCATCGCCTGCCGCGATGATCGACCAGCATTGCTTATGGCTGAGCAGGCAAGCGATCTCGCCGTCGGCCATACGCAAATGCTTCTTGCCCTGCGGCATTTCGGCCGGCCGATCGCGCGCGTCGATGGCGGTGACCCGTTCAAAGGCGACGCCAATGCGGGCGAACTCGGCCGTCACATGGGCGAGGCGGTCGCGGGACCGATCGAGATTGATAACCAGGCATTTCATTCGGGTGGGATCGATGCAGTGGGACGCGGGTGGTGGCGTCCATAACATGGGAAAGAAATCGCGAAAGCGATTTTTCCCTCCATGCCGCCCGATGGCGGCCATGATCGAAGGTCGAAATCGCCCCTTGACCTTCCAGTTACTGGAAGCACTACCTCCGCATTCAGACAGGCATGAAGGCATTTATTCGATGGCGCATTCCGAGCATCACCACCACGCGCACACGGCCGATGGCGGCTGCTGTGCGGCAAAGTCGGCTGTGCCGGCCGCCGAGGCCGTGGTGCGCGATCCTGTCTGCGGCATGCGCGTCGATCCGGCCGCCGGCAAACCGACCGCCGAGCATGGCGGCCGTCTCGTTCACTTCTGCAGCGAGGCGTGCCGTACGAAATTCGTCGCTGCGCTCGAAAAATACCTGACCGCCACCGACCCTGTCTGCGGCATGAGCGTCGACCGCGCCACTGCGAAGCATTTTTCCCGCCACGAAGGTCAGGGTTTCTATTTCTGCTCGGCCGGCTGCCAGGCGAAGTTCGAGGCCGAACCGCAAAAATATCTCGGCGACAGGCCGGCGCCGTCGCCAATGCCGAAAGGCACGCAATACACCTGTCCGATGCATCCCGAGATCATCCGCGACAAACCCGGCTCGTGCCCGATCTGCGGCATGGCGCTGGAACCGATGGGTGTTCCCACCGGCGATGAGGGCCCGAACCCCGAACTGATCGACTTCACCAGGCGCTTCTGGGTCAGTGCGGTGCTGTCCGTGCCGCTGCTGATCGTCGCAATGGCGCCGATGTTCGGCCTGACCGTCCAGGCCTTTGTCGACGAGCGCACGATGGTCTGGCTGGAACTGGCGTTGGCGAGTCCGGTGGTGCTGTGGGCGGCGCTTCCCTTCTTCCATCGCGGCTGGGACTCGGTCGTCAACCGCAGCCCCAACATGTGGACCCTGATTTCGCTAGGTGTTGGCGCTGCCTATCTCTACAGCCTCGTCGCCACGCTGTTTCCGGATATCTTTCCGCATCAGTTCCGCGGCCATGGCGGCAGCGTGCCGGTCTATTTCGAGGCAGCGGCGGTCATCGTCGCGCTGGTGTTCCTCGGCCAGGTACTCGAATTGCGGGCACGTGAGAAGACCGGCTCGGCCATCCGCGCCCTGCTCGACCTGGCGCCGAAGACGGCACGGCTGATCGGTGACGACGGCTCCGAGACCGACGTGCCGCTCGATACGGTCAAGGCCGGCGACCGGCTGCGCATCCGTCCGGGCGATGCCGTGCCGGTCGACGGCGTCGTAACAGAAGGCCGTTCTTCCATCGACGAATCGATGATCTCGGGCGAGCCGCTGCCGGTCGAAAAGACGCAAGGCGATGCCTTGACCGGCGGCACGCTCAATAAGAACGGTTCGCTGATCATGCGTGCCGAAAAGGTCGGCGCCGAGACCACGCTGGCGCGCATCGTCGAGCTGGTCGCCAAGGCGCAGCGCTCGCGCGCCCCAATTCAGGGCCTGGCCGACCGTGTCTCCTTCTACTTCGTGCCCGCCGTCGTCCTGGTCGCGCTTGCCGCCTTTGCCGCCTGGGCGGTCTTCGGCCCCGAGCCCAGCCTGATCTTCGCCATCGTCTCGGCAGTCTCGGTGCTGATCATCGCCTGTCCCTGCGCGCTCGGACTGGCGACGCCGATGTCGATCATGACCGCGACCGGACGCGGGGCGCACGCCGGCGTGCTGATCAAGGAAGCCGCCGCGCTCGAACGTTTTGCCTCGGTCGACACGCTGATCGTCGACAAGACCGGCACCTTGACCGAAGGCAAGCCTCGCTTGACCGATGTCGTCGCTGCCGAAGGCCTCTCGGAGAATGAATTGCTGACGCTCGCCGCCGGCTTGGAAAAGGGCTCGGAACACCCGCTTGCCGAGGCCATCGTCGGCGGCGCCGGTGAGCGTGGCCTGACAATCGAAAAGGCCAGTGGCTTCGAAGCCGTCACCGGCAAGGGCGTGTCCGGCATGGTCTCGAGCAGGAAGGTCTCGCTCGGCAACGCCGCCATGATGGCCGATCTCGGCATCGATACGGCTTCGCTGTCGGCCAAAGCCGAGGCTCTGCAGGCCGAAGGCAAGACCGCGATGTTCGTTGCCGTGGACAGCAGGTTGGCCGGCATCGTCGCCGTCGCCGATCCGGTCAAGGCAACGACTGCCGAGGCGATCCGGGCGCTTCATGACAGGGGCCTGCGGATCATCATGGCGACCGGTGACAATGAGCGCACGGCGCGCGCCATCGCCAAAAGCCTCGGCATCGACGAAGTGCGCGCTGGCCTGCTGCCGGAACAAAAGGCTGCCCTTGCCGAGGAACTGCGCGCCAAAGGTGCCGGCGTCGCCATGGCCGGCGATGGCGTCAACGATGCGCCGGCCTTGGCCGCCGCCGATGTCGGCATCGCCATGGGCGCCGGCGCCGATGTCGCCGTCGAAAGCGCGGGGATCACGCTGGTCAAGGGCGATCTCAACGGCATCGTTCGGGCGCGAACGCTGGCCCAGGCGACGATCCGCAACATCCGCCAGAATCTGTTCTTCGCCTTCCTCTACAATGTGCTTGGCGTGCCGGTTGCCGCCGGTGTGCTCTATCCGCTCACCGGCACGCTTTTGTCGCCGATGTTGGCGGCCGCGGCGATGAGCCTGTCTTCGGTTTCGGTCATCGCCAACGCATTGCGGCTCAGGACGTTGAAACTCTGAGCAAAGCCACCAAATACGAAGTCCAATCAACAGGAGATCATGGATGACCTTGGCTAAAAAGATCGTGCTTTTGCTGATGGCGGCGGGAATGCTGCTCGCGGTTTTCCTCGAAAGCGTTCCGGCGCAATCCGAAGAAATGAAACACGACATGGGCGCGATGGCGACGGACGCGACCGGCCCGTCGACCGAAGGCTACAAGGCGGCGATGGACAAGATGCATGCCGACATGATGGCCTCGGAATATACCGGCAACGCCGATGTCGATTTCGTGCGCGGCATGATCCCGCATCATCAGGGCGCGATCGACATGGCCAAGGTGGAACTCGCCAACGGCAAGGATCCTGAAATCCGCAAGCTGGCGGAAGGCGTGATCGCCGCGCAGGAAGCCGAGATCAAGCAGATGCAAGCCTGGCTCGCCGCTCATCCGGCGAAGTAGGGCGGCAGCAAGCGGGAGCGAGAATCCAGGATCAATTCTGGATTTCCCCTTGCGTTTATGATGCCATGCGCGTCGACCGCGCCAGCCCGGGAGCCCCCATGCCATCGACGATAAGAACCACCACGCTGCCTTCCGGCGAAGCCGTCCAGGTGCTAGGCCAGGGTACCTGGAAGATGGGCGAGGATGCCCGTCGCCGTGCTGGTGAGGTCAACGCCCTGAAGCTTGGGTTCGATCTTGGCATGACGCTGATCGACACCGCCGAAATGTATGCCAGTGGCGGCGCCGAGGAGGTGGTGGCGGAGGCCATTGCCGGCCGCCGGGACGAGCTCTTCATCGTCTCCAAGGTGCTGCCGTCGAATGCCTCGCGCGCCGGCGTGGCGCGGGCCTGCGAAAACAGCCTGAAGCGGCTGCGCACCGACCGCATCGATCTCTATCTCCTGCACTGGCCGGGCAGCGTTCCCTTGGCTGAGACGGTCGACGCTTTCGAGGCGTTGAAGAAGGCCGGCAAGATCCGCCACTGGGGCGTCAGCAATTTCGACACCGACGAGATGGAGGAGCTGACCGGGCTGCGCTCGGGCGACAACGTCCAGACCAATCAGGTCCTCTACAATCTGTCGCGGCGCGGCCCCGAATTCGACCTTGCCACATGGAGCCGCCAGCGCGGCATCCCGCTGATGGCCTATTCGCCGGTGGAGCAGGGCGCCTTGGCGCGCAATTCCAGGCTTGATGCTGTTGCCGCCCGCCACAACGCCACGGCGGCGCAGATCGCGCTGGCCTGGGTGATGGCGCAGCCCGGCGTCATTGCCATCCCGAAGGCCAGCAGCCAGGACCATGTCCGTCAGAATGTCGCTGCGCTCGACATCAGGCTCACCGGCGAAGACCTCGCCGAACTCGACCGCGCCTTCCCGCCGCCGACGCGCAAGCGCGGGCTGGAGATGATCTAGAGGCTGGCATTGGAACGATTTTCATCCGGACATCATCACACCAGCTATAGAATCGGAACGGTGACGGTGACATCGCTGCGCGATGGCTATGTCGACATGCCGGTCAGGCGACTGCGCAAGCCGGGAGACATTGCATTCGGCGATGACCTGCCATCGCAGGTACCGCTCATCGACGGTGCGCTCCGGCTGTCGGTCAACGCTTTTGCGATCGACGACGGAAACGAAATCACACTGGTCGATACCGGTGCCTCCGACGCCTGGCACCCGACGATGGGGCACCTGCCCGAGGCGCTGCGCGAGGCGAAGATCGCCGTCCACCGGATACGTACGGTCGCCTTCACCCACACCCATCTCGACCATATACAGGGCCTCGTCCTTGCCGATGGCGGCGACGGCTTCCCGCAACTTTCTCGTTTGCTTGTTCCGCGCCTTGAACTCGACATGTTCCGCGAGAAGGCGAGGCTGGAACGCTTCCACGATCGCGCCGAGCCTTTCGACACCGGGCAGCGCCTCACTGCCGACATTGATACGCTCGCCGCCCATGGCCATGAAGTCGGCCACACCTGCTTTCGTCTTGTCAGCGGCGGCGAAACGCTGTTGATCTGGGGCGATACCGTGCATGTGCCGTCGCTTCAGTTTGACCATCCCGAGATTGCCTGGGAGTTCGACGCCGACCAGGAGAAGGCGCGGGCAAGCCGGCTGCGGCTGCTGGCGCTTGCGGCTAACAATGACTGCTACGTCGCCGGCGCGCATCTCGATTCACCTGGCGTCGGCCGGGTTTTTCGAACCGACACGGCTTTCCGCTTCGAGCCTCTATAGAATTGGATCAGCCAGCGCCGCCCGAGCCCGCTTCAGCGCACGCGAAAACACCGCTGGGTCGTCGAAGGCGCGCGCCAGCGTGAGTGCGCCCTGAATGGCGCCGACCGTTTCTTCGGCGATTTCACCTGCCCTGGCCGGGCTGTGTCCGCTGTGGGTCAGTGCTTCGGTGAGATGCGCCACCCAGCGGCCGAAATAGCTTCTGATCGCTTTGGCAAAAAGGTCGCGGGATTCGTCCAGCGCGAAGGCGCCGATCAGGCACACCCGACGCCCCGAGCGGAAATAGCTGTCGGTTGCCTCCAGCATGCGCTCGATGCCGGCATGCGGGTTGGCCTTGTCCTGCAGAGGCACGAAGACATTTTCCTCGAACCAGCCGTCTATATGGGCGATGACGGCCGCCGCCATCTCTTCCTTGCCGCCGGGAAAGAAGTGGTAGAGGCTGCCTTTGCCTAAGCCGGTCGCCGCGCCGATCAGCGTCAGGCTTGCCCCCTCATAGCCGTGCTCGCGGAAAACCTCGCCGATGATGGAGAGCAGGTCGGCGCGATCGGGCGCGATCCTGCGCATGCGCTTAGTCTTTCCGCTCGGGCATGATCTTTACGGAAAACCCCGACACACTTCTCGGGATCATGCTCTAGAGTCCGAGTTCGGTCAGGCCGGGATGGTCGTCGGGCCGGCGGCCGAGCGGCCAATGATATTTACGCTCGGCCTCAGTGATCGGCAGGTCGTTGATGCTGGCGACACGCCGGCGCATCAACCCGGCAGCGTCGAACTCCCAATTCTCGTTGCCGTAGGAGCGGAACCAGTGGCCGCTGTCGTCGCGCCATTCATAGGCAAAGCGCACCGCGATGCGGTTGTCGTTCCAGGTCCACACCTCCTTGATGAGTCGATAGTCCAGCTCGCGCGCCCATTTGCGCTTCAAGAAGCCGACGATCTCGCCGCGGCCGGAGACGAATTCAGCCCGGTTCCGCCAGGTGCTGTCCTCGGTATAGGCGAGCGAAACACGCTCGGGGTCGCGGCTGTTCCAGGCGTCCTCGGCCAGGCGTGCCTTTTGCGCTGCCGTTTCGGCCGTGAATGGCGGCAAGGGCGGACGGCTCATGAAATCTCCTCTCGGCTCCGATCTTCGATGACCGACATTGTACCGATTGGTACAGTGAGTCAATACAGCTGTCCGTTGCGACGGCCCGAGGTGGCTGGACTTATCGAACCTCGGCTTTCAGCTTTTCAAAGGCGTCCCGGACATATCCGGCCAGCGGATGCCTGGCGTTTTGCTGCTGAAAAGTTTCGACGGCCAGGCGAAACGCGGCGACTGCTACCAGGGAGACCAGTCGCAGACTGTTGCGTGCCTGGTCCGGCCGCAACTCGCATAAGCCATCGAAAATGGCTTGCTCGAACTGCAGGTAGCCCGTGTGCCTGCGCGAGCGCAGCGTCCTGCTTTCCCGCATGACCTTGGCCGTCGCCATCATTTCTGCACCCTGGAAGCTGCCGACAAGATTGAGCAATGCGTCGCGGGCGATGTCGATTGCCGTTCCGGTTGGTGGCTCGGCAAGGACCGACGCTTTGACCACGCTTGCGTAGTGGCTCAAAGACGCGAACAGAACCTCGTCCTTGCTCTTGAAATAGTGGAAGAACGTCCGGCGCGAGATGCCGGCGGCTGCAGCTATCTCGTCAAGCGTGGTCGCGTCGTAGCCACTGGCCAGGAAGGCGTTCAGGCCGGCTTCGGCGATGCGGCGGGATGTTTCTCGCCGCTTCCGCTCGCGCAGGCCTTCTGGTTTTGGCGCGTCGTTCATGGAGCGCTCCTGCCATGACCATTTCTCAAATGCGACATGAAATTTGGTGCAGATTCAAGTCCCGTCATCACGCCTGCCATAATGACGCCATCAAATTATTGCACTGAGTGCAATTATTAGCGATTTCCGACACGCCCCGCCCCACCGGGCCATCCAGACAGAGGCATCCATGGCAGCTCGCTTGCGTTCCCGTCGCGAGGCTCACATCAGTCGTGGTCGGTTCGGTCCACGCGCGCGACGCGCGGACCACCACCTAATATGGCCGTTTGTGCTGGTCCTGAGCATGCTCGCAGTCGGTTGCGCGTCCGCGCCCCTGGATCAGGTAGGCTCGCTGCAATCCTATGACGAGTTGAAGCCGTCGGACGGTTTGTTGGCCCGCTCGCTAATGCGGGTGAGCAAGGACGACGTGCTTGCGGCAAAAACCGTTCGGATCATTCCGACGGGCTTTTCGCAGCCCGCTGCCGGAAAATCGACATTGACACCGGCGCAGCGCGGCCTGATCACGAACGCCGTCGACAGGACCCTTTGCTCCGGCCTGAGCCAGCGCTTTCAAGTGGTCGCCCTGACCGAGCCGGCCGACCTGACGGTCCACGCGATGGTAACGCATGTGACGCCGACGAATGCGCTGGCGGTAGGCGTTTCGAAAGTGGCGTCCACGGCGGTTTCCGTCGCGCTGCCCGAGATGCACATTCCGGTTCCGCGCCTGCCGATCGGATTGGGCAGCCTGTCGCTTGCAGCCGAAGCGATTGGAGACAACGGCGAGCAGGTGGCGGCCATGATCTGGGGACGTGGCGCGAACGCCCTGCTGGATTCCGGCCGGGTCGCCCGAGAGGGCGACGCCTACGACCTGGCGGCGAAGTTCGGCCACGATTTCAGCAAGCTCCTGGTCACCGGCAAGACGCCCTTCGCCAAGCTGCCGTCGCTCCCGACCAGGGCGGAGCTGCGCGCCATGTTCGGCGGCGGGCCTAAATACCCGGCCTGCAAGGCATTCGGCAAATCGCCCGGACTGGCCGGCTTCCTCGGCGATCGGATGGGATTGCCGCCGGCCTGGACCGACAAGGGGGCCCCGGTGCGCAATGACTGAGGCGGTGACGCAAATGCAGAAAAAGTCTCCGATGCCGCTTTCCACGACGGTTTTTCAACAGGGCAGAAGGATGCGTTTCCTTTGGCTGGTTGCGCCCGTCGTCCTGGCGCCGGCCCTGCTTGCGGAGAGTGGGTGGCCGCAAGGCAGCACCTTTCGCGAAATGCTGGAATTTGCGGGTACCGTGCTGATCCTCATCTGTATCGGCGGCCGCTGCTGGGCATCGCTGTATGTTGGCGGACGCAAGAACCGTGAACTCGTCACAAGCGGCCCCTATGCCTATACACGCAACCCACTCTATTTCTTCTCGGCCCTTGGATTGGCTGGCGTCGGGCTGGCATTCGGGTCGCTGATCCTTTCCGCGTTTCTCTTTGCCTTCACCTATCTGGTCTTTTCCTATGTCGGGACGCGCGAAGCAGTCGCGCTGGACGCGATCTTTGGCGAGGCCTATTGGCGGTATTGTCGAAGCGTACCGGCCTTCTTTCCCCGTCTGCGGCGCGATTACGACGACGTCTTGGGCCCGTCTCCCGTCACGTTCGACTCGGTGGCGCTGAGGCGGACCGCCATCGACAGCTCTTACTTCCTGGTGGCGATACTGGCGGTCGAATCGCTCGGCTGGCTCCAGTCGGCAAGGCTGGTGACGCCGATCTTCCGACTGTTTTGATTACCGGCCCGCCAGCCCCTTCAGCCGATAGAGCGCTTCCAGCGCTTCGCGCGGCGTCATCTCATCCGGGTTGAGCTGGCCGAGTGCGGTGCCCAATGCGTCGCTCTTCGCGGGCTTTGGCGCCTCTCGCTTCACCGCCACCGAAAACAGCGGCAGATCGTCGACCAGCCGGTTGGCCTTGCCTGAGACTTCGCCCTCCTCGAGCTGATGCAGCACCTCTTTCGCACGGCCGACAACCGCTTCCGGCAAGCCGGCAAGACGGGCCACCTGGACGCCATAGGAACGGTCGGCGGCCCCCTTGCCGACCTCGTGCAGGAAGACGACGTCGCCTTCCCATTCCTTGACCCGCATGGTGACATTGGAGAGGCGCGGCAGCTTGCCGGAGAGCGCCGTCATTTCATGGAAATGGGTGGCGAAGATCGCGCGGCAGCGGTTCTTCTCATGCAGGTACTCGACGGCCGCCCAGGCAATCGACAGGCCGTCGAACGTTGCGGTGCCGCGGCCGATCTCGTCCAGGATCACCAATGCTCGCTCGCCGGCCTGGTTGAGGATCGCCGCCGTCTCGACCATCTCGACCATGAAGGTCGAGCGGCCGCGCGCCAGATCGTCCGAGGCACCGACGCGCGAAAAAAGCCGGTCGACGACGCCGATATGGGCCGACGTTGCCGGCACGAAGGAGCCGGTCTGGGCCAGGATAGCGATCAGCGCATTTTGCCGAAGGAACGTCGACTTGCCGCCCATATTGGGGCCGGTGAGCAGCCAGATGGCGCCGGCCTTGGCGCCGCCTTGCGGCGACAGATCGCAATCATTGGCGACGAACGAACCGTCGCCCGAGCGCCGCAGCGCCTGTTCCACCACCGGATGCCGTCCGCCTGAAATGTCGAAGGCAAGGCTGGAGTCGACCAGGGGCCGGCACCAGGCTTCGCTCTCCGACAAAAGCGCAAGCGCCGCCGACACGTCGAGCACGGCCAGCGCATCGGCGCCCGCGCGGATCTTCTGCGCCTCGCCGACGGCCTCAGTCGTCAGCGTGTCGAAAGCGGCAAGCTCGATGCTGAGCGCCCGGTCGGCGGCATTGGCGATCTTGGTCTCGAGTTCTGCAAGCTCGGTCGTGGTGAAGCGCATGGCGTTGGCCATGGTCTGGCGATGGATGAAGCGCGCCTTGGCGCCGTCGCTGCCGGTCATGATGGAATGGTGGTTGGCGGTCACTTCGATGTAATAACCCAGCACATTGTTATGCCGGATTTTCAGCGAGCGGATGCCCGTCTCCTCAATCAGCGAGCGCTCCAGCCCGGCTATGACCTTGCGAGACTCATCGCGCAAGGCCCGCATCTCGTCGAGCTCGGGGTGGTAGCCGCCGCGCACGAAGCCGCCGTCGCGCCGGAGCAACGGCAGCTCATCGCCGAGTGCTTGCGTCAGATGCTGGGCAAGTGCCGCGGGCAGCGCCCGGATGGCGGCAAGTGCTTCCGCCAACTCATGCGGCAACATGGTGGTTGCAAAGATTTCGGCAATCGCACCGGCCGCCTCGAAACCGGCGCGCAACGCGCCGAGGTCGCGCGGACCGCCGCGGTTGAGCGCCAGCCGCGACAGCGCACGCGGCATATCCGCGACGCTCTTCAGGCTGGACCGCACCGCCTGGCAAACCTGAGTGTCGGCGCGGAAGAACGACACCGAATCGAGCCTGGCGCCGATCGCCGCCGGATCGGTCAGCGGCGCCATCAGCCGGTCGGCAAGCAGCCTTGCGCCACCGCCGGTCACCGTGCGGTCGATCGCCTTGAACAGCGAGCCGTCGCGGCTGCCGGACAACGTGCGCAACAGTTCCAGATTGCCGCGTGTCGCCGGATCGATGAACAGTGTCGATCCCTGCTCCTCGCGTTCGGGGCGCGACAGCGGCGGCCGCTCGGCCTTCTGCGTCTTTTCGACATAGGCGATCACGCCCGAGATCGCCGACAGTTCGGCGCGCGAGAAGGCGCCGAAACTGTCCGGCGTCGCCACCTCGAAGAAGCGCGCGATGCGGCCCGCGGCCGAGGCCGAATCGAACAGCGATGGCGGCTGCGGACTGGCGACGCGGCCGATGACGTCGAACACCGGCTTCAGCTCGGGATCATAAAACACCGGCTCGGCGACGATCAGCTCGCGCGGATCGACGCGGAAGACGTCCGCCAGCAGGCGGTCGGCCGTGGTTTCGGCAACGCGGAAAACGCCGGTCGAGATCTCGATCCAGGCCAACGCAAAGGCGTGATCGCTGCTGCCGCCCTTCACCCTTCCCAGCGCCGTCAGGAAGCTCGATTCCGACGGCGCCAGCAATTTGTCCTCGGTGATGGTGCCCGGCGTCACCAGCCGCACCACGTCGCGGCGCACCACTGATTTGCCGCCGCGCTTCTTTGCTTCCGCCGGATCCTCGATCTGTTCGCAGACGGCAACGCGAAAACCTTGGCCAATCAGCTTCTGCAGATAGTCGTCGGCCGCGTGCACCGGCACGCCGCACATCGGAATGTCGTGGCCTTGATGCTTGCCGCGCTTGGTCAAGACGATGCCCAGAGCCCGGCTCGCCTTCTCCGCGTCGTCGAAGAACAGTTCGTAGAAATCGCCCATGCGGTAGAACAGCAGCGAATCCGGGTTCGCCGCCTTGATCTCGATGAACTGCTCCATCATCGGCGTCACGCCGGCACTGGCTGGTGCCGGTGTGGTCGTCTCGTTGGCATCGGGGTCGGTTGGCATGTGCATATTCATGCGGGGACGCTAGCAGATGTAGCGGTGCGGTTTAATGCCGGGCACTCGAAAAGCAGGGGAAAGCGCTTTCATGCCGCCACCTGGCGTCGGATTGCCTGACGTCACGATCCGCAATACTGGTCGCAGTGACGGAGGGCTTATGGACAAGGACGGGCACGAGACCCCCGAGGAGATGGTAGCCTCGACCGCTTCGCCCTACGAGCGCCTGCGGATCAAGACGGCATTGCTCGGCAATCGCACCGTGGGCAGGCTGCGTGATGCGACGCGCAAGCGGCTTCCCTTCCTGCTGCCGGTCGACGGCCCGCTCTCCGGTCTCGATGGCGGCCGGCAGGTTGCGGTCCACATGCTCAGCCATGACCCGCTGGTGATCTACACGCCGATCGGCGGTTCGCGGCCGCTGGCCTCCATCGTGGCCATTGGCCGGCGCCTGGCTTCGCGGCGTGCTGCCTTTCTCATGATGCCAAGCTGGACGCTCGAGCGGCCACACACCGTGGTGAAACTAGGCAGGGATCTGGCATGGTATCGCGAACGCTTTCCGCTGCACGAGCTGATCTTCCTTTGCAACACCGAGGAGGAGCGGCGCCTGGTCAGCGCGGTTGGCGGCAACGCAATCTTCTCCAACCACAATCTGATGGTCTCCGAGCACATTTTTCGGCCATTGCCGGATGTCCCGGTCGCATTCGACGCCGTCTACAATGGCCGCATCTCGCACACCAAGCGACATCATCTTTCCTTCGACATCGAAAGGCTGCTCCACATCACCGTGTCGATCGGCGAATTGCCGCCGGCGGGCGACCGTGCCTTCATCCGGCGGCTGCAGGCGCAATCGCCATTGCATCGTATCGCCAATCCGATCGTCAACGGGCTGACCGACCGGCTGGCGCCGCAGGAGGTCAATCGTGCCTACAACCAGGCCGCTGTCGGCCTGTGTCTGTCAGCCGCCGAGGGCGCGATGTGCTCAAGCATGGAATATATGATGGCCGGCTTGCCTGTGGTGAGCACACCAAGCCTCGGCGGCCGCGATGTCTTTTTCGACCCGGACTATTGCATCGTCGCCGAGCCGGAGCCGGCAGCGATCCGCCGCGCGGTCGAAACGCTGCGCGACCGCGCCATTCCGCGCGAGGAAATCCGCAGCCGCACCATGGCCAAGGTATGGCCGCAGAGGCGGGAACTCATGGAGTTCCTGTCGGCGCTGCAGGAGCGGATGGGAAGCAAGGAGCCGCCGCTTTTGCAATGGCCCTTTCCCGGGACCAGGACGCTGCGCCGATGGGCAAGCGTGCGCCAGCATGCGCGTGAGATCATAGAGCACGTCTCGACGTGACATCTCTCATGGAGAGCCTCGTCCGCGCTGAGCCAGCTTTGCCGCGCTTGGCGGTTTACAGCCGCCGTCTGTGGCCTTAGTCCTTGCTGAGATAAGGAGCGCCCGTCTCAAGGGTGCGGCACCGGCGAGGAAATCAAGAGCATCATGGCCAAGAAAACCGAAAACAGCGGCCCGTCCGTCAGCGCCCAGGAGGCGCTGGAATTCCACGCCATGGGCCGTCCCGGCAAGCTGGAGGTCGTCGCCACCAAGCCGATGGCGACGCAGCGCGATTTGAGCCTCGCCTATTCGCCGGGCGTCGCGGTTCCCGTTCTGGCCATCGCCGAGGACCCCAGCCGCGCCTTCGACTATACGACGCGCGGAAACATGGTCGCCGTCATTTCCAACGGCACCGCGATTCTCGGCCTCGGCAATCTCGGTGCGCTCGCGTCCAAGCCAGTGATGGAAGGCAAGGCGGTGCTGTTCAAGCGCTTCGCCGATGTCGATTCCATCGATCTCGAAGTCGACACCGAGGATGCCGACGAGTTCGTCAATTGCGTGCGCTTCCTCGGGCCGTCATTCGGCGGCATCAATCTGGAAGACATCAAGGCGCCGGAGTGCTTCATCATCGAGCAGCGCCTGCGCGAATTGATGGATATCCCGGTCTTCCATGACGACCAGCATGGTACCGCCATCATCTCCGCCGCCGGGCTGCTCAACGCGCTGGAGATCACCGGCCGCGACATGAAGACCACGAAGATGGTCTGCAACGGCGCCGGTGCCGCCGGCATCGCCTGCATCGAGCTGATGAAGGCGATGGGGTTTGCGCCGGAAAACATCATCCTGTGCGACACCAAGGGCGTGGTCTTCCAGGGCCGCACCGAGGGCATGAACCAGTGGAAGTCGGCGCATGCGGTCAAGACCGACACGCGCAGCCTTGCCGAGGCGCTGGACGGCGCCGATGTCTTCCTCGGCCTGTCGGCCAAGGGCGCGCTGACCACCAAGATGGTGCAGTCGATGGCCAAGAACCCGATCATCTTCGCCATGGCCAATCCCGACCCGGAGATCACGCCAGAGGAAGTGGCCGAGATCCGCACCGACGCCATCATGGCCACCGGGCGTTCCGACTATCCGAACCAGGTCAACAATGTGCTCGGCTTCCCCTACATCTTCCGCGGTGCGCTGGATGTCAGGGCCACCACCATCAATGACGACATGAAGATCGCTGCCGCGCGTGCGCTGGCCGAACTGGCGCGCAAGGACGTGCCCGACGATGTCGCCGCCGCCTATCAGGGCAACCGACCGAAATTCGGCCCCAACTACATCATCCCGGTGCCGTTCGACCCGCGCCTGATCTCGGCCATCCCGCTCGCCGTGGCCAAGGCCGCGATGGAGTCGGGCGTCGCCCGCAAGCCGATCCTCGATCTCGACCGCTATGCGCAGGAGCTGTCCGCCCGCCGTGACCCGATCGCTTCGACCTTGCAGCGCATCTACGACCGCGTCCGCCGCCAGCCCAAGCGCATCGTCTTTGCCGAGGGCGAGGAGGAGCAGGTGATGCGCGCCGCTGTCTCCTATGTGAACCAGAAGCTCGGCACCGCCATCCTGCTCGGCCGCGACGACATCATCAAGGAGAACGCCAGGCACGCCGGTATCGACTTGAACAAGCAGGGCATCGAGATCATCAATGCCAGGCTGTCGCGCCGCAACGGCATCTACACCGACTATCTCTATGAGCGCCTGCAGCGCAAAGGCTTCCTGTTCCGTGACTGCCAGCGGCTGATCAACAACGACCGCAACCATTTCGCGGCCTGCATGGTGGCGCTGGGCGACGCCGACGGCATCGTCACCGGGGTCACCCGCAACTATTCCACCGCGCTCGACGATATCAGGCGCATCATCGACGCCAAGCCCGGCCACCGCGTCATCGGCGTGTCGATCGTGCTCGCGCGCGGCAGGACCGTGCTCGTCGCCGACACCGCCGTGCACGACATGCCCAATGCAGAGCAGATCGCCGACATCGCCGAGGAAGCCGCAGGCTTTGCCCGCCGCATGGGTTACGAGCCGCGGCTCGCCATGCTCGCCTACTCCACCTTCGGCCATCCGCAGGGCGAGCGCTCCGAGCGGGTGCAGGAAGCGGTACGCATCCTCGACAAGCGGCGTGTTGATTTCGAGTACGATGGCGAGATGGCCGCCGATGTGGCCCTGAATGCGCGCGCCATGGCGCAATATCCGTTCATCAGGCTGACAGGCCCGGCAAATGTGCTGATCATGCCGGCGTTCCACTCGGCCTCGATCTCGACCAAGATGCTGCAGGAACTGGGCGGCTCGACGGTGATCGGCCCGCTGCTGGTAGGGCTGAACAAGCCGGTGCAGATCGTGTCGCTGAACGCGAAGGACTCGGACATCGTGAACATGGCGGCGATCGCGGCCTATACGGCGGGGACTTGAGAGACACGCAAAAGCCGGTGATGGCAGCGGGGGCGCAAGCTCAGGAGCGCACCGGCTCTTGGCATAACATATTGATAAGATTCAGCTGATATAGGGAACCTCTTGCCGACTTGCCGTTACGGCATCTTCGGTGCGTTCAGACCGCCAAACGGGGGTGCGGCCATGAAGTATGACGGGGTTTCTGCATCCATGGTCGGCCAGGGGGTCTACCACGACGAGCGCCTGGACGCGCTGCTCAGCATCACCGGCCGCATGGACGGCTATCTCTACCGCTGCCGCAACGACCAGTCCTACACCATGCTCTATATCAGCGACGGCATCTTCACCGTCAGCGGCTATCGGCCGAGCGATTTCATTCACAATGCGGTGCGCGATTATGTCTCGGCCATCCACCCGGATGACCTTGCCGGCGTCTACGCCGCCGTCGACGCTGCGCTGGAGGCTCGTTGCAACTGGAATGTCGACTATCGCATCGTGCCTGAGGCCGGCGAACCCCTTTGGGTGCGCGAGATCGGCGGCGGTGTCTGGGACGACGCCGGCGAACTCGAATTCCTCGAAGGTTTCGTCGTCGACATCAGCGACCGCAAGGTGGTTGAGGACCTCAATGCCGAGCTTTTGCTGGAGCTCAAGGCCGCCAATGAGGAGCTCTCGGTGCAAAAGCGCGAGATCGAGCTCGCCAAGCAGCAGAGCGACCATTCGGCCAACCACGACGCGCTGACCGATCTGCCCAACCGGCGCGCCTTCCACAATGAGTTGAGGTCGGTGGTGGCCCGCTGCGGTGCCACCGGCGAGGCGGCCGGTCTTCTGTTCATCGACCTCGACCGCTTCAAGGAAGTCAACGACACGCTCGGCCATGAGGCCGGCGACGCGCTACTGCAGCGTGTTTCGAACCACCTTCGCACCATCCTGCGGAGCGATGATTTCGTGGCACGGCTCGGTGGCGATGAATTCGCCTTCCTGTTTTCGGGCCAGGCGGACCGGGCCAGGCAAAAGGCCGAGCGCGTCGCCGAGCGCATCCTCGAGAGGCTGCGCATCAAGGTGCCGGCGCCGAACGGCGACATCCAGGTCGGCTGCACTGTAGGCGTCGCCATGTATCCGGCGGAAGCCGGCGATTGCGACGCCTTGGTCGCGTTGGCCGACCGGCTGATGTATGTCGGCAAAAAGAGCGGGCGCAACCGGCTGGTCATGGCCGAAGAAATGGCGTCCTCGCCGTCGGGGGCGGGAGCTCGCAAGACCGCTTAGAGCACCCGAACAAGGGGATTGCTGATGCTTCGCGCGGAACCGCGGCAAGTGGTGGGCGAGCCAGGGATTCATGAAGGTGGCGCTGAAATGAAAAAGGCCCGCGGCAATGCCGCAGGCCTCTCGTTTAGGATATCAGGCTCGATCAGAACGAGCGCTGGAAGCGAAGAATGCCGCCGACGTTGCTCTTCTTGGTGGCCTTGGTCCAGTTGTTGAAGTCGGCGTCGCCGAACTTGCCGGCATTAAGGTAATCGACTTCAGCCGTGACCGTAAAGCCGGGCACAACGGTATAGGCAACGTTGGCAGCGATGCCGAGGTTCTTCCAGTCGTCATAAGACACCTGGGCGTTGAACGCGGTCTTTTCGTTGAACTTGTAGGTGCCGCCGCCCCAGATTGCCCAGTTGCCGCCCCACTGCTTGTAGAAGCCGCGACCGCTGGCCGGGAATGCGTAGGTCGTGTCAGTCAGGTTGTCGTCGGTGCCGTAGCCACCCATGACAAAGAGCGTGAACTCCTTGCTGACATTGACGTCCAAACGAACCTTGCCGGCCACTTCCTCGTAGTTGCTGTCATAGGCGACGACGCCCGACACCGAACCCCAGTCGCCCTTGTACTTCAAGCCGCCGACGACATGCGGAACGTAGCTGTCGATAGTGCCTACACCGCTCACACCAGCCGAGCCGGCGCCCGCGCCTTCTTCGAGCGAAATCACTCCGGAGAACCCATTGCCCACGTCAAAGTAATACTGGACGACGTTGCTTTCCTGCCCGCCGTAGGGGACCAGCGTATCCTGGATGACGGCGCCAGCGTAGTTGGTGAACGTATCGAAGGCCGTGTCGTCCTTACCGACGCGCAGGCCACCGAGCTGGATATAGGCGTAGCGCAGCGAGACGGTGGCGGCATTGCCAGCCGCATTGATGTCGCCTTGAGGTTCGCCATCCGCGCCAACATCAGCCTGACGGTTGCCGAAGTTAAAGCGGGTCTCCGTGAAGGTCTTCAAGGTGCCGAGTTCGGTTTCCTGGCCGGTCCAGGTCCTCAGCGTGAAGCGAGCGTTCTTGCGCCAGGTGTCGTTGCTGTTGCCATCCTCAACGTCGTCGCTGGTCGCACCGTCGAACGAGCCGACGTCGCCGCCGCCGATGTCATAACGGACATAGCCGCCGATGCGCAGGCAGGTTTCGGTACCGGGGATGTAGAAGTAGCCGGCGCCGTAGACGTCGCAGATCTTGACGTATTCGGCCGGTTCCGGCTCGGCGACGACGACCGCGTCGGCGGCGCGTGCCCCCGAAACCGCGATCAGCGCTGCGGCGGAGCCGAGAAGAAGGCTCTTGATGTTCATTTTCTTGAATCTCCAGTCAAAGGTTCAAATTCAGGTCGGACACGGCGCTTGGGCCTGCCGCTTCACCCCATACCGAGAGCCGCGCATCGCGCCGTGCTCTCGCCTTCGACATGGCCTATGCAGCGGCGGCGATCAACAGAGATTGTGTCCCAAAAGCGGCTTTCTGACTCTTCAAAAAGTATTGTTGCGCAATTATCACGTCATATATTTGATAAAGTGGCACAACTGGCACATTCGGTACATAAGAGACGGAGGTATTTGGGAATGTATGGCGAGATATGCCCTTAAAATTCGATTATGACTGTTTTGTGAAATGCATTTAACTGGCTTAATAACGCGAGGCGTGATCAGCCAGTCGTTCCGGATCGAGGCGGTAAATCAGGGCGGCGAAAAATCGCGCGCGGCCGACACGACGTCCTGCACCATGTCCTGCTTGAGCATTTCGATCGGCACGCGGCCGCCAAGTTCCGGTGCGGCGCGGTTCAGCCAGAACCAGGCAAGCCTCGGATTGGCGATCGCCGACAGCACCTCGCTGATTCCTGCAGCCGGCCTGCCATCGACGAACTGGGCCAGCGGAAAGACATGCTTGCGGCCGCCCTTGCGCAGCGCAATGACCTCGCTACGCCGCTGCCAGCGATGCAGCGTCGAGCGTGGGATACGGAAGTTCTCTTCCAGATAGGTCGACCCTGCGACCTCGCCCGCCCAGTCTTCGATCAGCATCGACTGCAGCGACCGCTCTCCGGGTAGGGAAGATGTAGCCTTGTCTGGAGCGGATGCCGACGTCGTTTTGTCAGCGCCAGCAGTTGCCGCGTTGTTGGGCGCCTTGCCCCGGCGCGCGGCCTTGTCCGCCATCGACTGGACCAATTCGGTGGCGAGCGCGGTCCATTCGCCTCTGACGGTATCGATGGCCAGTCGCTGCGGCTGCGAAAGGAAAGTCAGCGCGGCCGCGGCGCTGCCGGCAATGGCGCCGGCTGAAGCCAGCGCCTGTGGGTCCAGGGCCATGCCGTGCTGGACCAGCGCCTGCTGGACCGCCTCGGCGACCAGCCCTGCCAGGGCTTCCTGTGAGATCCCGTCCGTCGGATTGTAAAATTGGGTCATGCATCTGTCTTGCTGGCCACGCGCTCCTCCCAGCTTGCGGCCGGTTGTTGAACGGCTAGAGCAGAGAGCACAAAGCGCGGCGGCGACAGCCGCAGCGACCCGAACGGTTGCTGTCTTGCATTTGACACCCCAACTGTCTGCGGGGCGTCCCGAATGTCAGCCGCGAGACGCCTCACTGTGCGTGTAGGTCTGCTCTGTGACAAGCGCACGACAGAGACGTCGTTTGACGCCCCTTGCGAGGTGACGCAGCGGGACTACAGCAGCCCGGCCAGTTGGGCCGCGCTGCGCAGGTTCTGCCGCGGCCGTGGCCCGAGCTGCTGGATCACCAGTCCGGCGGCGAGCGAGCCGAGGTCGCCGCAATCCTTCAGGCTGCGGCCGGCCGTATAGCCATAGAGGAAGCCGGCTGCATAGAGGTCGCCGGCGCCGGTCGTGTCGACCAGTTCGCGGATATTCGTCGCCTGGATGGTGACGGTCTCGTCGCCGCGAACGATGACCGAACCTTTTTCGGAGCGGGTGACCGCGGCTATTCTGCAATCCTTGCGGATCGCCTCCAGCGCCTCGTCGAAGGATTTGGTCTGGTAGAGCGACTTGATCTCGTGGCTGTTGGCAAAGACGATGTCGACGGTGCCCGAACGCATCAGCTCGAGGAACTCGTCTCGGTAGCGGTCGACGCAGAACGAATCCGACAGCGTCATCGACACTTCGCGTCCGGCTTCGTGTGCAAGCTTCGCGGTCTGCCGGATCGCCTCCTTGGCGCGCGGCGGATCCCACAGATAGCCCTCGAAATAGGTGACCTTGGCGCCGGATGCCTTGTCGGCCTCGACGTCCTCCGGGCCGAGCTCGACGCAGGCGCCGAGATAGGTGTTCATCGAACGCTCGCCGTCGGGGGTGACGAAGATCATCGAGCGCGCCGTCGGCGGCTGTCCCTGGAGCGGCCTGGTGTCGAAAGCGACGCCCTGGGCATGGATGTCATGGGCATAGATTTCGCCAAGCGGATCGTTCGACACCTTGCCGAAGAAGGCGGCGCGGCCGCCGAAGCTGGCGATGCCCGCCGCCGTGTTGCCGGCGCTGCCGCCCGAGGCCTCGATCGCCGGGCCCATGCGGCTGTAGAGCAGCTCGGCGCGCCTGGTGTCGATGAGGTTCATCGCACCCTTGATGATGCCGTTGGTCTCGAGAAAAGCGTCGTCGCACTGGGCGATGATGTCGACAATGGCATTGCCGATGCAAAGCACGTCATAATCCGGCATCAATGTCTCCGCCCAAAGCATGATGCCGAAAAGTGTGAAGCGGTTTTCGGGCGAACATCATGCTTTATTTCTTAGATTTAGAGCCGGATTCAGATTTCAGGTCGACCAGACCTGAAACCATCCGGCTCTAGGGAACCGAGCCGGCTTCCTGCCGCGCCCGGGCGGGTCTACAGCATCACCCGGAAAAATGGCAAACGATTTCCGCTTTTTGCCGGTGTGGCGGGAGGCGGCGCGACGCGGGCGTGCGCGGGGCGAGGCACCATCACAGTTCGACCGTGGCCGAAGCATTTCACCGTCACGTCGCCTACAAGCATGGCCTCAAATCAAGTCCTGGAAGCACCCGCCATGGCCACAAAAATCGACATGACCACCGAACTGGCGCTGCTTGGCCTGCTGGCCGCACTGTGGGGCGCGTCCTATACCTTCATCAAGATCGGCGTCGAGACGATCCCGCCACTAACCTTCATCGCCGCCCGGACCCTTATCGCTGGCGGCATCCTGCTCGCGCTGATCCGCTGGCGCGGCCTCTCCATGCCGAAGGACAGCGCGACCTGGTGGCGGTTCATGGTCCAGGCCTGCCTCAACAGCGTCGTGCCGTTCACGCTGATCGCCGCCGCCGAGCGCTCCATCGATGCCGGCCTGGCCACCATCCTTAACGCGACATCGCCGATCTTCACCTTCCTGCTGACCGCGCTCATCACCCGCCACGAGCAGGTGACCGCACGCAAGCTGTTCGGTGTCGGCGCAGGCATAGCCGGCATTTGCCTGATCGTCGGCACCCAGGCGCTTGGCGGTCTCGGCCATCAATTGTGGGCGCAGCTTGCCGTCGTCGCGGCTACGGTCAGCTATGCGGGGGCCGCCATTTTCGGGCGCAACTTCAGAGGTCTCGATCCGATGCTGCCGGCCGCCGGCTCGATGATCTGCGGCGCGGCCATCCTTGTCCCCTTGAGCCTATTGGTCGACCAGCCGTGGACGCTGGCGCCGTCGACGGCCTCGATCCTGGCCTTGCTGGCGCTGTCTGTGTTTTCGACGGCGCTGGCCTTCTGCATCTTTTTCCGCCTCATCCACACGCTGGGTTCGGTCGGCACCACGTCACAGGCCTATCTGCGCGTGCCGATCGGCGTCGGCATCGGTGCCCTGTTCCTCGGCGAAAGCCTGGGGCCGACGGTATTTTGGGGGATGGGTTTCGTCGTCATCGGTGTCGCGGCAATGACCATTCCCGCCCGCTCGCGAGTGCTGGCGCGCTAGCTGCCTTGCGGCCCGTGCAGTCTCAGCCTATCTCGGAGGTGTCCGTTTCGACCCGAGGCTGGAGTCGCCCGTGATATTCGACGCTGCGCGCGCCGCCCTGAGCCGTTTGTTCTCTCCCGAATTCCGCGCGGTTTTCCTCAAAACGCTCGGATTGACCGTACTGGTGCTCGTGGCTTTGTGGCTTGCGCTGACAAGTCTTGTCGACTGGCTGGCCTTGCCGTGGCTTCAGGCCCTGTTGCCCAGCCTGCCGTCCTGGGCCAGTTGGCTGGGCGGCATCGTCGCGGCCATCGTGCTCGCCTTCGGCATGGCGCTGCTGATCGCGCCGGTGACGGCAATCGTTGCCGGCCTGTTTCTCGACGACATCGCCGAAGTGGTCGAGCGCACCGATTATCCCGCCGACCCACCCGGCCGACCTGTGCCGGCGCTGCAGTCGCTGGCGCTGGCGATAAAATTCTTCGGCGTCGTCGTCCTGGGCAACATCATTGCCTTGCTCCTTCTGCTGGTGCCAGGCGTCAACATCGCCGCCTTCTTCATCGTCAACGGCTACCTGCTAGGGCGCGAATTCTTCGAATTCGCCGCCATGCGCTTTCGGCCCGAGGCCGAGGCCAAGGCGCTGCGCCGGAAATATGCCGGCACGGTGTTCCTCGGCGGACTGTTGATTGCCGCCTTCCTCGCCGTGCCGCTGCTTAACCTGCTGACGCCGCTCTTTGCCGCCGCCATGATGGTGCACCTGCACAAGGCGATCGGCGCGCGGGAGAGCGCCAGGCGATAGGCCTGTCAACGCAGAAGAAAACCGCGCCCCAATTCGTCGTCCGGTTCGATAGTGAGCTCGGCTCGACCGGAATAATAGGCGCGGCCGCCGACACGAGCGATGATCGCATCATGCGGGCCGGCCTTGGTCGTGCGCGCCACCGCGCCGGAGAAGCGCGAGCCGGCGATGCTTTCGAATGTCCGCGTCTGATCCAGGGCGATTTCGCCCTTGGCGCGCATCGCCGCCAGCCGCGCGGTGACGCCGGAGCCGGTGGGCGAACGGTCGACCTCGGCATCGGCAAAGACGCAGACATTTTTCGTCGTCTCGCCGGAAAACGCATCGCGCCCGTCGGTCAGGATGGTGCCGTAAAGGAAAGCGAGATCGGCATGGTCGGGATGCGACAGCGGGAACTCGGCCTTCAGCCGCTCGGTCAGCGCGGTTGCCGCGTCGACGAAATCGCGCACGCGGTTGCGGCCGAACTCCAGGCCGAATTGATGGCAGTCGGCCAGTGCATAGAAGGCGCCGCCATAGGCAATGTCAAAGGTAATCCTGCCATATCCCGCCAATTCGATCTGTTGGTCACGGGCAAACAGGAATGCCGGCACGCTCTCGAACGACACGGCGCCGGCCTTGCCGTCCCTGACCTCCACCGAAGCGACGACCAGGCCGCATGGCGCCTCGATGTTGACGGTCGTGATTGGCTCCTGTTTCGCCACCAGCCCTTCGTCGATGGCATAGCGGCCGAGCGCGACGATGGCGTGGCCGCACATCGTCGAATAGCCCTCATTGTGCATGAACAGCACGGCGATGTCTGCGCCGGGCAAATCGGGCTCCACCAGCAGCGCGCCATACATGTCGTAATGGCCGCGCGGCTCGAAGATCAGCAGCTTGCGCAAATGGTCGAGATGGTCGCGCACATAGGCGCGCTTCTCAAGGATCGTGCCCTTGGGGATATCAGGATAACCGGAGGTGACGATCCTCAGCGGCTCGCCGCCGGTGTGCATGTCGACGACGGTGAGCGTCATGCGCCGGGACCCGTTCAGTTTGGAGACTTGGAGAACAGCGCCTGCAGCTTGCCGAATGGCATGGCGGCGCGGGCAAAGCCGAACGTGCCGTCCTGCTGGATCTCGCGCGCCGCTGTTTCCAGCATGCCGAAGGCGAAATTGGTCAGCCACGGCCCGAGAGAAATGCGCTTGACCCCGGCCATGGCGAGATCAGCGATGGTGAAGCCAGGCATTGCCATGATGTTGACCGGCCGGTTCACGGCCGAGCAGACTTTCTGGATCGTCTCGATATCTTTGAGGCCCGGCGCATAGAGCACATCGGCGCCGGCCGTCTCGAAGGCCTGCAGCCGCTTGATCGTGTCGTCGAGGTCATTCTTCCCCCACAGAAAATTCTCGGCCCGCGCGGTGAAGACGAAATCGTGCTTGAGCGCCCGTGCGGCTTCGGCTGCCGCGGCGACGCGCTCGACGGCATGTGAAAAATCGTAGATCGGCTTGTCGGGATCGCCCGTATGATCCTCGATCGAGCAGCCGGCGAGCCCCGCCGCTTCGGCCGCAAAAACCGTCTCTGCGGCACTCGTCGCGCTGTCGCCCTTGCCCTTCTCGAGATCGGCCGAGACCGGCAGGCTGGTTGCCGCCGTCACCTCGCGGCAATGGTGGATCATCGCCTCGAACGTCACCGCTCCGTCGGGCAAGCCGCGCGAAAAGGCAAAGCCGGCGCTGGTCGTCGCCAGCGCCTTGAAGCCGAAGGACGCCAGAAGCTTGGTCGTGCCGACATCCCATGGATTGGGCATGACGAAGGTCGAGGCGTGCAAGTCGCGAAAGATCTTGCCCTTGTCCATGGTGCTTCCCTTATGTGGAATTGTGCGGCGGATTCTACCGCGCCGATTTGCGCCGGGCAAACGAATGCGGTTGGCTCAGAAGCGTTTGGCGTTCTCTGCTGCCAATTTGTCCAGCGCGTCGGAATCCTTGACGTAACGCGACGTCTTCCCGTCCCAGTGGTAGGTGACGGAAATGGTCTGCGACGCCGAGGGCGGCGTTGCCTCGTCGCAGCTTTCGCCGTTCGGCACGGTGGCATCGGTGACCGTCACCTTGATCGCGGCATAAGGCTGGCCGTCAGCGATGGTTTGGAACGCGACATCCTGCGTGCGTTTGTAGGCGCAGAGGTTCTCGTCGAACGTATAGATCATGTCGACCAGTTCGAATTTGTCGTCCCGCACCATGATCATCGGCGTGATCACATAGCCCTGGCTCGAGTTGAAATGCGTGCTCATGGTGATGAGGACGTCATCGTCTGCACCGACGGAAAGCTTGCCCGGATCGCGAAAGTAAGTGCCGCGGTCGACGGCGACATTGACCGCGTCGAGCAGCGCCGGCTTGGCCGCAATGTCGTAGAGCGCCAGCACCGCATAGCCTTCGGCGCTATCTGGAGAGTCGCCGAGGTCGTAGAGCATCGCCAGCCGGTCCTTGCCGCCGGCCCTGATCGCAAGCACGGCAGCGTTGGACAGGCTCGATGTTTCCGGCGGCGAGCCGCCGCTGTCGGGCCCTTCGATGTGGCGCATCTCGATCGGCAAGCCGCCGTGAAAAAAGCCGTCCGCGTTCAACGCCAGGTCTGGAATGACCAGCTTTGCCAGGTCGAGATAGGTGACGTTCTTATGGCCGGGGACGGCACTGTCCAGCTCGGGAAAGCTGACAGCCTGCGCGCTTGCCGCCGCCCAAAACCATGGCAGCAGCAGGCAAGCAAGGATCAGTCGAAGCAAATTGGAAGTCATGAAGTAGCGCCCCTCGAAGCGGGTACGCTAGCACGGGCAATGGAACCGCACAGCCGGGTCACCGCGCTGAAATCAGATCAGTGGATCGGCACCAATCCGGCAAGTTCGCGCATGTCGTCGAACAGGACGCCACCGGCGTCGGCCAGGCCATCGCGGTCGGAAAAGGGATCGCCATGATAGGAGTAGACACGCATGCCGGCAGCAATGCCTGCCTGTGTCCCGGCGACGCTGTCCTCGATGACGATGCAGTCGGCCGGCGCGAAGCCCATCGTTTTTGCCGCATGCAGGAACAGGTCCGGAAACGGCTTGCCGCGGCTGACCATGGTTGCCGAGAACATTGCATGCTCGAACAGCGGCAGCAGGCCGGTCTGGCCGAGCGTGATGTGCATCTTCGAGATGCGCGCCGACGTGGCGACGCAATAGGCGATGCCGGCCGCGCGCACCATTTCGATGAAGTCGCGGACGTAAGGGATCGCCTCGACGCCGTGCGAGAATAGATCCGGCAGACCGGCGTTCCAGCGATCGACGAAATCGGCGCCGAGCCGGACGTCGGTCGAAGCTTCGATCTCTTTTTGCACCGAAGCCATGCTGCGGCCGGAGAAATGCTTGCGGCAATATTCGAAGGTGGTGGCGAAGCCCGCCGCACTCAACCACTCGGCCAGCCGCCGGTTGGCGAGGTTCTCGGTGTCGACGAGGATCCCGTCGCAGTCGAAGATGACCAGTTTTGGTATGCTCATTTAGGCGGTGCCGGTCGATCCGAACCCGCCCGAGCCGCGCGTCGTTGCACCGGCCAGGCTGCGCTCCTCGACCGTCGCCTGCGTCACCGTGGCAAACACGATCTGGGCAATGCGCATGCCGCGCGTCACCGCGAAATCCTCGTCGCCGAGGTTGACCAGCAGCACCTTGACCTCGCCGCGATAGTCGCTGTCGACCGTGCCTGGTGAATTGAGGACGGTCAGCCCGTGCTTGAAGGCAAGGCCGGAACGTGGCCGCACCTGGCCTTCCATCCCTTCGGGAATTTCCAGGATCAGCCCGGTCGGTACCAGGGCGCGCTTGCCCGGCAGGATCAGCAGCGGCCGGTCATCCGGCACCGCGGCGCGCAGATCCATGCCGGCGGCGCCGGGGCTTTCATAGGCGGGGAGGGGAAGTCCTTCACCATGCGGCAACCTGACAAAGCCGACAGTGGGACCAATGACGGAGGAGGTGTGGAGGGCTGCGCGCATAAAATCGATCCTATCGGCGCGAACCGCGATTCAGTCAACTCGCCCGCCACGCTATCAACGCCTTTCTTTGCGGCGTCACGATGACCTACCGCACCTCGACTGGCACAACCGTCGTCTCCTTGATCTCTTCCATGACGAAGGAGGCCGAAACATCCGACAGCGCCACCTTGGCGATCAGCCGCTGGTAGAGCCGGTCATAGGCTTTCATGTCAGCCACGCGCGCCCGCACGACATAGTCGAGGTCGCCGGACATCCGGTAGACCCCGGTGATCTCGGGAAAGGCGGTTACCGCCGCGCGAAATTTCTGCAGCCAGTCTGGATCGTGGTTGGAGGTGCGGATCAGGATGAACACCGAAAGCCCGAGCCCGAGCTTGTCGGCATCGACCAGCGCCACCCGTCCGGTGATGACGCCGTCCTCCTCCAGCCGCTTGACACGGCGCCAGCAGGCGTTGCGCGACAGCGCGACTCTTTCGGAGAGCTGGTCGACCGACAGCGTGCCGTCGCGTTGCAGCTCTGCCAGCAGTCTCCGGTCAATCTCATCGATTTCTGCCGCCATGTTGGGATGAATGTCCCAAATTTATGATGCTTGCAAGGACAAATTGAGACCGATGAACCTTTTGCCTGTGGCACGATACTCAATATCGGGGCTTATCCCGGCAGAGGGATCACCATGACGACGCTGTTTTCGAAGCTTTTCACCTCTCACCCGGCCAAGGTGGGCGAGACCTATTTCAGCCATATGGCCTTTGCCGCCTGGTTCTGCTCGCGCCTCTTGATGGCTGCCGGTGCAGCGCTTGTTCACGCTTTCTTGCCGTTTCTCTTCGAAACTACGGCAAGCCGAATCGTTCGCGAACTCTATGAGCGGACGCACAACAGAGGCTCACACGCGGTCAAGGAGCCCCAGGCTCTCGTGGATCGCGCATAACAGACGGTAAAAGCGATGTGCCGATGGGCGGCCTATCTGGGTGAAGCGGTCTTCCTCGAAGACATCGTCACCGCGCCCTGTCACTCGCTGATCGCCCAGAGCCATTGCGCCCAGGAAGCCAAGTCGCCGACCAATGGCGACGGCTTCGGTCTCGCCTGGTATGGCGACCGGCCCGAGCCCGGCCTCTACCGCGACATCTTGCCGGCCTGGTCGGACCCCAATCTGAAGAGCCTGTGCCGGCAGATCAAATCCGGCCTGTTCCTCGCCCATGTCAGGGCATCGACCGGCGGCGCCACCAGCCGCATGAACTGCCATCCCTTCATCTGCGGCAACTGGTCGTTCATGCACAATGGCCAGATCGGCGGCTTCGACAAGATCCGCCGTGCGCTGGAGAATTCGCTCTCCGACGCCGTCTTCGACCAGCGCGAAGGCACCACCGATTCCGAACTGTTCTTCCTGCTGATGATCGACGAGGGTCTCACCAGTGACCCGCAAGGGGCCGTGTCGCGCGCCACCGCCCGCATCATCGAGGCATCGCGCCGCGCCGGTCTGGAACCCGCCTTGAGACTCACCGCAGCCTTTTCGGATGGGGAGGCGCTGTTTGCCGTGCGCTATGCGACCGACGCCCACGCGCCGACGCTCTACACCTCGGTCCGCAATGGCGGCCGCTGCATCGTGTCGGAGCCCTTCGATCGCGAAGGCGGCGACTGGCAGGCCATCCCTCCAGCGAGTTTTGTCACCATTGAAGGTGACGGAATGAGCATTCGGCCGTTCGTGCCGGCAACTGCGAAACTGGCGCTGGTTGGATAGGTCATAATTCAGGCCGCACCAACCTCAACCGAACCGCTCAGCGCAATTCCGATCAAGCGCTCCCTGTCCTAGAATGCTGAACTCACTTCAAGTGGCGCCTGCCATTTGGGGAAGGCGTCGCTGCCGGAGCATTCGTCATGGACCCCGTCTTCTCCTCGACCGTCGACCTCGCCGCCGCAATCGCGGCACGAAAGATCTCCGCCCTCGAAGTGCTGGACGCACATCTGGCGCAGATCGACCGGCACAACGAGGCAGTCAACGCGGTCATTAATCTCGACCGCGAAGGCGCCCGCGAGCGCGCGAAGAAGGCCGATGCGGCGCAGGCGCGCGGCGACGCGCTCGGCCCGCTGCATGGCGTGCCTTTCACTTTGAAGGACATGCACGAAACGGCAGGCATGAAGACCACCGTCGGGTTTCCGCCTTTCGCCGACCATGTGGCAAAAGCGGACAGCCTGGTCGTTGCCCGATTGAAAACTGCCGGCGGCATTCTGATCGGCAAGACCAATGTCGCGACCATGCTGGGCGACTGGCAGTCGGACAATCCGCTGTTCGGCCGCACCAGCAATCCGTGGGATCTCTCGCGCACATCAGGCGGCTCCAGCGGTGGCGCCGCGGCAGCGGTTGCGACCGGGATGACGCCGTTCGATGTCGGCACCGACATGCAATCATCAATCCGCCTGCCTGCCGCTTTCTGCGGCGTCTATGGCCTGAAGCCGACCGAGCACCGTGTGTCGCTGGCCGGCGCCTTTCCCGATCCGGGCGGAACGGCGCGCACCGTGCGGCTGATGTCCTGCCTCGGTCCGCTGGCGCGGTCCGTGGACGATCTGGCGTTGATCTACACAATCATCGCCGGCCCGGATGGAGCCGACACCGACCTTGCGCCGGTGCCGGTCGAGACCATGCCAAAAATCAATCTCAAGACATTGCGCATCACTGTGGGGCCGTCCTTTCCCGGCTTTCCTGTGGGCCGAGACATCAGCGCTGCCGTCGACACCCTGGCGAGGCAGCTTCGGGCGGCAGGCGCGACCGTCGAGCCGGCAAAACTGCCGAAGCTCAATCTGCACGACGATCTGGAGCAGGGCGGCATGCTGATCGGCATGATGATGGAGGCCGCGCAGCCAGAGCCGCCTGAGCAGCCGACGCCAGTCTCCCGCTGGCTCGAGGCACTCGCCCGCCGCGACCGCTCCATCCTCGCCTGGGATAGTTTCTTCGAAACCTGCGATGCCTTGCTGTGCCCGGCCGCCATGACCACGGCCTTCCCGCATTGCGAACCCGGCACCCCCATCGACGTCGATGGCCAAGAGCAAAACTACTGGATTCTGCCGGCCTATGGCGCGGTCTTCAACTATTCCGGACACCCGGCCCTGACGATACCCTGTGGACCGGACCGCGACGGCCTGCCCATCGGCCTGCAATTGGTCGGCAAGCGCTGGTCGGAGGCACGGCTGCTTGGTGTCGCCAAGGCGATCGAACCGTTCAGTGGCGGCTTCAAGCGTCCGCCCAGCTACTAGCAAAGCGCTCCAGCCCGTACGGCGCCAGCAATGGGTCTCGTTCACCATCGAGGATCTCGCGCGCGGCGAACAGACCTACCGCAGGCGCCAGCGTGATGCCCGAATGCATGACCGCGATGTAAAGGCCATCCATGCCTTCGGCGCGGCCGATGATCGGAAAGCGGTCGATCGGCGTCGGCCGGTAGCCGACCGTGTGGAAACCAAGCTCCAGCCCGTCGCCACCGCGCAAGGCCGCCTTGGCTACCGCAAACAGTTCACGCGCCGTGGCGTCGGGGTTGTCGCCGGGATCGCCGCCGGCGAAATCCGAACCGGCAATGATGCGGCCCTCCGCCGTCTGGCGCATATGCAGCCTCTCGGCATGCACCAGGCCGTTGAGCAGCTTTTTGTATGGCCGCGAGTGGACGATCAGGCCGGGCGGCGTCTCGATCGGCAGTTTGATGCCGGCGGTGGCGGCGATGGCCGGGGCGCCGGTGCCGGCGGCGATCACCACCTCGTCGGCGGCAACCCGCTGGCCGGAAATCTCCACGCCGGAAACCTTGCCGTTGGAATGCACCAAGGCGGTAACGGCTCCGGTCGTGATTTTCGCGCCGTTCCGTTCTGCATCGGCCAGCAGCGCCTTGGCCGCCGCAACCGGTTCGGCCACGCCCTCTTCGGCGACATAGACGGCGAATTCAGGAGGCTCGACGAGGTTGGGCTCGATTTGCGCCGCCCGGTCGCGGCCGACGCGTTCGATGCCGTAGCCCCATGACGAGTGTTCAGCCGCGTAGGCTTCGAGCCGGTCGGCCGGTAGATCAAAGCAGAGCCCGCCGCACCAGGCGAGAGGCAGACCGGGCAGCTCGTTTGCCAGCCTTTTCCACTCGGCCATGGCGCGGATGCGCAGCCGGAAATAGGGCTCCGGATTGCCCCAGCTGGCGTTGATCCAGGCAAAGGAATTCGGCGTCGCGACGCCACCTGCGCCGCTCTCGGAAACCACCGTCACCTGCGCGCCGGCCTTGGTCAGGTGCCAGGCAACGGACGCGCCGATAATGCCGGCACCGATGACGATGACTTGTTTCGGATTGCTCATGCCGATCCTTTTCAAACTGGCATCCGTGATGCCATTGCAGCGGCTCAAGCTCAAGTGCGCTCAGGGTCCGTCCGCCCGAAACTGTCGACAGGCCGGGAAAGCGCTGCTAGAAGCCCGCGCCACAGACAGGATTCCAAAAATTGGCAGAAGACATCGAACAGGCGGTATCGCGCCGCCGCACTTTCGCGATCATCGCCCACCCCGACGCCGGCAAGACGACGCTCACGGAAAAGCTGCTGCTGTTCGGCGGCGCCATCCAGCTTGCCGGCGAGGTCAAGGCCAAGAAGGACCGCATCCAGACCCGGTCCGACTGGATGAAGATCGAGCGCGAGCGCGGCATTTCGGTCGTCACCTCGGTGATGACCTTCGAGTATGAGGACAATGTCTTCAACCTGCTCGACACGCCCGGCCACGAAGATTTCGCCGACGACACTTATCGCACCCTGTCGGCGGTCGACAGCGCTGTCATGGTCATCGACGCCGCCAAGGGCATCGAGCCGCGCACGCTGAAGCTGTTCGAGGTCTGCCGGCTGCGCGACATCCCGATCATCACCTTCGTCAACAAGATGGACCGCGAAAGCCGCGATCCCTTCGAAATTCTCGACGAGATCGAGCAGAAGCTGGCGCTGGACACAGCCCCCATCACCTGGCCGATCGGCAGGGGCAAGACCTTTTCCGGCACCTATCACCTGGCGCTGAACGCCGTGCGCAAGGGCGACGCGGAGAAAGACCGCACGCCGGTCAACGGTCCCGATTCCAACCGTGTCGCCGGCCTTTTGCCGGAAAACGAGCGCGAAGCCTTCATCGAGGAACTGGAGCTCGCGCGCGAAGCCTGCCGTCCGCTCGATATCGATTCCTTTCGCGAAGGCCACCTGACGCCGGTCTATTTCGGCTCGGCGCTGCGCAATTTTGGCGTGCGTGACCTGATCGAGGCGCTTGGCGCCTTCGGCCCGCCGCCGCGCGCGCAGGAGGCCGATGTCAGAAAGGTCGAGGCGACCGAGGAGAAGATGACCTCCTTCGTGTTCAAGATCCAGGCCAACATGGACCCCAACCATCGCGACCGCATCGCTTTCGTGCGCGTCTGTTCGGGCAAGCTCGAGCGCGGCATGAAGGCCAAGCTGGTGCGCACCGGCAAGCCGATGAGCCTATCGGCGCCGCAGTTCTTCTTTGCCCGCACCCGCGTCACCGCCGACGAGGCCTTTGCCGGCGACGTCGTCGGCATCCCCAATCACGGTACGCTGCGCATCGGCGACACGCTGACCGAGGGCGAGGAAATCCTGTTCCGTGGCGTGCCCAACTTCGCCCCGGAAATCCTGCGCCGTGTTCGCCTCGGCGACGCGATGAAGGCCAAGAAACTCAAGGAAGCGCTGCACCAGATGGCCGAGGAAGGCGTCGTGCAGCTGTTTTCGCCGGAAGATGGGTCACCGGCAATCGTCGGTGTGGTCGGCGCCCTGCAGCTCGACGTTTTGAAGGAACGCCTGAACTTCGAATACACGCTGCCGGTCGAATTCGAAATGTCGCGCTTTTCCGTCTGCCGCTGGATTTCGGCCGACGACAAGGCCGAGACGCTTCGCTTCATCGAAGCGCATCGCGGCGACATCGCCCGCGACCTCGACAATGATCCGGTGTTCCTGGCCCAGCACGCCTTCTCGCTGAACTACGAAGCCGAACGCTGGAAGGCAATCCGCTTCGCCACGATCAAGGACTATCAGGTTCGCGATAGGGCGGCTTGAGCGCAGTTTTCCCCTTCTCCCCGTTCACGGGGAGAAGGTGCCCGAAGGGCGGATGAGGGGCCGCGCCGGCGCTCAAGGATCGATCGCCTCCCGGCCCCTCCCGGCTCAGGACGTTTGAAGCTCGACAAGCCAAGCAATTGGCTTTTCGTCCGCTACGCGGACCTCTCACCCCTCGGCCGCTTCCTCGATCTTGGCGATGTCGATCTTGCTCATCTGCATCATTGCCGACATCACCCGGCCAGCCTTGGCCCTGTCCGGATCCAGAAGCAGGCGCGGCAGCTGCTCCGGCACGACCTGCCACGACACACCGAATTTGTCCTTCAGCCAGCTGCATTGCGACGGTTCGCCGCCACCTTCGATCAGCTTCTCCCAGAAATAATCGACCTCTTCCTGCGTCTTGCAATCGATCGACTGTGACATCGCCTCGTTGAACTTGAATTGCGGTCCGCCGTTGAGCGCCTGAAACTGCACACCGTCGAGTTCGAACGTGGTCACCAGCGCTTTGCCCGCATCGGCGTGACCGTCGGGCCAACGCAAAACGCTCAGCACCTTCGAATTCTTGAAGATGGAGATGTAGAAATTCATCGCCTCTTCGGCCTGGTTGTCGAACCACAGGCAGGTGGTGATCTTTTGCATGTCGTGCTCCTCGGGGTGTCTTTGGTTGCGGTTACAGTGAAACGGCTGACTCCAGAAATGGTGCCATTCCCTTGCCGTTGCCCCAAGGACGCGCGTACGCGGAGCGATCCGACACCGGTCCGCAATCTTTTCGCATTGCAAAAATGTGGCCAGACCATACTTGCCGGTCTATAAACCCTGCGATCCAAATTCAGCGCCGCCACGCTCCGCACCGGGCGCAGCCAGCCAGCTAAGGAATATTGATGCCCGCCTATCGTTCCCGCACCACCACCCATGGCCGCAACATGGCCGGCGCTCGCGGCTTGTGGCGCGCCACAGGCATGAAGGATAGTGATTTCGGGAAGCCGATCATCGCGGTGGTCAACTCCTTCACCCAGTTCGTGCCCGGCCATGTCCATCTCAAGGACCTTGGCCAACTGGTGGCACGCGAGATCGAGAAGGCCGGCGGCGTCGCCAAGGAATTCAACACCATCGCCGTCGACGACGGCATCGCCATGGGCCATGACGGCATGCTCTATTCGCTGCCGTCGCGCGAGCTGATCGCCGACTCCGTCGAATACATGGTCAATGCGCATTGCGCCGACGCCATGGTCTGCATCTCCAATTGCGACAAGATCACGCCCGGCATGCTGATGGCCTCGCTGCGCCTCAACATCCCGACCGTCTTTGTGTCCGGCGGGCCGATGGAAGCCGGCAAGGTGGTGCTGGCCGGCAAGACGCAGGCGCTCGATCTGGTCGACGCCATGGTTGCCGCCGCCGACGACAAGATCTCCGACGAGGACGTCAAGGTCATCGAACGCTCGGCCTGCCCGACCTGCGGTTCGTGCTCCGGCATGTTCACGGCCAATTCGATGAACTGCCTGACCGAGGCGCTCGGCCTGTCGCTGCCCGGCAACGGCTCGACGCTGGCCACCCACGCCGACCGCAAGCGGCTGTTCGTCGAGGCGGGCCATCTCATCGTCGATCTTGCCCAGCGCTACTACGAGCAGGATGACGAGACGGCACTGCCGCGCAGCATTGCCTCGAAGGGCGCCTTCGAAAACGCCATGACGCTCGACATCGCCATGGGCGGCTCGACCAACACCGTGCTGCACATCCTGGCCGCCGCCCATGAGGGCGAAGTCGACTTCACCATGGAGGACATCGACCGGCTGTCGCGGCGGGTGCCTGTGCTGTGCAAGGTGGCACCGGCAAAGTCCGACGTGCATATGGAAGATGTCCACCGTGCCGGCGGCATCATGGCCATCCTTGGCCAGCTCGACAATGCAGGGCTGCTCAACCGCGACCTGCCGACGGTGCACACGGCGAGCCTCGGGGAAGCGCTAGACCATTGGGATATTTCCCGCACGACGAGCCAGAATGTCCGCGACTTCTTCCTCGCCGCTCCCGGCGGCGTGCCGACGCAGGTCGCCTTCAGCCAGGATCGCCGCTGGGACGAGCTCGATCTCGACCGTGAGAAAGGCGTCATCCGCTCCGCCGAGACGCCGTTCTCGAAGGACGGCGGCCTTGCGGTGCTAAAGGGCAATCTGGCGCTCGACGGCTGCATCGTGAAGACCGCCGGCGTCGACGAATCGATCCTGAAGTTCACTGGCCCGGCGCGGGTGTTCGAAAGCCAGGACGCTTCGGTGAAGGCGATCCTGTCCAACGAGATCAAGGCCGGCGACGTCGTCGTCATCCGCTATGAAGGACCGCGCGGCGGTCCCGGCATGCAGGAGATGCTCTACCCCACGAGCTATCTGAAGTCGAAAGGCCTGGGCAAAGCCTGCGCGCTCGTCACCGACGGCCGCTTCTCCGGCGGCACGTCAGGCCTGTCGATCGGCCATGCCTCGCCGGAAGCGGCCGAGGGCGGGCTGATCGGGCTGGTGCAGGAAGGCGACACGATCGAGATCGACATCCCCAACCGCACCATTCACCTTGCCGTCAGTGACGCCGAGCTCGAAGCGCGCCGCGCCGCAATGGAAGCAAAGGGCGCTTTGGCCTGGAAGCCCGAGGAAAAGCGCAAGCGCAAGGTGACGACGGCGCTGCGCGCCTACGCCGCCTTCGCCACCAGCGCCGACAAGGGTGCGGTGAGGCACGTGCCGGAGTAGGGCGGCTTCTTCCTTCTCCCCCTGTGGGAGAAGGTGTCGCCGAAGGCGACGGATGAGGGGTGTTCCAGCGGAGTGAGAGGTTTGTGTTCCCTGGAACACCCCTCATCCGTCTCGGCGCTGCGCGCCGATCCACCTTCTCCCACAAGGGGCCTGTTGCGTTATTAGGCTTTGGACGCCTGGAGAGACGGCAGGGGCGCAGCGAGGTGGTTTCCGGCGCGGGTTT